>NZ_BSQU01000005.1:0-144192 GCF_030268505.1 Akkermansia sp. NBRC 115031
ATTGTGTGAGACACTTCATATCGAAATTCCAAATGAGTATAGATAACTGCAAATAACAGTTTGTAGGGGAGTTCTGATACTCCCCTATAAAAATGGCTATTTATCAACTGTTTGTTGTGACATAGCCAAAATATTTAACAGGCAAACGCCGCTCCTCCGGATTCTCCTAAAACATGGTAAACTTCATCTTTTCATGGCCGCCGCAGGGAAGGCCGGAGCTCCCATGAACTCCTGTATTCCCGGAATAAGGCCATCTTCATTTTCAATAACAAATACATCAAGCAACATGAACCATCCCTATCTGGACCCCTCCTTCCTCGTTTCCTGGTCACGGCTCACGCCGGACGCCATCAAGCCGGACGTTACGGAAGCCATCTCCCGCGCCAGGGCGAACATCCAGGCCATCTGTGACCAGCCGCTGGACTCCCTGACCTATGAAAGCACCTTCGGCGCTCTGGAAAAAGCCTCTGAGGAACTGCACCTCGGCTGGGGCCGCATCATGCATCTGGACTCCGTCAATGACGAACCCGCCCAGCGGGAAGCCATCGGGGAAATGCTGCCGGAAGTGGTCGCCTTCTCCTCCTCCGTTCCGCTGAACCCGTGCCTGTGGACGGTCCTGAAAGCAGCCGCGGCCTGTGACTGGGTGAAAAACCTCTCCCCCGTCAGGCAGCGCTTCATTCAGGAAACGCTGGCGGACTTCCGTGAAAGCGGGGCGGACCTGCCGGACGAGGTGAAGCCGGAATATGCGGAAATAGAAGCCCGGCTCTCCCTGAAGACCAAGAAATTCGCGGAAAACGTGCTGGACTCCACCAACGCCTGGGAACTCATCGTGGAAAATGAAGCGGAACTCTCCGGCCTGCCGGACTCCGCGAAGGAAGCCGCCCGGCTGGACGCCCTGGCCAACGGCCACGGCACGGAAGAAGCCCCCCGCTGGCGTTTCACGCAGAAATTCACCTCCCTCCAGCCCGTCATGCAATTTGCGGACTCGGACGGACTGCGCCGTAAAATGTGGGAAGGCTCCTGCTCCATAGGGAAGGACGGGGAATATGACAACGAGGCCCTCATTGCGGAAATCCTGGAACTGCGGGATAAAAAGGCCCATCTGCTGGGGTATGGCTGCTTTGCGGACTACGCCACCTCCCGCCGCATGGCCGGGAGCGGAGCCAACGCCTTGAATTTTATTAATGACCTCCATGACAAGGTGAAGCCCTCCTTCCTGAAAGACATGGAAGCCGTACGGCGGTACAAGGAGGAAAAAACCGGAAAACCCGTGGAAAAGCTCTCCCCGTGGGAAACCGCCTACTGGTCTGAAAAACGCCGCCGCGAGCTCTACTCCTTTGACGAGGAAGATTTGCGCCCGTACTACTCTGTGGAAAAGGTGATGGACGGCCTCTTCTCCATCTACTCCGGCCTGTACGGCATCACGGTAATGCCGCGCCCTACGGTGGCGTTCAAGCCCGGTGAATTCGGGGAAGTGCCGGAAGGCGCGGTGGAAGTATGGCACCCGGACGTCCTGTTCTATGAACTGCATGATGCGGAAAGCGGGGAACATCTCGGTTCCTTTTATGCGGACTGGCATCCGCGGGACTCCAAGCGCGCCGGAGCGTGGATGAACTACCTCAGCGTGGGGGAACCCCCGCACGGCGGCAAGCCCCGCGTGCCCCATCTGGGCCTCATGGTCGGCAACATGACCAAGCCCGTTGGGGACAAGCCCGCGCTGCTGTCCCACCGGGAGGTGGAAACCATCTTCCATGAATTCGGCCACCTGCTGCACCAGCTCCTCTCTGATGTGGAGGTGAAATCCCTGGCTGGCACCAACGTGGCCTGGGACTTTGTGGAACTGCCCTCCCAGATCAATGAAAACTGGTGCTGGGAGCGGGAATCCGTGGACCTCTTCGCCGCGCACTATGAAACGGGTGCAACAATCCCGGACGAACTGTTCTCCAAAATGCGCGCCGCCCGCAACTACATGAGCGGCACGGACTTCATGCGCCAGCTCTGCTTCGGCAAGCTGGACCTGGAGCTTCACGTGAACTGGCCGCGGTACAAGGGCACTCCGCTGGAAGAAACGGATGAACGCATCCTGGCGGACTACCGGGTGCCGATGACGGATCGCGGCCCCTCCGTGGCACGCCGCCTGACCCACATCTTCGCGGACCCCACGGGCTATGCCTCCGGCTACTACTCCTACAAATGGGCGGAAGTGCTGGAAGCGGACGCCTTCAGCCGCTTCCTGAAGGAAGGGGTGCTGAACCCGCAGACCGGGCGCGACTTCCGCCGCTGCATCCTCAGCAAGGGCAACAGCAAGCCTGCCGCGGAACTCTACCGCGACTTCATGGGCCGTGATCCGGACGCGGAAGCTCTGCTTGTCAAATCCGGCATCCTTTAAATCAATCTCTCTAACACAATCCTCATGCCTGAACAAAAAAGACTCTCCCTCGCCGGCATCGGGTGCGGCTCCCGCACGCGCACCTACATGAAGCTGGCCATGGAACAAAAAAACCGCTACCGCATCGCCGCCGCGGCGGACCCCGTAAAGCAGCGCACGGAAGCCGTGCGTGACTTTGCCCCGGAGGAGGAGCGGGACTCCATCCGCCTGTTCAAGGACGCCGCCTCCCTGCTGGAGGAACCGCGCCTGGCGGACGTAGCCATCATCGGCACGCAGGACGACTACCACTACGCCCCGTGCAAAAAGGCCATGGAGCTGGGCTACCACGTCCTGCTGGAAAAACCCATCGCCAAGACGCTGAAGGAAGCGCTGGAACTGCGCGACCTGGCGCGCCAGCTGAAACGCCGCGTGGCCGTGTGCCACGTGCTGCGCTACACCCAGTTCTACCGCACCCTGAAAAAAATCATCGCCAGCGGGGAAATAGGGGACGTCATCACCTTCAACGCCAATGAAGGCGTGGGGGCGTGGCACTTCGCCCACTCCTTCGTGCGCGGCCACTGGGGGAACAGCAAGACCTCCACCCCCATGATCGTGGCCAAATGCTGCCATGACATGGACATCCTCTACTGGCTCATGGGGCGGCGCAAGTGCCTCTCCGTAGCCAGCTTCGGGGAGCTCACCTTCTTCACGAAAAAAACGCTCTCTTCCCCCCGGCCGGAACGCTGCACGGACTGGACCACCCCGGTGGGGGAAGACCCCTGGGACGCCCGCAAATACGCCACGGACGACGAATGCAAGCGCTGGCTGGGCATGGTTTACGACCGCGCGCAGGAAGCCACCGCAGAGGAAATCTGCGAATGGCTTGAAACCTCCCCGTGGGGCAGGGACTACCTCCAGTGCGACAACGACCAGCCGGACCACCAGGTTTCCATCATGCGCTTTGAAGGCGGCCTGACCGGCACCTTCACGATGACGGCCTTTGAACAGGGCCGCCATATTGAAGTATACGGCACCAAAGGCAAAATCCGCGCCGGAGCCTTCTACAAGGAAAACGGCCCCGGTGAAATCACCGTCACGCCCCACTTTGGCGGAAAAACCCGCGTGGTGGAGCTGGAGGAACTGGCTGGCGGCTACCAGGGCCACGGCGGCGGTGACTGGGGGCTGGTGGAAGCCCTTTACGATGACATGCTGACGGTTCCCTCTCCGGCGAACATGACCACCTCCATTGAAGAATCCGCCCACTCCCATGTCATGGCCTTTGCCACGGAACACGCCCGGCTGACCGGCCAGGTGGTGGACGTGGCCGAATTCGAGCGCCGGGTCATGAGAGGTGAACTGGACTACTGATCCGGTAGTTCAACACTTCAATTTCCAGAAAACGGACGGGAAACCGTCCGTTTTTTATTGCTGGTTCCGGATGTGAAACCGTAGATGGCTGCAACCATCTTCCTCCATGAAAAACGGAATAATTAATGGAATTCGTGGAAATACAGAAAAAGAATATTTGGTAAAGTCTGGAAATCATAAATATTCCGGTTTTAAATGATAAAAAATAACTTATTGGTCAGGACAGGGTTATAAAACGGACGGATTTGGAATCCGGAGTCAAGCCTACAAAATTGAAAGAAAAACGTTTTAAGGAAATTTGGCTTGGCAATATCCTGGAAATTGCCGTAGGGATTTCCTGATATAACAGGCTTTCTTTTTGTTCCGCAATCATTACTGACCGTCTTTGCATGTTGGCGGCGGTAGTCGTCAGGGCCGGCGGTATAAAGCTGTGAAAAGGGGGAATGGGGAAATGTTGCAGAGCATCAGGAAGAACAATTTTTCACGGCTGTAACATCCATACCGGATTCCAAATCCGGCATATATCTTGTGAATTGGCTAAAACCATGAAGAAATCATTCATTCTGCTATTATTGGCAGGCGCCGTCTCCGCGGCTTCTGCGGCTTCCCTGAAAATTAATCTGGGTTCTTCCTCTGCGGGGGATCCGGATTGGATCAGTGTGGCTACCCAGGCTTCCTCCATCACGGGAGGAAAAGCCACCTCCTACGCCTCCATTGCTTCCTTGAGCAAAAACGGGGGAAACGTTTCCCCGTCCGTGGTTCTCGGCAATCTGGGCGGTCAGGACGTCACGCTCACCATGGCGTACAAAAGCACCGCCGCCATGAATGCGGGTTACCTGGACGCGACAGGCACGTCCCCCTCCATCAACTCCCTCTTCCCGGACAGCATGGCGCAATCTTCCATTTCCGGCAAGTGCAACGGGGTGAAGGGACAGACCGTCGGCCTGCAATTCACGTTGAGCGGCCTGGCGGCCAATACCACCTATTATCTGTACGTTCTGGGCAACAACGGTTTCTCAACCAATAAAACCAGCATGGCCCTCTCGGGCGGTGTCAGCAATGTCACAGGCAGCCTGATGGACGGCTATGAAGGAGCGGGAACGGTGACCGGTTCAACCTTCCAGGGGACGACGGATTCTTCCGGCGTGGGGATGGAATGGGCATTCACCACAAACAATTCGGGCCAGGTGACGCTCACTTATGAACGCTCCGCCGGAGCGGCCGCGGATGTGGTAAATGCAGATGTCAGCTTGAACGGATTCATGCTGGCAACCGAACCCATTCCCGAACCGGCCACGGCATCCCTGGGGTTGCTCGGACTGGCGGCGCTGCTGTTGCGGCGGCGCAAAAACTAAGGAGCATTCAGCATTATCTTTGACGAGATGTCCGGAAAGAAGGGATGGACCGCCCATGTTGTTCATCCCTCCTTTCCGGCATTTTTTATTTGCAGAAGTCTATCTGTTAGATTATTTAATAACCTTATATCTATGAAAAAGAAATATCTCTTCGGCGTCCTTGTGGCGGTGGCTCTCTCCGCTCTGGGGAATCCGGGGCAGGGTGCGGGAACGGTGGAATCCTTTGGCGTGGACTTCGGCAATGCGGCTTCTGCGGCACAGCCGGGCTGGACGAATATGGGGGTGGTGACCACCACGCCATCCTCCACGCTGAAAAGCGTGCCCCTGCGGAGGAATAACCTGGAAGCCTCTTCCTCCCCCGTGCTGGCTGGAACGCTATTTGGCCGCTCCGTTTATCTGGCGGTAACGGCCAAATCGGAAGCGAGCGTGGGAAACATGTGCTATAACAACGCCAATTCAACGTGGCGGGAAAAGGGGGAAACCCGCGGAGGGCAGCCGGGCGGCGTGCTGCAGGCGGAAAGCGCCTTCTCCTTTCCGAATCATGGGGAAGCCCTGAATACGAGTTTGCAATTGTTTACCAACGGCATGGCGGTCCGGGCCGGCACGGTGCGCGTTTCCCTCTCCGGACTGGCGCCCGGCAAGGAATATGCCGTTTCTTTTTTCCTGGGCAGCGGCAAGCCCGCGTACCAGTCCGTTTCCCTGGTATCCGGCGCTCATGTGGACGTAAAGGCGCTTCAGACCTCCACCGGTTCCCGCACGGAAGACACGTGGAAAGGGGGCGTCAACACGGCGGACGCGGATACCTATATGGCGGTGGAATGGACCGCGGCAGCGGATGAGGCCGGGACGCTCGTTTTTGACGTGGTGAAGGAAGGCAGCTCCGCCGGAACCGGAACCCTGAATCTGAATGCGCTGACTGTCCGCACGGATGATACCCCGGCCCCTCCCGCTCCGGAGCCGAAGCCCGTCAGCGTGCTCCACAACAGGGTGCTGACCGTTCTTTCCTCCCCGGTGGCGCTTCCCGTGCCTGCGGATGCCTGGACCGGAACGGGGGAAATGACTTGCGAACTTTGGGTCAGGCCGGATGGGGACGCCGCCTCCGGCGCTATTCTTTCCCTGGGGGCTTCCACGCTCTCCCTGAACGGAGGCCGTCTGCATCTGGAATCCGGGAATGCGGAAACTCCCGCCTCCGTGGAGGCTTCCGGCCAGCCCTTCGCCGCCGGAACCTGGCACCATGTGGCCGTGGCCCTGGGAACGGAAAACGTCAGCCTGTATGTGGACGGAACATTGGCGGGAACCGCTCCTGCCGCGCCTTACCTGGCCTCCATGAAAAACGGCTGGACAGGCCTGGTGCTGGCTGCGCAGTTCAAGGGAGCCCGGGACGAACTGCGGTTCTGGAATGCGGAGCTGGGGACCGGAGCGGACGACTTTTTCCTGACGGGGCCGCTGCCCATGGCCCACCCCAGGTATGGCCGCCTGGTGGGGCTGTGGCGGCTGGACGGAGACTTCCGGGACGCCAAGTGGACGGAATTCGCGGACAAAACGGGCAGCTCCTTCACCCGCCCGTACCAGGCGGTGACGCCGTCCGGCACGGAATTCTCCATCGTCATGGACAACAACACCTTCCGCTACATGCTGGTGACCGGGTACGTCCGCGAAAGCCATATCATGTGGAACTGGCCGTCCCGTCCCCACATGATCAATAACTCGGATATCATTTACATCGGCGCCGCTTCCGCCGCCGCCAATGGGGACATCAGCTTTTCCTACCCGGACAACGACGTGACGGAAAGCCGGGGCGTGCAGCTTCTCCCCGCTGACGGCGCGCGGACGAACGTTCTGGAATTCACCGGAGAAGACGCTTATATGAACGTGGGCAACGGACTGCTGGCGGGCAGCAATGCCAACGCGTTCACGATTGAAGTGAACCTGGCTCTATCCGCCGGGGAGCAGAACGTCACCCTGTTTGAAAACGACAGCGTGTCCATGACGCTGGCGTGGGCGGACGGCCATTACAAGGCGCGCCTGCAGGCGGGCTCCACGGCTGCCTGGGAGGCGGACCTGCCCGCCGTAGCCCTTCATGAATACTTCTGGCTGGCCTTCATCCGCAATTCCACGGCGGGAACGGCCGTCTTTTACCTGAACGGCGCCCCCCTGCAGACGGCGGCGGTTGCCGCCGGGGAGATGAACGGCACGCCGAATGCCGTCGTGGGCCGGAACCTGAAGGGGAAAATAGACGACATGCGCGTGTGGCATCTGGCCCGGCCCGTCAACCGTTTGGGCACGGAAGTACAGCCCAACTGGAATGACCGTCTCATCGTGGCCCACTGGGGGAACAGCGACGTCTTCGGCCGTGATACCGCCTCCTGGGCGGAACATGTCCGCACGCTGCGCGGCATGACGGAAGGGGTGGGAGGCATGCGCATCCGCCTGGGCATTGCCGGAGGCGCGTGGAGCGCCATGCTGCCGGATGCCGCCGCCCGCCAGAGGTTTGCGGACGGCATCAGGGACCTGTTGAAAAAATATCCGCTGGACGGCGTGGACCTGGACTTTGAATGGCTGTACCAGGGGGACGGAAAATGGACCAGTTACGGCCAGCTGGCCCAGGCCATCCGGAAGACCAATCCGGACATGTTCTTTTCCATCTCCCTGCATACCGTCGCCTACTGGTTTCCCGCGGCGTACATGCAGTATGTGGACTACTTCACCTTCCAGAACTACGGGCCGTCCATTGACGTGAATACTTATAACAGCATGGTTTCCGCCTGCGGAAAATTCCGGAACCAGGGCTTTCCGGACAACAAAATCATCCTGAGCGCCCCATTCCAGGGAACGCCCGGAACCGCCGGGCTGCCTGACGGCAAAAAACCGGGGGACTACATCAAGGGCTACAGGGACATAGCCGCCAACTGTCCGGAAGCGGACAACCCCGATCATGACACGGCCGTTTATTCCTATTCCGGCCTCAATCTGACGCTCCATTACAACGGCGTCACCACCGTCAAAAAGAAAGCCAAATACATCAGCGACCAGAAGCTGGCCGGCTTCATGTACTGGGACATGGGGCTGGACGTGGCGGACGCTTCCGGAAGCAATAACTACTTTGACCGCCGCTCCCTGCTGCGGGCCGCCAACCGCTACGTCTCCTCCACGTCCTTTCCTATGACGGCTTCACCGTTCGGCCTGTCCCGGGTGGGGGCGTCCGTTCCCGCCGCCGGAGGGGCGGTGGATGTGGAAGTGCAGATGGAAGAGGAAGCCCTGGGCTGGGTGGTGGCGGACTCCCCGGAATGGGTTTCCGTTTCCGCCGCTTCCGGCATCGGCCGGACCACGGTCATCCTGACGGCGTCGGAAAACAAATCCGCCGCCGGACGGTCCGGAACGGTGGTGTTCCGCGCTTCCGACAAGCAGGAATGCGCCGTCACCGTCACGCAGGCCGGGGCTGACCTGGCGGGCTATGACAAGTGGGTGCAGGACTCCTTCCCGCCGGACGCCACGGCGGACCGGACGGCTGCGGATGCCGCTCCCGCCGGGGACGGCGTCACCAACCTGATGAAATACGCCACGGGCCTGGACCCGCTGAAACCCTGCGGAAGCGTGACGAAGGTATCCGTGGAAGAAGGCGTTGAAGGAAGCAGGCATCTGGTGTTGCGGTGGCCGGTAAATCCTCAGGCGGCGGAGGTAAAGCATGAAGTGGAAGTCTCCCCGGACCTGGTTAACTGGACTTCCCTGGGGGAAGTGGAAACCGCCGGAAAAACGTCTGCCGAATTCCGGGATGCGGAGCCCGTGCAGGACAGCGCCATGAAGCGGCGCTTCCTGCGCCTGAAAGTGACACGGGAATAACTTCAGCAGCCCTCCTTGTGGAGGTGCCTTTCCGCCCCTGCTTACGCCTTGGAAAGCAAAATCCGTCCCGGCACGGCATGGCCGGAACAGGGAGCGCCATATACCCATGCGGGCGGCCCGAACAGCCACGCATGGCAGAATGCACGAACCTTGAATGGGCCTCCTCATCTTAAAAACAGGGAATGTCCCGTTGAAGAATCGCGCTCGCTTTCCTCACCTCATTCCCAGCCGGCCGCAGAGGCCTGCGGCGCTCCCTGCTCCCGCAAACCCATTCCGGGGCATTCACCGGGCAAAGGCGCAGCCTATTTCCCCGCCTTCTTCTTAATCTTTTCCTTCACCCGCTCCACATTGGCGCGGGCGTCTTCATTCCCCAGCTCCGCCGCCTGTTCATACCACTTCCTGGCTTCCGCCAGGTCCTTGGCCACGCCCGTTCCGCGTTCGTACATGGAGCCCAGGTTGTTCATGGACTTGGCGTCGTCCTGTTCCGCTCCCTTAATGTAAAACTGGTAGGCCAGGGCCATATCCTGCGGAGTGCCGAGCCCTTCCTCATGCAGGTAGCCGAGCAGGAAATACATGCCGGGCACGGCATGTGTCTGGTTCTGTTCCAGCTTGGTCAGGATGTCCATCGCCGTTTTCGGGTCCGGCTCCATATCCTCTCCCTTGATGAGCAGGCGCGCCTTTTCCACCAGGGCTTCCGGGTCTTTGGTTGCGGCGGCTTTCAGCACATAATCCTTGTGAAGCTCCTTGTTCGGCTGCACGCCGATCCCCTGCTCGTAATACCGGGCCAGCCTCTTGAGGCCGCGCACGTCCTCCTTCTTCACCAGCGCGGTGGCCGCCGTCATGGCGGAGGCCAGCAGCTGCTGCCGTTCCGCAGGGTCCTGCACGTTCCCGGCCACGGTTTCATAATAATTGGCCAATTCGTCCAGGGCGGTCAGGCTGCCGAGTTCCACGGCCTGTTCCCAGAACTTCACGGCTTCCGGATTGATGGTTTTCGGGGCAGGGGCCTGGCGTTCCCTGCCGGACGGCGTCATCCAGGGGGGGACGGCTCCGGCGTCCGTCAGCGTATCTTCCGCGTTATCCTTCTGCCCCGGCTTGCGGAGCCACGGCGGGGTGTTTCCTTCCTCGCTATTCAAGCTCAGCTTGACCTGCTGGTAGGCGGAATGGGAGGTATTCCGGCTGGCGTTCTGCGCCGCCGTTTCCGCCGTATCCTGGGGATAGGCCGCCTGGTTGGCGAGGAAGAGCAGGGAGGGAATGTGGCCCCGTGCCGCCAGGCCGTGCATCATGGCGCTGTAAGGCTGAAGGTTTTCATTATTGGAGCTCCACATGTCCGCCGCGTCCACATGGCCCTTCAGGGCCCCCCGGAACATCCAGGAATCCCCTTCCGCCATGCGTTTTTCCAGGCCGAATTCGTAAATAAGGGCGCGGCCCAGCACGTACATGCCGCAGGGATCCCCCTGTCCGGCGGAAAGCCGGGCCCAGGCCAGGGCTTCCGGATAGCCGGATTCCTCGCTCCTGTAGCTGAACAGCATCAGGTAGGCCAGGTCCGCCTGGCTGCGGGCGTCCCCTTCCTGAGCTTTTTTGCGGAGGCTGGCGGTCAGCTCCTCCCACTGTTCCGGCGTGACGTATTCGGAAATGCCTCTCAGCGTAATGAAGTCCCCGGAGGCGGCTTTCGCCAGGCAGTCGGTCAGCAGCGTTCTGGCGGGTTCCGCGGCCGGCTTGTCCATCAAATCCGGGTTTTCCATCTGGGCCAGGCGCAGCTTGGCCAGGGGATGGCCTTCTTCCGCCGCCTGCTTGTACCACGTGCGCATGTTCTCCTGCGCTTCATGGGCTTTGCCTATGGAATCCATGGTATTGGCCAGTTCCTCCTTCCACAGCTCGCCCAGCTGGACGCTGGAATCCGCGTCTCCAAGCTGGGAGGCCAGCTCCAGCTCCTTGTGCGTTTTGGCATAGGGGGGAAGCTGGTTGAGCTTTTTCTGGGGAAGGGAAAGCGGTTCCTTCAGGAAGGGCATGCCCCGTTCGTCATGAAGGGCCAGCAGGTCCAGGGCGGCCTTGCGCAGCTCCTGCTCCTGCGGTGGCTTCGCTTCGGAAACCAACTGGGCGTACCAGGCATAGGCATTATTGCTGCCCAGCTTGCGGGCCTGGTCAAACAGGGTCTGGAGCAGGTAGCCGTCCACGGTTCCCCTTTTCTCCTTCATGCAGCCGGAGAGATCGCCCAGCAGGGTTTCCAAATCTCCCCTGGAGCGCAATTCCGCCAGAAGCTTTCCGGACTGCTCCGCGGCAGTACCCTTCGTCATCTCCGCCAGCAGGCGCATGGCTGCCGCGTGTCCCTTCTCCGCGGCCTGGGAAAGGGGCTGGACGGCCATGTCCCGCCACTTCCTGCCGTCCGGATCGTTGCCGGAGGGCCCCCCGCCCAGGGAAAGGGCCAGTTCCCCCATCCGGGCCAGAAGAACCGGTTTGGCGTTTTTCCGGTGCTTCTCCAGGGACTCAAGCACCTTGCCGGGGTCTTCCTTCAGCCAGTCCACCCTGATAAAGGCGAGCTGGGCAAGCGCGTCCTGGTCGCCGGAGGCGGCTTTCTTTTCCAGAGGGGCGAGGTAGCGCTTCAACTCGGCTTCCGGCAGGTCCGTAACGGTGTACAGCGCCGTGACGGCGTCCATGTCTCCCTTCTCGGCCAGCTTGCGGCAGGCGTCCAGCCATTCCGCATGCTCCGGCTGCATGGACTGCGCCTTGAAAATCCCGAAAATCCCGTAGGGGTCCGTCATCATGAGCTTGGGAGCCGGATGACCGGATTTGGCGGCCGCTTCACGGAAGAAATGCTGCATGTGCTCCAGGCAGGCCAGCGGCAGGTCCCCCCGGTTCAGGTAATAAAGCCCCATCCAGTACTCCCCGGCCAGCATGTTGGCCCGGAAGTCTCCCGCGGCAGCCTTGCCGAGCAATTCCCCGTACGTCCAGCCGCCGTCCATGGGCAGCTGGGAAAGGTCCCGGACCGGGACTTGCTCCACCTGCACGGGTGGATTTGCCCCTGCCTGGGACGGAACGTCCTGGGCATGAACCGGAACGGAAAAAATAAAGGGAATAAGCAGAAGACGGGCACGCATGGATCAACTCTTTTCTAACAGGAAAAACCTCTGCCCTACAAGCGTTTTTCACGTGCCTGAATGTTTAATTATTGATGATGTCACGTTCTTTTTTTAAAGAAGACAAATGAAGCTGTGACGGGAGGCTCCGGGCACGTGTGCGGCAGCTCCCAAGGCAAAGGATAATGATAGCCGGGAAAGGCGGAATGGACAAAGTAAACAAGGGATATTAAGCCCCCCTGTGCCCCTTCCGTCCATCCAGTCCATCCAGTCCATCCAGTCCATCCGGTCCATCCGGTCCATCCGGTCCGGATTATTTAAAAAAGAGCCCCTGGAGGATGCGCCTCACTAAACCTCCCGCAGTTTTTCCGGGCATTCCTCCAGCAGCGCGCGCAGCCGGCGGCGGTCCAGTTTTCCCATCACCGTCAGGGGAATGGGCGTTTCCATGACGGCCCGGATGCGCTGGGGGCCGGGAGCAGCTGCATTCCATTCGCGGCACGCGCGTTCCAGCGGCACAGCGGCGGGACCGCAGGCGACCAGCTCCATTCCGGCCCGCGGGTGCGGAACGGCCTCCACTACCGCCTCCGGAACACGGCGGCGCAGCGCATCCTGGACGGCGTCCGGGTCCACCAGTTCCCCCAGGACTTTGACGAGCCTGTCCGCCCGGCGCAGGAAGGTCAGCAGACGCCCCTCCAGGCGCACCAGGTCGCGGGTGCTCCACCACTCCTGCGGCTCCACCCGTTCCAGCAGAAAACCTCCATGAGGCTGCGTCAGCAGGCGGCCGCACAGCTTGCCTTCCCCCTGGAAGCGCAGGAGGCCGTCCTCGTCCGTCTTTGCTTCCCAGTGGGGTAGCAGGGAAAGGCGGTCCGTGTGGTACGGATCGCCGGGGAAAGCCGTGGCGAGCTGGGAGCCGGACTCCGTCATGCCGTAGCTCTGCACCACGGGCCAGCCGAGGGCGCGGGCTTTCCTGCCCGTCTCCATGTCCAGCGCCCCCCCTCCTACGATGATGCATCCGGCGGTGGAAGGCGCGCGGAGGCGCAGATTGACCAAGTCCACCACCTGCGTGGGAACCAGGGAGGACCAGCAGGCCCCGGAGCTTTTCATCAGGTCCGCATAGGCCTGGGGATTCCACCTGCCGTGAAGCGCATGGACGTCGGTCCCGGCCAGGGCCGCGCGCAGGTAAATCATGGCGCCCCCCACGTGCCAGACGGGCAGGGGGCAGCACCAGTCCCCGCATTCCGCGTGCAGGTGTTCCAGGGCTCCGCGCGCGCAGACGTCCAGGGCGCGCCGGGTGAATAAAATGGCTTTGGGCGGCGAACCGGAAGAACCGGACGTGGCAAAGGCCGTGACCTCATCCATGCCCCGGCGGGAAAGGAAGGCGGCGGCCTCTTCCGCCCAATCCCTCAAATGGGGGGGGGCCATCACGCAGGGGCCGTTGTCCCGGTCCCAGGGCAGGGGTGTTCCGGAGGCGGACATGGCGGCGGCAGGCTACCGGAGGGCTTTTCTGCGCAGGGTGTGCCAGCGTTCCTCCATGCGGGGCTTCAAATGATGTTCAATCCAGGCATAGGCCGCTTCCAGGCCTCCTGCCTTGAAGGTGCGGCCTATTTCCGCTTCCACGCCTGTGGCGTTGTCGGTGCGGCGCAGGAAATCATTGCTGGTGAATTCGATGAAAAGCTTTCCGTTGATCGCTCCTTCCTCCGCCAGAATCCATTCCCTGACGTACAGCGCCAGAATGGCGTCCCCTACCCATGCCTCCACGCGGAGGCGTTCTTCTGTGGCCTTGTCCATATGATGGTTTATGAAAATCTGGCAATGGCGGTTTTCCCTCCCAGCGGATCCTTGATGGGCGGCGGGGGCACACCGGGAGCCTGGTTCCCGGCGGGGGAGGCCGGCTGGCGGTTTTCCCGCGGAAGCTCCGGCAGGTTGTCCGTGGGGGTGGATGCGGGCGCGCCGGGCGCCGGGGGATTCTCCTTGCGGTCCTGCGGCGCGGGGGCGGCTCCCGGCGTAAGGGGCACGTCCAGCACCCTGTCCTGGGCCGCGCGGCGGTTGACCGCATCCTTGGCCTCCAGGGATTTGCGGAGCGCCGTCTCCGATTCCGAATTCCAGTACCCGGAATCCAGTTCAATGTAAATGTTGGAATAGGGGAGGGATGTCTTGGTCTTGATGACCAGCACGTTGAACTGCTTGGCGGCGTCTTCGATCAGGGAATTGATCGTGCGGCTCATCAATTCAAAATGCTGGCGTCCCGGAAGCATTTTATTGATATTATTGCGGTAGCGCTTGATGCCGGGGGCGTAATCCTCCGTAACGCTGCGCAATTCCGAGCTGATCATGATGCGGGGCACCACGTGGGCTTCCTCCTCCAGCATGTTCAGCACGTCCAGAAGCACTTCATCGGACGTCTTGTCGGAGACCATGGTCTTGATGCCGGCTCCCGTATAGGCCGGGAAGGAGGACTCCGCAATGACAATCCAGTTTCTGGCTCCCACGATCGCCAGGTTTTTATATAACTGGTCCTTCCATTCCCGCTCTGCCGGGTTGGCGTCCTGGCAGCCGCTGAGCAGGCTGATGATACATACGGGCAGGATGAGGGGGAGTCGGGTCATGGGAGGGACCCCGCCTTGCGGGGCTGGAAAATGGGCTAGAATTTATGGGACCGGGGTTCGCGGCAGGCGCTGGGGCAACGGCCCTGTTCCGTGGCGAACGGCGCTCCCTGGGTGGGGGCCGCCTCCGTAAAGGCGACGCCCGGCAGTTCAGTAGGTACGCCCTGAACGGGGAAATCCTTTCGCAGGGGGAAATAAGGATAGCCTTCCCACATCAAAATGCGGCGCAAATCCGGGTGGCCGGAGAACTTGATGCCCATCAGGTCCCATACTTCACGCTCGTGCCAGTTGGCGGACTGGAAGATTTCCGTGACGCTGGGCACTTCCTCTCCGTCGTCCACCTTCGTCTTGAGGCTCAGGTTCACGCCCGTTTCCGCCTGCGTCAGCGTATAATTGACTTCAAAGCGGGGGCTTTCCCCCATGTTGTCCACGGAGCAGAGGTTCACCATCATGTCAAACCCGGCGGAATCCCGCAGCCAGCGGACTACGTCCGCCACGGCATGGCGCGCGACGGTCAGCGTGATGTCGCCCCGGAACTCGTAGCGGTCCGTGATGACGTCTTTCCCAAAGCGGTTCTGGGCGTTGTCTGCGGCGGTCTTGATCTGTGATTCTAGAGAAGGCATGGAGAAGAAATGGTAAAAGATGGAACGGAGTAAAACGGTCGGAAAAGGTTTATTCGAGAGGCATTTCCGTCTCGACCGGCACGGGGGCATTGGCTTCGCGCGGTTCCTCCTTCTTGAAGAACGTGCGTGCGGGCTGCTGGGTATCCAGCTTCTTGCGGAGGGTAAGCAGGGCTTCCAGGATGGCCTCCGGGCGGGGAGGGCAGCCGGAAATGTAAACGTCCACGGGAATAATCTTGTCCACGCCCTGGAGCACGGAATAGGAGCGGAACATGCCGCCGGTGGAGGCGCACGCGCCCATGGCGATGCACCACTTGGGTTCCGGCATCTGGTCCCAGATGCGGCGGACGGCCAGGGCCATCTTGTAGGTGACGGTGCCGGCCACGATCATCACGTCCGCCTGGCGGGGGGAAAAGCGCGTTACTTCCGAACCGAAGCGGGAAAGGTCATACCGGGAGCAGGCCACGGCCATGAACTCGATGGCGCAGCAGGAAAGCCCCATCGGCATGGGCCAGAGGGAATTTTTACGAATCCAGTTGATGGCGGCGTCCAGGGTGGTGTAGACAAAATTGCCTTCCGCGTTGGAGTCCAGTACTCCTGTTTCGTAAACATTCGGTTCGTTCGTGGTGACCATGATAACAGATGATTCTTGCTGAAGCCAGATTAGCGAGATGCCTTCAACTCTCAAGCCTTAATTTGGTTCAGCCATGATTTTCTGCGGCCTGTTCCGGCCCTGTTTTCCGGGTGCCCCGGAGCGGGGATGAATAAACCCGCACAGGGTTTCCCCCGTGCGGGTTTTTATCCAACTATATTACCTATGAAACTCAGAACTCCCCATAATGGGTGGCGGTCTCTCTACCTCCCGCCGCCCGGTTTGTTACTGATGCAGGTTAGAGTCCCGGGTGGGGGCTTGCGTTCAAAAAGGAGAAAATTTTTATGACAGGCCCATGGAAGGAAATACAGGATGCTTTGAGAATGAATGCATCATGTTTTTACTGCCCTGAAAGTGGAAATAGAGGGTAGACCCGGTTTCCCTGCAATGTTGGCGTGAAGGGTGCTTTTGGGAAGGAGGGAGGATGCTTTATCCTCGGTTATCCCTGTGCCGGGAGGAGCGGATGACAAGGTGCGCGACTAGCCAGAGGCTGAGGGCAATAGTGGCTAAAAGAGCCGGCATGCTTTCCGTGATGTCTCCTAACAACAGCACGGCCAGGTCCGCTCCCAGAAGAAGGATGCCCATGAAACGCCAGTACGGGGATTCCCCGTCATGTCTGGCGCGCGGGGAAAACTCTGCTCGAAGGGACGGGATATCCAGCAGAAAGGAAAGAAGGTCAAACATGGTTTTGTGAAAGGAGTTGGAAGGAGGAAGTTGGTGGATGAGCTTTGTTATCGGAAGGCCGGGATGTTATGGACTAACTTATTTACAAGGGCCGGGAGGCCCTTGTTCCCAAAAGCGCGGTCATGATAGGAAATCCGGGATGGGACAATTCCAATGACATGCATGAGAAGCGGTCGCCTGGGAACGAAGGCCTCCCGGCCTTCGTATCTAAACTTCCCCTAGGCATAACCACGGCAATTTTATTTATAGTCATGATTCCGGAGGGATTGGACAATAATATAAGCGATCAGCCAAAAGGCAAAGACCATGCCGAGAACAAGAGCCGCCATGCTGTTCATATGTATCCATAAGAGCAGAGATCCCATGACGATTGCCAGGAGAATAATACCCGTCCATTGACGCCTCCGGGATTGTTCGTCATCCCTGCCACTCCCGGGAGGTCCAATCAATGAGGATAAAATATCTTTCAAAAAATCGGAAAGATCGAACATAGGGGCACACAGGAAGTTTAACGATGCAAATTCGGGAAAGGAATGACGAACATTACAGCCGTTCCTGGATCAGCACGTGGAAATGGCCTCCTGCGCCGTGTTCGTCCGTCAGGAAGGCGTCCTGCGGCGTGTTCTCCGCATAGGGGAGCAGGTAATCTCGCTGGGTCATCAGGGTGACCGTATCCCCCAGGCAGTTGCGGGAAAGCTCCAGCAGGTCCGTAAAATTGACGTCGCAGGTCAGGTCCGTGAGGCCGGGGTGCCGGTACAGTTCCTCCCCGGTCAGCACCTGGTGGCTTTTATACCCGCGCAGGGAACCCTGGGGGCGGCGGTAGTAAAGCCGCTCCATTTCGTCCCCGTAGTCGATGACCGTCATGACGCCCATGTTCCAGAGGGGCAGCCAGCCGGTGAACCAGCGTGCGTAGGAATCGTGAATCTCCAGACGCTGCCCCGGCTGGGAATCATATTCCAGCATGTGGGAAAAAAGCGGCTGTTGGCGGACGGGGCGCAGTTCCTCCCGCACGGCTCCGTCCTTTACGGTAAGCCCCACTTCCCGCCAGCCCTCTTCCGTGTACTCAAACACGCGGGCCGGGAAGGCGTCCACCAGCTCGTTGGAAAAAATGAAGGCTTTGCCG
The DNA here is from genome assembly GCF_030268505.1 of Akkermansia sp. NBRC 115031. NCBI lineage: Bacteria > Pseudomonadati > Verrucomicrobiota > Verrucomicrobiia > Verrucomicrobiales > Akkermansiaceae > Akkermansia > Akkermansia sp. NBRC 115031. The sequence goes on from NZ_BSQU01000005.1 coordinate 17,688, forward strand.
CCGCAGTGCTTCAGCGCCTTTTCCATGGTAGCATAAATTTTGGCCTGGCTTCCCAGCAGAAGGTGCTGGAATTCGCGCAGCCGGGGGGAGGACTCCACAATCACGTAATCCGTATTCAGGCGGTTCCAGAACCCCAGTTGTTCCAGAACCTTGACGGCCAGGGCTCCGGAGCCGGCGCCTATCTCCAGCAGGGGCAGCCGCCTGCCGCAGCGGGCGCAGGCCTCCTTCCAGCGTGCGGCGACGGCCTTTGCCAGAATGGGGGACAGCGTGGGAGTGGTGGAAAAATCCCCGCGGCTCCCGATGTTTTCAATGGAGGAGGAATAATACCCCTCCTGCGGGTGGTGCAGGGCCAGCTGCATGAAGGCTTCCAGGGAAAGCCAGCCGCCGGCGGCCGCGATGTGGTCGGAAAGGCGTATCATGCGGGGGAAAAATGGGTCAGGATTTGGACTGCTCCAGCATGCGCAGCAGCGGGGCTTCCGCCCTCTTGCGCAGGTCTTCCGGCAGCTCCAGGGCGGGGGAAAGGTCCCGGAGAGCCAAGTACAGTTTTTCCAGCGTATTCATCTTCATGTACGGGCAGGTGCTGCAGGAGCACTGCTCCGTGGGGGCGGGAATGAACTCCTTGCCCGGCACCAGCTTGCGCAGGCGGTGCAGGATGCCGGATTCCGTGACGATGATGAAGGATGAAGCCGGGCTTTCCGTGCAGTAGGGAATCATCTTCTCCGTGGAGCAGATGTGGTCAGCCAGCAGGCGCACGGCCTCCGTGCATTCCGGGTGCGCCACCACCAGTGCGCCGGGGTGCTTCTCCTTCAGGGCCAGAATCTGGTCCCGCGTAAATTCCATGTGCACGTGGCAGGCCCCGTTCCACAACTCCATGGGGCGTCCCAGCTGGCGGCCTACCCAGGCGCCCAGGTTCTGGTCCGGCACGAACAGGATGGGACGGTCCTCCGGAGCCTGGGAGACAATCTTCACGGCGTTCCCGGAGGTGACGATCACGTCCGCCAGAGCCTTCACGCCGATGGAGCAGTTCACATACGCCACCACGTAATAATTCCTGTCGGCGTTCTCTTTCAGGAAGGCTTCCAGTTCCCCGGCGTCGCAGGAGGCTTCCAGGGAGCAGCCGGCGTCCGCGTCCGGCAGGATGACGGTTTTGTCCGGATTGAGGATCTTGGCGGTCTCCGCCATGAAATGGACGCCGCAGAAGGCGATCACGTCGCAATCCGTATGCTGCGCCTTGTAGGCCAGCCCCAGGGAATCGCCCACGTAGTCGGCCATGTCCTGGATGTCCCCGGTCTGGTAGCTGTGCGCCAGAATGATGGCGTTGCGTTCTTTTTTCAGGCGTAAAATTTCCTCTTTCAGGTCAAAAGGTGCCATGCGGGAAAAGATGGGGGGAAGCCCCCGGCAAGTCAAGCATCATGTCCCATGCAGGGCGCACTTGTTGACGGGGGGCGGGAAATGTGGCACAGTCTGGCGCATCATACGATTATGTTTTCACTTTTAGCTGATAAACTGGATAACACGTTCCGGAAGCTGCGGGGCCTGGGCAAGATTTCTGAAAAGAACATTGCGGACGCCCTGCGGGACATCCGGCTGGCCTTGCTGGAAGCGGACGTGGAATTTGGCGTGGCCCGGGAATTCATCGGCCGCGTGAAGGAGCGGGCCATGGGGCAGGAAGTGCTCAAATCCATCAAGCCCGGGGAACAGATCGTCAAAATCTTCCGTGATGAAATCGCCGCCCTGCTGGGCGGAGACGCCGTGGGACTGGACCTGACGGACCCCGCCAGAATCATGGTAGTGGGCCTGAACGGCGCGGGCAAAACCACCACCAGCGCGAAGCTGGCCCTGCGTCTGAAAAACGAGGGGCGCCGCCCCCTGCTGGTGGCCTGCGACCTGGTGCGCCCCGCCGCCGTGGACCAGCTGGCTACGCTGGCGGAACAGATAGAAGTGCCCGTGTACAAGCCCGCTCCCGGCAGCCGGGACGTGGTGGCCGTGGCGCGTGAGGCCCTGGAATGGGCCCGGACCCAGAACGGGACCGTCATGATCTTTGACACGGCGGGCCGCCAGGAAGTGGATGAAGCCCTGATTGACGAGCTGCGCCACCTGCACGCCTTCCTCTCCCCGCGGGAAACCCTTCTGGTGGTGGACGCCGCCACGGGCCAGCAGGCCGTGAACGTGGCCCAGACCTTTGACCGGGCCGTGAATGTCACGGGCATCGTCCTGACCAAGCTGGACGGGGACGCCCGCGGGGGCGCTGCCCTCTCCATGCGTTCCGTGACGGGCAAGCCCATCAAATTCTCCGGCGAGGGGGAAAAGCTGGACCAGTTCGGCCCCTTTGTCCCCGGCCGCATGGCGGACCGCATCCTGGGCATGGGTGACATCGTGGGGCTGGTGGAGCATGCCGCCGCCCGCATTGACGAGGAACAGGCGGCCAAATCCATGGACCGCATGATGTCCGGCAAATTTGACTTTAACGACTTCCTGGACCAGATGAAGATGATGCAGAACCTGGGGCCGCTGGAAGGCCTGCTGGGCCTGCTCCCCGGCTTCGGCAAAATCAAGAAGCAGCTTCCGGACGGCGCGCTGGACCCCAAGAGGATGAAGCACATGGAAGCCATCGTGCTCTCCATGACGGCGAAGGAAAGGAGCAATCCCAACCTGCTGAACCCGTCCCGCCGCCGCCGCATTGCCGCCGGCTGCGGCCGCTCCCTGATGGAGGTGAACAAGCTCATCAAGAACTTTTCCGAAATGCGCAAGATGATGTCCGGCAAGGGCAAGATGGGCGCCATGATGAAACAGATGGGCGCCATGAAGGGGAAAGGGGGCAAGATGCCCGGCCTTCCCGGCATGGGCGGCGGTCTTGGCGGCCTGAAAGGCCTTGGTGGGCTTGGTGGTGGCCTGGGCGGTCTCTTTGGCGGCCGCAAATAGGCGGAAAAACGGATTTAACCCGGGGCGCGGCGAAACATGGCCGCGCCTTTTTTAAAGAAAGGGCGGGGAGTGCCGCAAACCCTTGCGCCGGCTGAAATGAATACATCCGTCAGGACGTCCTGTTCTTGGGAAAAAGAATTCACCGCCGCCCGCCTTTATCTTCCGTTCCCGCAGGGGCCTGCGGCGCTCCTCTTTTATTGAAAGAACGGAATGCTGCTCCCCGTACTCCCGGAATGATGAATAAGGGGCGTTTTTACCGGATGGCGGCGTGGCTGGCTCTGGCCGGGTTCCTGAACGCCGGCATGGCGGAAATGCTCCCGGCGGAGGAGGTGCTGCTCCCCGCGCCTTCCGCATGCAGGTCTGACCGGTCCGCTGTGGCGCGTCTCCCGCTGCGGCTGGCGGTCTATGCGCCGGAAAAGGATGTTCCGGCGGTGGAGGCTCTCCTTAATGTGCTCAACGCCCAGGGCGTCCTGTCCGGTCTCTCCATGACCGGGGACAGGGACTCCGCAGACGTGGTGTGTTCCGTGGAAGGAACTCCTGCGGGAACGGGGGAAGGGTATGAGGCGCGCCTGGACGCCGGGCAGGGGGGCCGGGGCGTGCTGCGCCTGAAAGCGGCGGCTCCGCGGGGCCTCTTTTACGCGTGGCAGAGCATGGTGCAGGTACTGAACGCCAACCGGACGGAGGACGGCTTCTCCGTGCCCGTTTTCTCCATCAGGGACGTACCCCGCTTTGAATGGCGGGGCATCATGCTGGACGTCTCCCGCCACTTCTTCACCATGGCGGAGGTCAAGTGCATGATTGACACCATGTCCCTGTTCAAGCTCAACCGGCTTCACCTGCACCTGACGGACGGCCCCGGCTGGCGCATGGAAATCAAAAAATACCCCCTCCTCACTTCCATGAGCGCGTGGCGCGTGCCGCTGGCCAACGGGGAATGGAACTGGCAGGAAGTGAAGCTGGCCATCCAGGAGCATGACCCGGAGGCCACCTACGGCGGCTTTTACACCCAGGATCAAATGCGGGAAATCATCGCTTACGCCCGCAGCCGCCAGGTCACCATTGTGCCGGAAATAGACCTTCCCGGCCATTCCTATGCGGCCATGCATGCCTACGGGGACTTGATCTGCGACGGGGTGGACTTTCCCGTGGAAGGGAAAAAAGGCCGGGACGCCGTCTGCATGGGGCGTCCGGAAACGCTCCGCTTCGTAAAAGACGTGGTGGATGAACTCAAGGCCGTCTTCCCGCCCGGCTCCCCCATTCATCTGGGCCATGACGAGGTATCCGCGGAAGCATGGAAAAAATGCAGGTACTGCCAGAACCGTTTGAAAGACCTGAACGAGACGGATCTCAAGGCCCTGAGCCGGGACTTCCTGCAACAAATTGCGGACTACGTGCGGAAAGACGGTTATGACGCCATCGTCTGGGATGAGGCAGGGGAACTGGAGGCAGACAAACACATCTTCGTCATGGCATGGCGCGGCAATGACTTTGCCGCGGCGGCGGCCAGAAAGGGGCATCCCGTCATCCTGGCCCCGTGCTCCCACTTCTACTTTGACTACTACCAGTCTTCTGCCCCCACGGAACCGAAGGCCATCGGGGGCCTCATACCGCTCAGGCAGGTGTACGGCTATGAACTGCCGGAGCTGTCCCCGGAGGAAGCCTCCAAGGTGCGCGGCCTCCAGGCCAATATCTGGACGGAATACCTGTACGACATGGGGCTGGTGGAATACATGGCGTGGCCCCGCGCCCTGGCGCTGGCCGAACGGGCCTGGAGCGACTGCGACCCGCGGGACTATAAATCCTTCCGCAGCCGTGCCGCCCTGGCTCTGAAGCTTCTGGAAAAACTGGCCGTGAAATACCGTCCCATGGATGAAGAGGATTAAGGCCCCTCCCGGGTGGCCGTTCCTTTAAAAGGGTTTTCATGGACCTGCCGCGCCTTTTCCTTTTAGCATTCCCGGACGGCTCCGTTCTCACGAACGGTAACAGGGAAAACAGGCCGGAGGCCCCTGTCCCTCCCGTGCGCTTCTGATAAAAAGTTTCCACCCTTGTCAACATCCCTGCCGGGATATTTCCGGATGCAGGGAGGGGGGAATTTCCTTCCGTTTCCGTTCTTCCTGACCGGGGGGATGCCGGAAATCTGCGTTCCCTCTCCTGCCGCCTCAACGAGGAAGGCGCCGGTTTCCGGTCTTGAGCGGTTTGTTTCCTGGGTTTTATTGACAGCGGATGCCGGGTCATGTATGAAATGACTCTAGCTGATTGCCTGTTTATGAAGAAACACCGGTTCCTGTTCCTCGCTTCCCTGATGGCGCTCGTGCTGCTTGGCGGCATGGCGGTAGTGGCTTGTTCCAATAACTTCAAGCATGTGCCCCGGACGGGCTTCGTGACTCATCAGGTAAAAAATTGCGACTCCCATATCCCGTTTGATGCCTACTGGAATGCTGATGATAAAAAAATCTGGAATGACAAGGTAAACGGCGTGGACGGCAAAAAAGTCCTGATGGCCGTCGTTCCGGTGGATACGGTGCACATGGATGTGAGGCCGGATACCGCGGAAGGATTTGATGCCCTGCACCGTCTGGCGGAATACTTCCGGAAGAGCGTCACGGCCAGCATGGAAAAGGAAGTTGCCGAAAATCCGCACTTTGAGATGGTGCCTCCGGGAACCAGGGGGGCCTATACGCTGGAGCTCGCCATCATTTCCATCACGCCCACGAACGCCAAAGCCGGCATTTTTGTCACGGCGTTGAGCGGCATCAAGGGGGGCGGCCTGGTCAAGCGGTTCATCAAAAAGGGCCACATCGCCATGGCGGGACGCCTGCGGGATGAGGACGGCCGCATCGTTTCCGAATTTGCGGACTACGAGGAAGACCACAGCGCCCTGCTGGGCGTGGATACCAAGGATTTTAAAAAATACGCCCACCACCAGCGCACCATTGACGAATGGGCCCGTGAAATTACGGATGTGTATTCCTCTACGTACGGGCACTGGACGCAGAAGCGCATGATCTCATTCAACCCCTTTTAAGGGATAAGCCTCCGCAGACCGTATGCGGGGGAATTGCCCCGCAACCGGGTAACCGTCCTGAAAGGAGAACCGTGAAATGCGGTTGAAACGGCATTCCCGGCGGAACGCGTGGCGGAAGGAATAGCCCGCGCTTCTATTCTCCGTATTCCGCCCAGGAACTGCTGGTCTCCCACACGCGCACGCGTTCCAGGGTGACGCAATCCCGCACGGGGTATTCGCCGGAACCTTCCCTGGCCTTTTCCAGCGCATGCCGGGCGAAGTTGAAAATGGTGCGGGCCATTACCTCGCTGGTGGGGTCCTCCCGGTCAAACGGGATGATGCGCTCTCCGTACGCGGCCACGAAGGCGGCGTAATTGGGGTCATCCGTATTCACGCACAGGGAATGGTCAAACTGCTGTAGAAAATCCCCCATCATCTGCTTGACGGCCTTGAAATCCACCACCATGTCGTTGGCGTCCAGCGTATCCGCCCGGAACACCATCTCCACGGAACGCGTATGGCCATGGGGGAATTTGCAGTTGCCGGGGTGCTTGGACAGAAGGTGCCCGCTTTCCAGTTCAATGGATTTGCAGATTCGGTAGGCCATGAAGGCAGGATAGCGTGGGAAGGGGCGGGGGGCAATCCCAATCAGAGTCTGCCTGCGGTCCGGTTCTCTGTGTGCGGAACGGGGTTCGTAACGGATTCTGCCGGCCGTGGGCGGCTTTTCCTTGCGGGCGGCTGTGATTTCTGGCAACCTTCGGAAAACCAGACTCTTGCCCTATGGCCTACCTCTCATGGTCCTTCCTGAAAATGGGAGAAAAATCGGATCGCAGGACAAGCCTCCTTTTCCTGCTCATGGCGGGCATTCCCATCATTTTTACCGCCTTCTTCGTCTTCATGCTGGGGGCGGCCACGGTCTGGTACGCCTGGCCTGTTCTGCTGCCGATGCTTCTCCTCCTCTATCTCCCCTTCGCCCTGCGGAAGGAAAAGGTGCAGAGCGTCCATTCCAGGAATATCCTCTTTGGCCGGGACCCGCTGACAGTCGTCTTCAGGCCGGTGGTGAGGAACTGGGTATATGCCGTTTATGCCGTGCTTCCGGCGTTGCCCCTCCTGTTTTCCGGTTGGAAAATGCCCTTGGACAGTCTCGGGAACGGAAGGAATCTGGCGGAATTCTTCCTGATGTGGATATCCCTGTATGCCGTCTTTACGGTGCTGACGGTTTTCCTGGGAAAGGCACGGTATTTGAAGCCGGGCAGGCTGCTGCTGGCCGCTGGCGCCAATCTGGCGCTGATGCTGCTTTATTCCCTGCTTGCGTGAAGCGGGCGCACTGTGTATCCGGCGTGTTCCCCTGCCTTCCCGTGGACGGGGGCTTTTCCGTGGCGCCTGCTGCAATGGGGGAACCGCGTTGCCCTGCCAGCCTGGCGTCCATCTCCGGAGTTGTTGGAGTGGACGGGCTCTATTGCCGTTCTTTCCCTGAAACGCCTGCCCCGGGCATGGGAGAATGGCATGAAAAGACAGGAATACTCTCCGGGACGGGGAAATTTGCTGAAATTGAAAATCTTGAAATAATATTGTTTTTCTGTAAAATATCCGCACCGGGTTGATCCCGGATTAAAAAGGAGGTGTACCATGTGAATGACTGTATCATACTAACCAGGCTGATTGAGTTACTCATTGTAATGTTCAGTTAACGAAAAGCCCCGTCCTGCTGACACAGGACGGGGCGATTTATTAGAGGTAAATGTGATTTGTATGATACTAACCGGAACCACTATGAAAAATTTCCATAAATAGTCAAGCAGGAAAAACTTCCGGCAATGTCTTACAAACGGTTTTTTAAAGGCTGGAGATTCTCCCTGTAACGGGTGGCGGATTCCACCTGTTTATATCTGCGCTTCTTCCTCCTTCCGGATTTAATGAATGCTTGAAACAGCGTGCCGGGGATATTCGGAAGAATCTACCCAAAAGCTCAAGGGAAAAAGGAGGGGAGATAAAACGAGTTTTCCCGTAAAGGACCGTAAAAAATCCCTGTTCCGCGCGGCATGGCGGAACAGGGAGAAAAAATCCGGCGCTCTGTCCGGGCGGCTTAATGGGCGCAGCCGGCGCAGGCCCAGCCTTCGCGGATCTTCGCGAAGAAATCGTTGCCCTTGTCGTCCACCAGAATGAAGGCGGGGAAGTCCTCCACCTCAATCTTCCAGATGGCTTCCATGCCCAGTTCCGGGTATTCCAGCAGTTCCACCTTCCTGATGTTATTCTTGGCCAGGATGGCGGCGGGACCGCCGATGGAACCCAGGTAAAAGCCGCCGTGCTTCTGGCAGGCGTCCGTCACCTGCTGGCTGCGGTTGCCCTTGGCGATCATGATCATGGAGCCGCCGTTTTCCTGGAACAGGTCCACGTAGGAATCCATGCGCCCCGCGGTGGTAGGGCCGAAGGAGCCGGAGGGATACCCTTCCGGGGTCTTGGCCGGACCGGCGTAGTACACGGGGTGGTCCTTCATGTACTGGGGCATGCCTTCACCCTTCTCCAGGCGTTCCTTCAGCTTGGCGTGGGCGATGTCGCGCGCCACGATGATGGTGCCGTTCAGGCTCAGGCGCGTGGTGACGGGGTACTTGCTCAGTTCCGCCAGCACTTCCTTCATCGGGCGGTTCAGGTCAATGGAGACGGCCTCGCTGGAGGTCATGCGCAGCGCTTCCGGAATGTACTGTCCGGGATTGGTTTCCAGCTGTTCAATGAAGATGCCTTCCGGCGTGATCTTGGCCTTCGCGTTGCGGTCCGCGGAGCAGGAGACGCCCAGGCCCACCGGGCAGGAGGCTCCGTGGCGGGGCAGGCGGATGACGCGCACGTCCAGCGCGTACCACTTGCCGCCGAACTGGGCGCCCAGGCCCAGCTTGCAGGCTTCCTCATGCAGTTCCTTTTCCAGCTCCAGGTCGCGGAAGGCGCGTCCGTACTCGTTGCCCGTGGTCGGAAGGTTGTCGTAATACTTGGTGGAAGCCATCTTCACGGTTTTCAGGCACTTTTCCGCGGATGTGCCGCCGATGACGAAGGCGATGTGGTAGGGCGGGCAGGCCGCCGTGCCCAGCGTGCTCATCTTCTCCACCAGGAACTTCTTCAGCGTGGCCGGATTCAGCAGGGCCTTCGTTTCCTGGTAAAGGTAGGTCTTGTTGGCGGAGCCGCCGCCCTTGGCGACGAAGAGGAAGGAGTACTTCATGCCTTCCACGGCTTCAATGTCAATCTGCGCGGGCAGGTTGGTGCCGGTGTTCTTCTCCGTATACATGTCCAGCGCCACGGTCTGGGAATAGCGCAGGTTGTTCTGGGTGTAGGCGTCGTAAACGCCGTGGGAAAGCTGTTCGCAGTCGTCGCAGCCGGTCCAGACCTGCTGTCCCTTCTTGCCCACGATGGTGGCGGTGCCCGTGTCCTGGCAGAAGGGCAGGATTCCGGCGGAAGCCACTTCCGCGTTGCGGAGCATCGTCAGGGCCACGCTCTTGTCATTGGCGCTGGCTTCCGGGTCGTCCAGAATGGCGGCCACCTGCTTCAGGTGGGCGGGGCGCAGGAAAAAGGCCACGTCATGGAAGGCTTCCGCGGCCAGCAGGCGCAGGCCCTCCGGTTCCACCTTCAGCATGGGGTGTCCTTCAAAGTCACCCACGCTCACGTAGTCGGACGTGATGAGGCGGTACTGGGTGTCGTCCTTTTCAATGGGAAAAGGATCCTGGTAATGAAAATCCGGTGTTGCCATAACGGGAGGCAATATAGCGGAGCGCCGCCCCCGGTTCGAGCAAAAAAATCAGGGGCGGTTCAGGCCCGAATCAATCATTAAAAAAGGCTTCTGTTCGCCCAGCGTACGGAAAGGAACGCAGTTTTTAAAGAACCACGGACTGACGGGAAACAGCATATCCCTGGAGACGTGATACAGGAATTCCCGGTGCATGCGCCGTTCCTCTTCCGGAGTGAGGATGTAAATGACGGAAATGGGCTGAATGAATGTGATCACGGGGATTCCCCACATCTGCAGCAAGCTGTCTCTGATCTTGAACATCTGGTGAACCTTCCCCTGAAAGACAATCGCCGCGGCCACGGTTCCCGCAGGGCTTGCGTCCATGAAGGCATGCATTTTTTCCCATGCACGGGGCAGCAGTTGGCAGGTAATCGTGCCGTCCTGCTCCCGTGCCGCGTACCGGATATCCTCCGGGCCGATCAGGGATTCCGGCCGGATAAAGGCCCAGGATGGAACAGGCTCCGGGAAATCAGGGCGGGTGTAGGGGATGGAGCGGAACCCGCTTTTCAGATGAATGGTTTTCCCTTGCCGGAGTTCCGGGAGGAACCGCTGTTCCAGCTCCGTGCTGCGGGGATGCACGGGATAAACGGCCAGCTTCTTTTTCACCTTCCTCTGCTGTTGTTCCGTGAGCGGCGGAAACTGGGTATTGATGGCCGCGCAGAGGGCATCCAGCTGGCGGTCATCTCCCGGCACGGGAATGAGGGTGGCGTGGGAAGGCATTTTATGGAATACGGGCGTAGACAGGATGGCGCCGCGCAGGACCACGGCCATTCTGTCCTTGCCGGGCCGGAGGGCGGCGCAGGCCTGTTCCAGGTTCCTGTACGCTTCTTCATTCCAAACGATGTCCAGATGCCCTGGATAATCCAGATTGGGGCGTGCGGACTGGGCGTAATCCCCGGTGACGATGGGGGCGTTCCCCAGAAACAGGTATTCCTTCTCCGCGTCTTTTTCTTCCTCCGCGCCCGGGCGGCTCCAGAGCCGGTAGCCCGGTACGGAAAGCGTCCCTTCTTCCACCAGCCGGGCGTTCTCCGGATGGATGACGTACAGGGCCAGATCCCGCGGAATGAAAGGGGTGGTTTTCCCCGTGGCGGTCCGGTGGTTGAGCAATTCCGCCAAGTTGGCGGCTTCATTCTCCCCGTCCAGTCCGGAAATTTCAAAAGCACGGGAAATAATGGCCTGAACCACCGGGGCCGAATTGACTTTTCCCTGAACGACGACAGCCAGCCTGTCATGTCCCAGCCTCATGGCGGATGTAGCCGTTTTCATGGCCCTCCCTCCCGGCGTGTTCAGGGTGATGTTGAGATGCTCCGGTCTGCTCGGATCGACGCCTGCCCGTTCCACCTCCGCCTCCGTAATGACCGGTTCATCTTTCAGGAACAGACGTTCCCGCTGCATCTTTCCGTGGCGGTCGCGGAATTCATACACATAAGGCGTGTATCCTTCCGGAACCGGTTTTCCTTCCCGGTCCAGCTCCAGGCTGTCCGGATGCACCATCCTGACGGCAATGGAGGGAACGGCCGGCGGAGCCGCCTCCGCACGGGCGGAAAGAGGGAGCCAGAAGGCGGAAATGAACAGCAGGCAGAGTAGTTGTCTCATGGTCAATATGATAGAACCCCTCTAACACGTCAGGCAAGAAAAAAGAGCGGACGGGAGCGGCGCAAGCCCCTGCGGTAATTAATATCCCCATCGTGCCCTGCGGATACGCGTATTTTAAATCGTTTGCGGAAACCCATCCCGGTTTCAGTTGCCGCAAGTGTTTGAGTCGTTCCCGGGGCCTTGACAGGAAAATCCCCCGGAACCGCAGGGAGCCGGGGGATTTCAGCCGAAGGGGGGCTCAGCGGGAGGGCGGTGTCCCTGCACGGGGGGTGCCTGCCATATCCGCCATGGGTTATTGCCGCGGCTTGCGGCGGGGAGAAGAAGGTTCGGAGAATGAGGAACTGGAAGAGGAGGAAGGCCTGGGAGCGCCGTACTCCTCCGGAATTTCCGCTGCCAGAGGGATGTCGTTCGGGAGGCTGCTTTCGTCGTCGTAATAATTCTTCATCCTCTTCTGGGCGTCCTTGATCAGGGTGGCTTCCGCCCATTCCTCCACCGTCATGTTGTCTCTTCTGGCGGCTTCTTCGATGAGTTTGTAATCCTCGGCGCTCAGCATGACGGCGAAGGGTTTCCAATGGGCTCTTGCCGCCTCCTTCAGTTTTTTCTCCCTTTCCGTCTTTTCCATCATGAGCCGGATGAGAGCTTCCTTGTCTTTGGGAATGGCTACCTTGGCAAGCCAGTTGCGGACCGTGTTGGGAGACACGAAGCATTCCTCCGCAAAATCATTGCGGGAGATGTTCTGCTGTTTCAGCCAAGCCTTGATCTGCACTTTGAGTTCATCCTGATTCTCACTCATGCATATCTTTGTAACGAAAATGGTGCGATTTTTCAACCTTTTTTGCATAATATCATTTTAACGGCATATTTTCGTTGACTGAAATACCGTTTCAGGTGCATTATTGCATCGTAAGCGGGTTATTGAAGCCCTTATTGCACCAAAAGAAGGATTTTTATGAAGACGGGAAATAAGAAAAAGAGTCAGAAAAAAATTCAAATCAAGGGAAAAATGCCGTTATCCGTCCATTTTTTCCGGGATGCGGAAGCGGACGCCCTGAACGTGGAGCGCTGCCAGCTTGATAAGGCTACCCTCATTGCCTGTGCCGTCAAACGTCTCCGGGAAGATCTGGGCAACGTCCCGGATTCCGGTAAAAAACCTTCCGCATGACTCAGGAGATTTACTGGGAACTTCTGGCGTGGCTGTTCCGCTCTTTTCTGGCGGTGACTACCTTCGCCTTTGTCGTGGCCGGGTACCAGGCCCTGCGCTGCCGTCCGCGGGACGGCAGCAAGCGGAGAAAGTAGGGAATGGCAAAAAGGTCCGCGGTTCCCCGCCGGCAGGCCGGGGAGGACGCCGGGGAGGTTGACTCACGGCTTCGTCTCCCTTATCTTCCGGGAATGTCCCGCCGTGTTTCGGATGAAGCCGCCCTGTCCGCCATGAGCCTTGAAGAACTCTGGCGCTTGTTTCCCGTCATCCTGAGCGAATCCAGGCCGGAGTGGGCGGAAATCTACCGGAGGGAGAAAAAGATGCTGGAATCGGTGGTGCCCCTCTCGCGCATCAGCCGCCTTTCCCACTTCGGGAGCACGTCCGTTCCGGGCCTGGCGGCCAAACCCACCATTGACATTCTGCTGGAAGTGCGGCCCGATTCATTTGTTTTTGAAACGCTTCCTCTGCTGGAAAAGTGCGGCTACCGGGAAATGCACCGGGACGAAGCGCAGATGCGCCTGGTTCTGGTGAAGGGCTATGCCGCGGACGGCTTCCGGGGGCAGGCGTTCCATCTGCATGTGCGGCCCTGCCGGGATTGGGATGAATTGTACTTCCGGGACTACCTGGCCGCGCATCCGGATGAGGCGGAAAGGTACGCCGCCCTCAAGCGTTCCCTGAAAGAGAAGTTCGAATTCAACCGGGATGCCTATACGGAGGGAAAAACGGAGCTGATCGCCGCCATGACCCGCCGGGCGAGGGAAGAAATGCCCGGCAGGCACGTCCCGGCATAAGGCCGTTAAACCGGGTTGCTTTTTATAGGGCAGGGGATGCGCGGAAAGACGGAAGGAAAGGGCAGGCGGACATTCCAAACTTGCTTGATGGTGAAACTTCCATTGTCGTCCACAAGGGCATGGATTTGGCACGACCTTTCCGGAGGGACATCTGCTTTGAACCACCCTTTCCATGTTTGGGAAACTGCCCAAAGAGCGGAAGTCTAATTTTTATCCTTCCGGGCAATACTCGCCCGCCGCGGCATTAAAAAGCCTGCTTCCGGCTGTTCGAGCCATGGATACGTTTATTTTGGCGGCGGGAAGAGGATTAAGCCGGTTGGAAAGGAAGGCCTTTCCGGGGGTGAAAGAAATTCCGCCGCTTCCCGCAGCGTGGATGAGGCTGAATGACAGGCATGTTTTTAAGGTCCGCTCCGGATGGAAATCCGTATTGCCAGAAGTGGGGAATGGCGGTAACATTCCGCCGCTATGAGTATTGAGAGTTTCGCAAACCGGCATGTGCTGGAATTGGTGGCTTACCAGCCGGGCAAGCCCATTGAGGAGACGGCCCGGGAACTGGGCCTGGATCCCCATGATATTGTGAAACTGGCGTCCAATGAGAACCCGCTGGGGCCGTCCCCCAAGGCGGTGGAGGCCATTGCCCGCGCGGCGGCAGGCGTGAACATTTATCCGGACGGCGCGGCCTTCCGCCTGCGCTCCGCCATTGCGGAGTTCTGCGGCGTGGAGTTTGGCCAGACGGTGGTGGGCACGGGCAGCAGCGAGGTGATTGAGCTGATGTGCCATGCCCTGCTGAATCCCCGGGCGGAGGTAGTGGCCGCCAGGCACGCCTTTTCCATGTACCCCATCATGTCCAAGCTGTTCGGCGCCACGTACGTGGAAGTGCCCAACAAGCCGGACTGGACGCACGATCTGAACGGCTTCCTGGATGCCATTACGGACAACACGCGCATCGTGTTCATTACGAATCCCACCAATCCCGTGGGCACCGTCGTGACCCAGCAGGAGATTGACGATTTCATGGCGAAGGTGCCGGAACACGTGCTGGTATGCTTTGACGAGGCGTACCGGGAGTTTTCCGACAATCCGCCGGATACCCTCAAGTTCGTGCGGGAAGGCCGCAACGTGATTGTTCTCCGCACCTTCTCCAAGGCTTACGGTCTGGCGGGCCTGCGCGTGGGCTACGGCATTGCCCCGGAACACGTGTGCAGCATGCTGCACAAGGCGCGCGCGCCGTTCAACCTGCACGTGCTGGCGCAGGAGGCGGCCCTGGCCGCCCTGGAAGACCGGGAGCACGTGCGCCGCACCGTGGAGAACAATGCCGAGGGCATGCGTTTTTACGAACAGGCTTTCCGGGACATGGGGCTGGAATGGATTCCCAGCCAGGGCAATTTCATCCTGGTGAAGGTGGGGCAGGGCAGGAAGGTGTTCCAGGACATGCTGGCCAGGGGCGTGATCGTCCGCGCGCAGGACGGCTACGGGCTGCCGGAGTGGATCCGCATCAGCATAGGCACCCCCGCGGAAAATGCCCGCTGCATTGAAGTTTTGAAGGAAGTACTTTAAACAGTTTCGCCGTTTTTCCTGTCTCACCTTTTATGATCTCTCCGGAACAGTACATTGACGGTCTTGAATGGCGTTACGCCTGCAAGAAGTTTGACCCCGAAGCCCGCATTGAGAAACCCACCTGGCATGCGCTGGCGGAAAGCCTGCGCCTCAGCCCGTCTTCCCTGGGTCTTCAGCTCTGGAAGTTTGTGGTGGTGACGAACAAGGAATTAAAGGCGCGCCTGCGGGAAGTCTCCTGGAACCAGTCCCAGGTGGAGGACTGCTCCCATTACGTGGTGCTTTGCGCCCGCAGGACGGCCACCCAGCGGGACGTGGACCGCTACCTGGCCCAGATTGAGTTCACGCGCCACCCGTCCGCGGAAAAGCTGGCTTCCTCCGCTGATTTCTATACTGGCTATGTAAAATCCCTGACTCCGGAAAAAATGCACACCTGGCTGGATTGCCAGGTGTACATTGCCGCAGGCTTCCTGCTCAGCGCGGCCGCCGCCCTGCGGGTGGATTCCTGCACCATCGGCGGCATGGACCGCGATAAGTATGATGAGATTCTGGGCCTGGACGGCACGCCGTACCGCTCCGTGGTGAGCGTGGCGCTGGGCTACCGCGCGAAGGACGACGATTACGCCCGCGAGGCCAAGGTGCGCTTCCCCGCCGGGGAGGTGATCGACATCCGCGCCTGATTTCTCCTTCCCTTTTCCCCCTGTCCGGGGCCGGATTTCCTGATTGGAGGTCCGGCCCCTTTTTTTGTCCGGCAGGGCGTTTACCTTCCGGGCGCATGGTCTTTTTCCCGCGTCCGGAGCGTGCCTGTTTTTTAATCTCGCCAAGAACGGGATGTTTGAGATAATAACTTGCCTGAACAAGATTGGCCGGTCCTCCCGGGCCCGGCGGTTTTCCTTCATGAAACCTGACGCGCGGCAATCCGCCCGGCGGAATGCCTGCCCGGACGGCGGAACGAAGGAGAATTCACCCGCTTTTTCCCCTTTCCCTGCAAGAAAAGGACGGCGGGCGCGTAGTTCTTGGCACGAACCAGATCCTCCTTTTCCCTGAAACGACACGATAACATGAAGAAGAACCTATTCCTGATGATCGCCGCTTTTGCCGCATCTCCCTTGATGGGGCAGGACGCCAAGCAGATTGCGGATTCCCTCACCATCCCTCCGGTGAAAGCGGGCGCAAAACAACTGCCGATGCCAAGCGCCTCCGGAGCCCAGATCAAATTCCTGGGGGCCGACTATGAGCAGCTTGTTAACAGCAAGGGAAAGATAGCCCCCGTTATTTCAGACACCCCCGTCAACGTCAGCTTCAAGGTGACCAAGGACGGCAAGGAAGCCATCAGCAAGGATTATGAAATCATGCTGCAGGCCCCGGACGCCGCCCAGGGCAATCCCAAGCCGCGTATCATTCCGGAGATCCTGCAATGGAAGGGCGGCCAGGGCGAGTACAAGCTGGGGAACACGGTTTCCGTAGCCTGCCCGGAAAAAGAGCTGGCGCAGATATTCACGGCTGATCTGGAAGACGTGGCGGGGAAGAAGGTCAAGCTTGTCCCGCCCGGCGCGAAGGCGGATATTTCCTTTTCCCTGCTGAAAGGCGGCAACCTGGGCAAGGAGGGGTACAGGCTCCAGGTGACCAGGGACGGCGTCCGCATTGGCGCGGCTACGCCCACCGGGCTGTTCTGGGGCACGCGCACGCTGCTGCAGATGCTGCGCCAGACCCCCGGCAGCGTTCCCTGCGGCACGGCAGTGGATTTCCCGCGCTATGAGCTGCGCGGCTTCATGCTTGATATTGCGCGTACGCCCTATCCCCTCAGCTACCTCAGGGACGTGATCCGCACCATGGCCTGGTACAAGATGAATGATCTGCACCTGGTCATCAACAATAACTTCATTTTCCATGAAATGTATGTGGACAAGGGCCGCGATCCGTTCAAGGAGCTCTATGCCGCCTTCCGCCTGGAATCCAGCATGAAGGGCAAGGACGGCGTTCCTCTTACGGCGAAGGACCTTTTCTACACCAAGAAGGAGTTTGCGGATCTGGTGGATTACGCCGAACGCCGCGGCATCAGCATCGTTCCGGAGATTGACACTCCCGGTCACGCGCTTTCCTTCACCCGCCTGCGCCCGGACCTCATTTACAAGGGACCCATGAACCATGAAAAGCGCCGCAGCGAGATGCTGGACGCCGCCAACCCGGAGACGATCAGCCTGGTGGGCAAGGTATTTGACGAGTATTTGCTGAAAGACCCCAAACTGGGCCGCCCGGTGTTCGGCAGCAAGGTGGTGCATGTGGGCGCGGACGAGTTTTACGGCAACAAGGAGGATTACCGCCATTTTGCGGACGCCGTGCTGAAGCACGCCCTGAAGCGCGGTTATACGCCCCGCATCTGGGGCAGCCTGAGCACCAAGCCCGGCAAAACCCCCGTGGTGAGCAAGGGCGTTCAAATGAACCTCTGGAGTACCGGATGGATGAGGGCCTGGGAGGCCGTGAACCAGGGCTATGACGTCATCAATACCAATGACGGCGCCCTGTACGTGGTGCCCTACGCCAACTATTACCGCATGGACAGGAACCACAAGGGGCTTTATAATAACTGGATTCCCAACCGCATCGGGAATGAAACCCTGCCTTCCGGCCATCCCCAGCTCATCGGCGCGGCTTTTGCCGTCTGGAATGATGAGACGGACCTCAAGCACTCCGGCTATGCCCCCTATGACATTTGGGGCGTTATTTCCGGCTCCATGGACGTGCTGGCCCAGAAGATGTGGGGGAAGGCCAAGGCTCCGGATTCTTTTGAAGAGCACCGGGAGCTGGTCAAGGCCATCGGGGAAGCCCCCCGTACCAACCCCCTCCACAAGTGGAAGGATTCCAAGCCCTTCTCCGTGGTTCCGGGCAAGCTGCCCCAGCAGTTGAACCAGCCCGCCCTGGGGCCCGGCTACCGCCTCACCATGGAGCTTGAGCTTTCCGCCGCTCCGGAAGGGAAGGAGCAGGTTCTGCTTTCCGGCCCGGAAGGGAAGCTGTTCGCCGTCATGAAGGACGGCACCATGGGCTTCCGGCGGGATGACTCTCTGGAATTCTCCTTCGGCGCCAAGCTGCCCGTCGGCAAGAAGGTGAAGGTGGAAATTGTGGGAGAGCCGGAAAAAACCACCCTCCTCATTGACGGCAAGCCTGCGGGCACCATGGTGCTCAAGAGCTTCCGCAATCCGGACGAAAACTTTGAACCCCGCACGAAGGGCGTGCGCTCCACCTTCGTTCTCCCGCTGAAGGTGCTCGGCTCCTCCTTCCAGGGGAAGGTGTTTGATCTGAACGTCCAGCCGTTGTAACGGCCCGTGCCGGAAGCGGCGCGGCCTGGATAATCCCGGGCGGCTTTTTCCGGAGCCGGGCGGCCTCATGCGCCGCACTCTTTCCAGCGCCCCGCAGTCTCCGGACTTGCGGGGCGTTCCTGTTCCCGGCGCCGTTCTGGAGCGCCGGAGATGGAGGAGTTCCGCGCAGCGGTTCAGTCCCGCATGCCCCTGTACCTCATGGGGCGGTAGCCGCTGTTCTCCAGCATGGGGCGGCTGAAAACGCGCTCCGCGCACTTCCAGACCGGCAGGGGGCCGGCTTCACTGCCCAGGAACCTGTCTTTTTCCGCTCCCTCCCAGCGGATGAACAGGAGCACATGGCGTCCCGGAGCAATCAGGATGTCCCCCGTTTTCAGCTCATCCCAGGAGGGGAGGGAAATGGAAAGAGCGGGGAGCTCCCGTGTGGAAAATGGCCTGGACAGGCGCCAGCAGCGGGAGACGAAGCCGGAGCAGTCCACCCCGGCGGCAAAGCGGCTGGCGGCGGCATCCCCCGCGGCCTGCTTTTCCGGGGTGCCCATGTCCCCGGCCGCGGCGGGGGAGCCCCCGTTGGCGGCATCCGCCTTCAGGCGTTCGGCGAACTGCCGCGGGGTGTCGAACCCGCCCCATTTGTACGGCATGCCGGTGTAACGCGCGCCGGGCCGCCACCACGCGCCGGCATGGCCTCCGGCTGCGGAGGCGTCCGGCGTGTCTATCCGGATGCCGTCCTCGTCCGTCCCGTGGCGGACGTTCCGGGGAGAGCCCCGCCAGGCCATGGAAGTATAGGCCCGGCTGGTTTCCAGGGCTTCACGGCGGGTGACGGAAGAAGCGGGAGGCAGGATTTCCGGCGCGCCGGGAACACAGGCCCCCAGGCAGGCGGAGAGGGTGAGCAGCGTCAGGGTGTTGGTCATGGACTGCATGTGTAGCCACTTCCCGCCGCGGAGGCAAGGATGATTGCAGGAGAATGCTTTTTATTCGGAAAACGAACGGTCTGGAAGCTTGACTACCGGGTGGAATATGTGAAAAAGGGGTTAACTGAGGCGGAAAGGAATGGAAGAGGTTTCCGTTCGCCCTCCCGCTTCCCATCGCCTTGCATTTTTTATGGACGAAGAACAACAAATCATCCAGGAGCCGGTTCAGGAACCCGCCCCTGAAAAACAGCCCGACAAGACCCAGGCCACTCTTACGGCGGTTTCTCCGCTGGTGTCCGTCTTTTTCGGTTTCTCCACCGGCGTGAACATCATTCCGCCCCTGATCTGCTGGCTGGTCTGGAAGGATGCCAACCCCCTGGTGGACAAGGTAGGAAAGAACGTTCTGAATGCCCAGATTTCCTGGGCGATTTATTCGATTGCGGCCTTCCTGTTATGTTTTGTCCTGATCGGCTTCGTGCTGGCTCCCGCGGTCGTCATCGCGTGGATTGTTTTTGCTATTATCACTGCCGTCAAGGTGGCGAACGGGGATTACGATTACGTGGCGCCCCTCACGATTACGTTCCTGAAGTAACGTTTTTTCCACTTGCCCATTTATGAAAAAGCCGCCGGCATTCTGCGCCGGCGGCTTTTTTGCGGAATGGGATCCGTTTTCCGGAGAGGTTCAGATGGGCATGTCCTTTTCACTGCCGCCGTACATGAACGTATGGAGCAGGCGCGTGACCTGGTTCTGTTCCGCGCGCAGCTGGGCGGAGGGGCGCAGCGCGGCGTACGTCAGGCTGTCATGCCCGGTGAATTCCCTCATGTGGAAGCCCTGAAAGCTGGTCATGGGTTTGCTGTCATGGAAGAGCTTGCCCCTCCGGAGCAGTTCGTCAAAGACGTGTTCCGCCTCCCGCGTGCGCGTCAGCGCGTTTTCCGGATGGGGCACGCGGATGACCAGCGCGCCGCCGTCCCCGCGGAAGTTGATGCCCGCTCCGGCCATGACGTCCGCGGAAGGCTGGCTGGTAACGCTGCCCAGAAGCAGCACGCCGTCATCTATCAAATGGATGCGGCTGGCGTGGGCTTCCTCCTTCACGTGAAGCACGCCGCCGTAAATGTGGGTGGATACGCTGCCGGAAAGTTTTTTGATGCGCATCAGGCCGTGCTTGATGACGAGTTCCGAGCCCTCGGCGGGCAGGTCCACTTCCGAGGCGAAGAGCCAGCCGTCCGTCATGGCGATTCTGCCTTCATGCTCTCTGGAGCCCTGAATGCGGCCCTGGCCCATCAGAAGGCGGCCGCCGTTGATCTCCAGGCTGCCGTTGGCCTTGTTTCCCAGGAAAACGGTCATGTGGTCCGGCAGGTTGCCCAGGAGCGTCATGGTGCCTCCGTTACGGATGACCAGGTGGGCGGTGCGGTGCCCGTGGTCCGGCTGGTTGGGGCCTCCCACGTAAACGGGGGCGTTGATGATGTAAAGATTGCCGCCGGAATCAACGGTGAGGGAATCCTGGATGTCCGTCTGGCCCTGCACCACGTCATTGCTGATGGTGACCGGGCACATGTAGGAGACGCGGTTCATGGATGAGGCTGAAAGCGGCATCATCCCTGTTAGAATGAATGGGTTGATATTGCTCATGACGCTGGTTACATAGTTGGTTTGACGTTTGAGGCGCGGTGGATGCGCGCCAATGGTATTAGACCGTCCGGGCGGATAAAATGTTCGGGTAAATTCACCTTATTTTCTTCCGGACGGGAAAAGCGCGGTTCACTCCCATTCCACCCGGGTCAGTTCCAGTTCCCGTCCCCGGAGGATGGCCAGGGCGGGGTCTCCGCAGCCGGGGCAGATGTAGCCGTGCTCCGTGAAGGAAAAATCCGCGCTGCAAGCGTCGCAGCGGCACAGGGCCTCCACCCACGTGACGTCCAGGGCGGCGTCCTGCGCGGCATACGCGTCCTTCAGGGCCAGGAAGGCGGATTGCAGGGCTTCCGGCACCACGCCGCTCAGGCTGCCGATGGTCATGTGCACGCGCATCAGCCGGGTTCCCCCGTTCTTTTCCATGAGCCGCCGGGCCATGCCCAGCGCCCCCTCCATGATGCCTACTTCATGCATGCGCGTCTTTCCGGGCCTGGTATTCCTCCAGGGCGCGGGCGATGAGGGTTTCCACGAGGTCCAGCGCCTGCGGCACGGCCTCCCGCACTTCCGCGGACATGGGCTGGCAGAAGTCCGTATGCCCGGCCTCCACCCCCACCAGCGTGATGATGCGCGGCAGGGTGCCGCACAGCTGGGCCGCGCCCAGCACTTCCTTCATGCCGATCTGGTGCGGTGAGATGACGCGGGAGAAATGGCGGGGGAGTTCGTCCCGGCTACGCGTGACGACGGTTCCGGGCCGGGTCCCCGTCTTGACGGCGTCCAGCAGGATGACCGTATCCGCGTCTTCCAGCAGGGGCAGCAGGGTCATTCCCAGCGTGCCTCCCTCCTCCACATGGACCAGCGGGCCGTAGTCCCGTTCCTGGAGGCGGTGGGCAAGCTCCACGCCTATGCCGTCATCCCCCATGAGCGGGTTGCCCACGCCCAGCACGAGCACGGGATAGGCGTTCCCCTTCACGGGGCAGCCCCGGAGTTCTTCCGTGTATGGCTCCAATTCCATGGCAGATGCGGGGGAAGGGTTATTCATCCCGGAATTTGACGCCCTTGCGTAGCCAGCGCCCTCCGCTGAACATGGAGGAGATGGTGCCGTCCCGGTCCACGTTTCCGGAGAGGATGGAAAGGTACACGTGAACCATGGCGAAGATGATGAAGCACCACATGCCGATCAGGTGCACCAGGCGCACGTACGGAACCCCTATCAGGTCGTTCAGGGGCATGAACCAGTGGTAGAACCAGTGGCGCGGCTCATACAGGGCGTACAGGGCCAGCCCGGTCACCACCATGGTGGTGAACAGGACGTAGACGCCCGTGTACGTCCACTGCTGTAAAGGATTGTGGCCGATGTAGCGGGGGCCGTCATAACTGCGGGCGAACACGTAGTCCACCGCCGTGGTGAAGAGGTCCTTCCACTGCTGCCTGGAGATGGGGAAGAGGGCCCGGAAACTCTGGTACTTGTTGGAGGCCATGAAGAAGCAGGAGAAGCGCAGCATCATCACCACCACCAGGGTCCACCCCAGCGCGTAGTGCACGAAGCGGAGCGTGCCGAACTGGAAGGCCCCGTGCAGGTCCCCCATTTTCAGGAACCACCCTTCCGCAATGCAGATGCCGGTGGAAGCCAGCCCGATGATGCAGAACACCCAGGTCCAGTGCAGCACGCGCAGAGGCCAGTCCCAGACGTGGAAGTAGCGGAAATTGGCCTTGGCCATGGAAAGGCGGCGCACGTCTCTCATGGCATGCATGGGCACCACGCCCAGCAGGCGCCACGGCGCGCCGGGCCGGTGGACGGCCACGGCCACGGGTTCAAAGCCGGAGGGGGAGTATTCCTCAAAAGCCTTGTTCATGCGCTCTTTTTCCAGATGGCTGACTTCACACAGCTTTTCCAGGGCCTTCAGGCTGCCGCGGGCCACCATGAAGGGGGCGGCGTCCTCCTTGTCCGCGGCTTTCAGCATGGCCGTGCTGTACGGCCTTTCCCGGGAGGGAGCCTCCCAGGAATTCTCCTGCTGGGCGTAGGGCAGGGCCACGCCCCGTTCCCGCGCGGCGTGGAGCAGGGCCAGGTCCCCCGGGTCCGTGCTGCCGTTGGGGGAGGCGCACACGGCCAGGGCCAGGATTTCCTCCGGCGTGTAAACCGGGCTGGCCGGAATGGCGTCCTCCACCGCCAGGGTGAGGTCTTTGTCGATAAGAGTCGTTTTCACGGGTCCTGTCTGGTCAGAATGGCCTCCCCTTCTTCGTCAAACAAGTGGACGGCGCAGGATTGGCACGGGTCATAGCTGTGAACGGTGCGCAGGGGTTCCACCGGGCGGGTGGGGTCCACCAGCGGGTGTTTTCCGGTATGGGCCAGGGAATATTCGTACGGCCCCATCTGCCCCTCCGCGTCGCGGCCGGAGCTGTTCCAGGTGCTGGGCACCACGGCCTGGTAATTCACCGTCTGGCCGTTTTCAATCCGTACCCAGTGGCTCAGGCTGCCGCGGGGCGCTTCCACCCAGCCCACGCCCTTGCAGGAGGAGGGCCAGGTTTCCGGCTCCCATTTTTCCGGGTTGAAGGTGGCGGTTTCCCCGTTCTTGATGCGGTCCGTCATCTCCTGGAGCTGGTTCACCATCATGTCCACGTTGATCAGGGCGTCCAGGGAGCGGCCGTACACGCGGCCCAGCGTGGAGTTCATGAAGGCGTTGTCGCGCGGCAGCCCCAGCTTGTCGCAGGCGGCGTCCACCCGCTCCACGATGGCGGGCACGCCCTGGGCGTAGCCGATCATCATGCGGGCGTTCGGGCCCACGGCCATCGCGTGGCCGTCGTAGCGCGGGGCTTTCACCCAGGTGTACTGCGGATGGTCGGAGAGCCACTTGTAGGGCGGCCTGGGGCCGTTGTAATCCGCGTTCGTCTCCCCGTCGTACGGGGCCAGGCCCGCGTCCCGGCCTTCCGTGTACTTGTACCAGGCGCTGGTGACGAATTCCTTGATCTTGTCCTGGTCAAAGGGAAGCACGTTTTTATAGTCCCCGTTCAGCAGGACGCCGGGCTTGATCATCCCCTTGCCGGCGGGAGCTCCGGTGTTAATCTCGGACGGGTCCCCGGTGCAGAAAAAGTTGGGGTTGGACGCGCCGATGTGGGCGTAATCCTTGTAAAATCCGGCGATGGCCACGATGTCCGGGTAGTACACCTTGTGGATGAAGTCGTGGCAGGTCTGCACCAGCTGTTTCAGGTAGCTCAGGGCAAACTGGTTGATGGCCTGGTCATTGTTCATGTTGATGGCGCAGGCCATGCCGCCCACCAGGAAGTTCGGGTGCGGGTTCTTGCCGCCCAGGATGGTGTGGATCTTGATCATGTCCCGCTGCCAGACCAGGGCCTGGAGATAGTGCGCCACACCCAGCAGGTTCACCTCCGGCGGCAGCTTGTAGGCCGGGTGGCCCCAGTAGCCGTTCGTGAAAATGGAGTACTGGCCGTGGGCGATGGAGTCCTTCAGCTTTTTCTGCACCCCGGCAAAGTACGTGGCGGAGGACAGGGGCCAGTCTGAAAGGGATTTGGCGATGGCGGCGGTTTCCTTGGGGTCCGCCTTCAGGGCGGACATCACGTCCACCCAGTCCATGGCCTGGAGCTGGTAGAAGTGGATGACGTGGTCCTGGATGCCCAGGGCGCCGCTGACCAGGTCGCGCATGAGGCGGGCCTGGACGGGCACCGGGTATTGCAGGGCGTCCTCCACCGCGGCCAGGGCCGCAATGGCGTGCGTGCCCGTGCAGACGCCGCAGATGCGTTCCACGAAGGCCCATACGTCCCGCGGGTCCCGCTTGCAGGCGATCACCTCAATGCCGCGGTACTGCGTGGTGGAGGTCCAGGCGTTCTTGATGACGCCGTCTCCGGCCTCCATCTCCACGCGCAGGTGGCCTTCAATGCGCGTCACCGGGTCAATGACCACCCGGCTGGATTCCGGAACGTCCGCTGATGTGTAATTGCTCATGGTAATCTGGTGGTGAAAGCTTCTGGTTATTCTTCAGTTTCCTTGTCGGGCGAGCCGGGAGCGTCCCCGAAGGCGGGCAGGGAGACGTTCGCCTCCTCCTTCATGTGCTGCTTCTTGTAATGGATGGCGGAACCTACGGCATGGGCGGCGATCGCCGCGCCCGCGCCGGCCACGCCCACGGCCCCGATCACGTTGGCGGAGGCCTCCACGCCGAAGCCGTTCACGTTCGGCAGCGTCTTGTAGAAGGGGGTCATGCGGTCAAAGAAGTACAGCTCCGTGCAGCCGATGCACGGGTGGCCGGACTGGATGGGGAAGCTGACGCCGCCGTTCCACTTCACGATGGGGCAGGGGGAAAACGTATCCGGTCCCTTGCAGCCCACCTTGTACAGGCAGAAGCATTCCCGCGCGTTCTCATCGTCAAACACGTTGACGAACTGGCCGGCGTCAAAGTGGGCGCGGCGCGGGCAGTTGTTATGGATGCGGGTGCCGTACGCCATCAGCGGGCGCGTCTCCAGGTCGCATTCCGGGGCGCGGTCAAAGGTCAGGATGTACATGATGACGGCGGTGATCACGTCCCCGATGGGCGGGCAGCCTGGCACATTGATGACCGTGCGGTCCGTCAGGATGTCCCGGATGCCCACGGCCCCGGTGGGGTTGGGGCGGGCGGCCTGGATGGAGCCGAAGTACGCGCAGGAGCCCACCGCTAGGATGTAGGAGGCGTTTTCCGCGCAGTGGCGCAGCATGTGCTCCACCGTATCCCCGGCCACAGTGCAGTACACCCCGCCGTCGTTGACCGGGACGGAACCGTTGATGACGAGGATATGGGGTTCCTTGATGGCCTCTTCCAGGGCGGCGTTGGCTGCGTCCCCGGAGGGGGCCATCAGCAGCTCCACGTAAGGCATGGAGACGGCGGAAAGCACCATGTCCCCGATCTCCTCGTTATAGCTGCGGATGGTGCTTTCCAGGCACCCGGTGCATTCCTGGAGCTGGAGCCAGATGACCACCGGGCGTTTCAGGGCGGCCATCTTGTCCGCAATCTCCTGGGCGTTGGAAACGCCTCCGGTTACGGTGGCCACACCCATCAGGGCGATCATTTTCAGGCACCATTTATTGAATTCGCGCCGGCTGACGCCGCGGCGCTCCATGTGTTCCCCCAGGGTTTCCCCGGGACGCCATGTGGTTAAAATCTCATGATTCAGGGAGGCCTGCTCCGCCTCCTGCATGGAAGGTTGCTGCGTGCGCTTCATGTGCGTGGTCCAAATAAATCGTTTCCATTTAGACACGATTTCCGGGAAATGCGATCAATATTTTCCAATTTTTCAGGGGATGCCCCTACCAGGACCAGACGTTCTGGATTTGGAAAACCACGGCCGTCTGGCCCCTGCGGCCGTTGACGGGATTCTTGACGAGCTGAATGTCAGGCTGGAGCGTCATGGTGGGCGTCACCTGGGCCACATAGGTCAGTTCAATGCCGTATTCATTCTTGTTCACGTACGGGCCGTTCTTTTTGGCGCCCTGCTGCCAGAGGAAGCCCAGGCCCAGGTAGCCGTCATTGGAGGCGCCTTTTCCGCGGAAGGGGGAGAGGAGCACCAGCCCCGTGGTGGCCGCGCAGCGCACGCCGGTCAGCGTGGCGGCGTCATCGCTGGCCCAGCCGCCGCGGAAGAACCAGCCCAGGTGGCTGCTGCGGCCAAGCTGCTGCTGGAAGTTCACGGCCACGCCGCCGCCGTTTTCACTGTTGCTGGTGGTGAAGAAGGGCTGAAGACGGTACACGCCGGAACCCATGCCGCAGAAGTCCTCCGCCACGTAGCCGAATTCAAGCACGTTCGTCCAGTTGTCCGAATTCAGGTTCCTGAACGGGTTGTGGTTCTGGGTCATGTTGTTGGCGGCGGTGGCTCCCATCACGTAAAAGGAGGTGGTGGGCTGCCATGCGAAATGGAAGCCCAGGGAGTTGTCCGTCAGGGGCAACATGGGGTTGTTGCCGAAGACGCTGTTGGTCAGGTTATTGTTGTGTGAGTTGGCGTAGGCGTTGTGGTCCATGTAATTGGTGGTGTCCAGCTGGCCCGCCATCAGCAGGAGCTTGCCGCCCGCTCCCACCCATGCCAGGCTCAGGTTGCTGAGGTGGGGGTCCGGCCCCTGGAAGGAACTGGTGGGATTCTGGAGGGAGCCCAGCGTGGTGGCGGGGCCCTTGCTCCCTTCATTGAAGTCAAAGCCGTTGCCGAAGTCGAACTCGGAGGCCAGGTACAGGCCGCTCCCCGTGGAGTTGTTGCGGAAAATGGTAATATTGGTCAGCAGGGAGCCGTTATAGGAGGGGAAATCCGTCTTTCCGTTCAGGCCGCCGCCCGTCAGTCCCGTGTAGTTGAAGCCGAACTGGGCGGAATAGGTGATGCCGTATCTGGACAGGGCGGTCTTGATCTTCTGCGCCCCGGTGGAAATCATGTCTTCACGGATCCAGGCATTCGGTTCCGCGCAGGTGTTGCCGAAGACGTAGGAACTGTCCAGATACGGCATCATCTTGAGAGGCTTGGCCGCAAACCATTCAATGCCGGGGGCGGAGGGCCTGGCCTCATGCTGGAGAAGAACGCTGGGCCTGGTGGGAACGCCGGGCGTCCTCTTGGTGATTTGTTCTTCCGGACGCATGCCCTTCAGCAGGCTGGGGCTTATTTCCCTGCCTTCCAGGGTTTTCACGCGCAGGCCGCGTTCCGTGTTCAGGTAGGGAGGCGTGGTCGTCACTACGGGTGCGGGCTGCTGGGCCAGGACGGGATCGCAGGAGGCCACGACGGCGACGGCGCACAAGGAGGGAAGCATGACATGTTTCATATAGACAATCAGACAAGACAGCAGACGGAAGTGTCATAACTCAACTGAAATGCTGACACGAATACCTGTTTTTTCCCGCCTTTCCGCAAAAAGGGAAGACTGCCCCTCCCGCCGCCTCATTCAACCGGGCATGAGCAAGCAGATGCGGTTCTCCGTTTCCTGGCGTCCGTGCCGCCGTATTCCAAACAGCGTGGAGGGGGAGGAAGGAGGAAAGGCATGCCCCCTGTTCCGTCCCGGATTCCCTTGGTTGGCAGTTGGCCGTGGAAACGCTTCCATAGAAGAACGGGAATGGGAATATGAGAGAAGGAAGGGAGGGCTTTAAAGGTAAAAAGGCTGGTTATAACCGGGGCTCTTGTACGGATTTCAATAGAGAGTGGAGAGTGGAGAGTGGAGAGTGGAGAGTGGAGAGTGGAGAGTGGAGAGTGGAGAGTGGAGAGTGGAGAGTGGAGAGTGGAGAGTGGAGAGTGGAGAGTGGAGAGTGGAGAGTGGAGAGTGGGGGCGCAAAGAAAAAGGCGGAGAAGGCAGAAAAAAAGAGGGCCGTTCCGCGCTGGGGAAGCGGAACGGCCCTTGAAGGTAAAGGGAGGCTTGGGAAAGCCGGAATAGGGGGGTTATTTCACGGCGATCGTCTGTTCGCGGTCGGGGCCCACGCCCACGGTCGTGACGGGGCAGCCGATGAGCTCGCTCATGCGCTTGACGAATTTCCTGGCGTTTTCCGGAATCTCTTCCCAGGAACGGCAGGCGGAGATGTCCTGCATCCAGCCGGGCACCGTTTCATACACGGGCTTGCAGCGTTCCCATTCGTCCACCGTGGCGGGCGGATAGGCCAGGATTTCACCGTCCAGGTCATAGCCTGTGCAGATTTTGATTTCCGGGCACTTGTCATAGCCGTCTAGGTTGGTCATGGCCATTTCGTCAAAGCCGTTGAACATGGCGGAGAAGCGGAGCAGCACGCCGTCCGCCCAGCCGCAGCGGCGGGGACGGCCCGTAGTGGCGCCGAATTCGCGGCCCATGCTGTGCAGGTGGTTGGAGATTTCTTCATCTTCCGTGACGAAGGGGCCGGAACCCACGCGGGTGGTATAGGCCTTGCACACGCCGATGATGCGGTCAATCTTGTGCGGCGGAACGCCCGTGCCGGTGCAGGCGCCGGCGGAAGAGGTGTTGGAGGAGGTAACGAACGGGTAGGTGCCGAAGTCCACGTCCAGGTAAGCGCCCTGGGCTCCTTCAAAGAGGATGCTCTTTCCGGAGGCCACGGCTTCATGCATGACCGGGATGGTATTGGTGATGTGGGGGCGCAGCACGTCCGCGGCGGCAGTCACTTCCGCCACCATTTTTTCTTCATCCATGGCGGGAAGGCCCATGCGTTCCATTTCCGCGTTCGCCATCTTGATGCGGCGGCGCAGCACTTCGTCAAAAATCCTGGGATCCCTCATGTCCGCCATGCGCACGCCTATGCGGCGGGCCTTGTCCGCGTACGTGGGGCCAATGCCGCGCTTGGTGGTGCCGATGGCTTTTTTGCCGAGGGCGGATTCCTGGGCGGCGTCCATTTCCTTGTGGAAGGGGAGGACCACGTGGGCGCGGTCGGAGATGAGAAGGTTGTCCTTCGTGATGGAGACGCCCTGGCCGCGGAGTTCATTGATTTCCTCCACCAGGCCGATGGGGTCCAGCACCACACCATTACCGATGACGCAAAGCTTGCCCGGCCACAGGATGCCGGAGGGGACAAGGTGAAGGATGTACTTCTTCCCGTTGGCGATTACGGTATGGCCCGCGTTGTTGCCGCCCTGGCCGCGTGCCACCACGTCGGCGGATTCCGTCAGGAAATCGATCATTTTGCCCTTGCCTTCGTCGCCCCATTGGGAGCCGATAATAATGGTATTCATGATAAAAATGGAACTCGGAGACCTTAATGAGATTCCCTCCTTATGGCAAGACAATCTTACAAAGTTGTTAAGTTTTCCTGATAAGATGAGTTTGAAGAAGGGAAACGTTCCGGGGAGCGGAGCGGGGAGGATGAGCGTGGCTGTGCCGGATTCTCCGGGTTCAGGACAAGGAATGAGGCAGGGAAGGCAATGCCGGAGGAGGAAACCGAAAGAACATGCAATCGTAAAAGGAAACGGTGGAAATGCTGATTCACGGTGGTTTTGCGCCTCCGGCGTCCTGGGAGCCGGAAGATTCTCGCCTCTCGCAGGTAAAAGCTTTTCCGGAGCGCAGAGGCGGCTTTTCTTTCAAATACCCGTCGCTCCGCTCCGGCGGAGGCTGCGATGAGGGACGGAGGCCCTCATTTCCAGGGGCGGCCGGACGTGAAAAGAACGATGGAAGTGTTTGCTAACCGCATATTTGCGGTTTCCGCCCAATACCCAGGGCATCCGTAAGGGGAAACTTTTCCTTCCTGTAAAACCTCCCCGGCAGGTAGCAGGTAAGCCGCCGTTGGAAAAGCACTGGAGAGTGGCCGCACAGACTTTTTAAAGAGGAGGTCAGCGGAAATGCAGGGCGGAGCGGTGAGCCTCCGCGGGAACCAGAGTTTTCCAGATGTCTTCATCCGCGGCGATCATGCGCTGGATGTCCCGCGGCGTGTGGCGCAGCAGGAATTCATTGAAGAAGGGGACGTCAACCACCAGGCCGTTCGCCAGGAAGTGCTGGTACAGGTGCACGTATTGTTCCGGGGCGCGGAAGGTGCGCGCCGTGACGAATTCCCCGGATTTGCGGTTGAGCCAGGGAGAGACGTACAGGCGCGTCTTGTTCTGGAAGGTGCGGCCGAAGGATTCCAGGATGCCGCCGGGGATGTCCTCCGTCCATTTTTCCTTGAACAGTTCGTTCAACAGGCCGATGGAGAGGGCGATGGCGATGGGCTCGTTCGTGTAGCGCGCCAGCAGCTCGGACAGGTTGTCAAAACGGGCCATCTTGGTAATCAGCACGTTCTTGCCCAAGGCTTTCAGGCTGTCCGCGCGGTCCAGGAATTCCAGATGGTCCACGTCCCCGCCGCGGAGCAGGTTGTTCATGGATATTTCACAGATTTCCAGGCAGCGGTCCGCCTGCGTTTCATTGATGTGCGAGAGGAAGCATTTTTTCACCTGCGCCATGACTTCCAGATGCAGGTTGCAGACGGGATTGAAGCTGCCCCTCATCAGCACGATGGGGCGTTTGTACAGCACGTCCGCCGCCTGGGCCACCTGGCCGTTTGCCAGGAACAGGGTGGCCGGCGTCAGACCGGATTTGACGAGCTGGAGCGCAAAAAGGCGGTTGTCCACCATGGAGAAGCCGTGGCCCTCAAAGCGGACGACGTCTATCTCCACCAGGCGGGGATCCAGATTGTCCACCAGGGATTCAATGAATTCCTCCAGCCGGTCCCTTTTGAAAAAGACGGCGTGCAGGATGTTGACGCCCAGGATGCCCAGGTCCTTCATCTGGCTGTCGTGGTCCGGGTCATTCAGGCGCACGTGAATGATCAGGTCGGACGGTTCCGCCTCCGGCTTCAATTGGAAGCGCACGCCTATCCAGCCGTTCCACGGGCCGTTGTCCCGGTAGCCTTTCACCTTCACCGTATTGCAGAAGGCGAAGAAGCGGGTGTCCTTGCCGCGCTTGGGCCCCAGGCGGTTGACGAGCTGGGTGAATTCGTAATCCAGCATGCCTTTCAGGCGTTCTTCCGAGACGTAGCGCTTGACGGGGCCGTACAGCGTGTCGCTGACGGTCATGTCATAGGCGGAGATGGTCTTGGCCACCGTGCCGGCGGCCCCGGAGGCACGGAAGAACCAGTTGGCCGTTTCCTGGCCGGCGCCTATTTCCGCAAAGGTGCCGTAAATGGTGGTGGCCAGATTGAGTTGGAGGGCTTTGTCCTGTGTTTGCGCTAATGCTTTGGAACTCATGGAAAACGGGAACCGGTTCTGGATTGTCAGTTGGTGGTGGGAAGGAGGTTGCGGGTGGCGTCGCTCATCCATCCGGAATACAGTAGCTTGTCAATAATGACGGACTGGTTGCCGGGCAGGTCCGCCGGGTAGTGAATGAGCACGCAGGCGCGCACGGGGCCGTTGTAAAGGAGCTTGGTCAGTTCCAGCGCCAGCGGGGAATACCTGTCCACGTACGCGTTCAGGCGCTCCCCGTTGGGGAATTCCAGGGAGAAGTTGATGTAGGCGGTATTGCGGTAGCTTTCCGCGGAGGATTCCTCCAGGAAGGGCGGCTGGTAGATGCCGGGCATGCTGAGGGCTATTCTGACGGGGACGGGTTTGGAGGGCTTTTTGGCTTCCAGCTCCGCCGGGAGCATGGGGGAGTAACCCTCCCAGGCTTCCCAGTCCAGCTTCCATTTGCCGGAGTTCCGGTCATACAGGAAGATGGCCGGGCGGACGGTGTTGTCATCCATCAGCACGGATATCTGGAGCAGGTCCCCGTTCTTGGAGCTTTTCCCCGCTTCCTGCGGCAGGTAGTCCTTGTACCGCCCGTAGGAGGCCCAGTGAGCCATTTTGGGGCGCACGGCCTCGGGCTCCATCACGTAGTTGAGCCTTTCTTCGTCTGATTCCGCCATGCAGTAGAGGGCCAGTTCATTCATGGCTGCCGTGATGTGGGCGGAGACGGATTCCACTTCCCGGTCTTCCTCCCTGCGGGGATGGGTCATGAGCCGGTATTGCTGCTCCCTCCGCTCCAGTTCCGCCAGCAGGTCCTTGTTCACGTCCAGGGAGAAGACCGCTTCATGGTCCACAAACCGGTCTGAAATGTTCAGAATCTTGGAGCCTTCCGCTTCCATGTCCTTTCCGCGCAGGAACATGAACACGCCCAGCGAGGCCAGCACCAGGCCGGAGACAAAGAGCCAGATGTGCCAGGTGGGGCGGCGCTCGCTGCGGGCGGCTTCCCGGGCGGTGGGCTGGTATTCCGGCTCTTCATGCGCCAGGGAGGCGCTGCGGGCGGCTGTGATGGCAGGGGCGGCGTCCTCCTTTTCCTTCCGCTTGCGGATTTTGGTGGTGGGTTCCACAGGGATGGGGATGGAAGGCTTGGTAACGGCAATGCTCCGTTTATCCGTCTTTTTCTGAGGCGTAAGAGATTTGTGGGAAGATGCGGACGGGGAAGCGGAGGGGCTTTCCTCCTGCGCGCCGCCGTGCCGGACGGAGGCTGCTGGTTCAGGCGTCCCTTCCGGGATTTCAGGCGCTTTTTCCGGAGCTTCAGGCATCCGTTCCGGGGCCGTTGCTGGCTCTTCCTCCTGCCGGGTGGCCGTGACGGTGGAATGGCAGACGGGGCATTTCACCTTGTTCCCTATGCAGGAGGGATTGACGGCAAAGGAATTGTTGCATACGTTGCAGCGGCAGGGGACGGCGGCCTGTTCTTCCGTTTCATCCTTGACTTTCTCTTCCTGCCGGGCGGTGACCGGAGCGGCGCAGATGGGGCATTGCACCTGGCTTCCCAGAAAAGACGTTTTCACGGCAAAGGGGTTTCCGCATGACGGGCATGTGCAGGCTACCGTATCCTGGGAGGGGGAGGGCATGGAAGAAAAGGGAGTTACAGGTGGATGAATTCCGGAACGGGGATGGTGATGGGCTTGGGAGCGGGCAGCGTGATGCTCGTGTCCGTATGGTCCGGAGAAACGGGGTCTGCGGAAAGGGCCTGGGCTTCCGGCACGTTTTCACCCGCGCCCAGCAGTTCATAGTTGCGGTTGGCGGGACCCTGGTTCAGCTCCGTGTGGTAGGGGTCGTCCCCCTGGAGGATGGCCTTGGTGGGCAGGATGGGCGGCAGGGGCAGGATGCGGTTCTGCGCCGTGAAGGGTGAGACGGGGGCGGAGATGTCCTCCCCGTGGAGGTCGCAGAAGGGAAGGCTGGAATCCCCCTTGCGGAGGTATTCAAACATGGTGTGGCGGCGGTATTTCTTGTCCACCGGGTCAATGTCATAGCAACTGTGCGTGGCTCTCTTCCCGGTGGTCAGGCAGATTTCCACCCGTTCCACGCTGGGGGGCGGGGCCAGTTCCCCGGCGGGGAAGAGGCGTTCCGCCTCCGTGACGGCGGCGCCCAGGACGGAGGCGCAGGTGTCCGACGAGAAGGCCCCGTTGTAAATGGGTTTTTTCCCTTCCAGGAAGCCTACCCAGATGCCGCAGGTGATGCGGCTGTCATAGCCGAACAGCCAGTTATCCGCAAAGTCATACGTAGTCCCCGTTTTCACGCCCCCCTTGAAGTCTTTCGGCAGATGCGGGGCCACGCGCTGGGCGGAGCCGTTTTTCAGGGAGGAATTCAGGATGTTGTGGAGCTGGAAGGCCGTGGCGGTGGAGGTGGCCCCCTTCCGCACCTGGGCGTTGTTCCGGGTTTCAATGGCCTGGTTGGATTCCCAGATCAACTGGCCGTCCTCATCCTCTATCCTGTCCAGGTAATAAATGTCCTGCGGGCGGGAGCCGCCGTTCGGGATGGCGGTGTAGGCCAGCGTCATTTCCTTCAGGGAGGCGGGTTCCGTGCCCACGAAAATCTTGGGGCGGTAAACGGGGTTCACCTCCGTGCTGCCCGCTTCACGCACGGGCTTGCGGATGCCGAAGTCCGTGAGCTTTTTCACGAAGGGGGATGTGCCCATGTCCATCCCCATGCGCAGGGAGGCGGCAATCTTGGAGGCGGACAGGCCGCGGTGGGCGGTAATCATGCCTTCATAGCGGTTTTTGGAGCTTTCCGCGCCCCATTCCCCCAGGATGCCTTCCGAGCCGCCGATGCCCGTCAGGCGGTTGTCAATGGCGTCGTCCAGAATGCGGGTGACGGGGCTTTTGCCCGTGTCAAAGGCCGTAGCGTACAGGAAGGGCAGGATGGCGGTGCCGGTGGGGCGGGCGCCGTCCTTGATGGCGTCATACTGGCGCTTGGTGTAGTCCCTGCCTCCGTGGTAGGCCAGAACGGCGCCGGACTGGTTGTCCACCACCAGCAGGGCTCCTTCCAGGTAGCGCGGCTTGTCCCCGGAGGCTCCGTGGTAGTCCGCGGCCTTCTGGTGGCGGTAGCCGGGGCGTTTTTCAATGTTTTCCAGGGCCTGTTCCAGGGATTTCCCGGTGGCCTCCTGAAGCTTCCTGTCAAGGGTGGTGTAAATCTTGAGGCCGGCGGCATTCACGCGGTCCTCCCCCAGATAGGCGGTAATCTCTGCGGAAATGCGGTCGTAAATGTGGGAGACGCCGCGTTTCAGCGGCCTGGGGTTGAGTCCCAGGTCCATGGCGGAGAGGCGTTCCGCTTCATCCGGCGTAATGTACTTTTCCCGTGCCATGCGGTTGAGCACATGGTTGCGCCATTTCAGGTTGCTTTCCGGATTATTGAGAGGGGAAAGGCCGTTCGGGTTTTTAATCAGGGCGGCGATGGAGGCGGCCTCCCGCGTAGTGAGGTCCGCAGGTTCCTTGCCGAAGTAGCCCAGAGAGGCGGCGCGGATGCCGTAGAACCCGCTGCCGAAGTAAACGCGGTTCAGGTAAAACTCCAGCACCTGGTCCTTGCTGTACCGTTCCGTAATGCGGCGCGCCAGCGCTATTTCCACGAATTTGCGGCCAAAGCTGCCTTCATTCCTGGCCTTGGCCCGGTTCTTCAGGTCGTACGCGTTTCTGGCAAGCTGCTGGGTGATGGAAGAGGCTCCCTGGTTGGCGTCCCCGCTGTTGTGGATGTATTCCCTGCCTGCCCGCAAAATCCCCAGGAAGTCATAGCCCGGATGCTCCCGGAAGCGGGAATCCTCCTGGGCGATCAGCGCGTTGACCATGGCGGGCGAAATCTTGTCCAGCGTGACGTAGCTGCGGTTTTCCACATAAATGCGGCCTATTTCCTCCCCGTTCCGGTCGTAAATGATGCTGGGCTTTTCCAGGTCGTTGATGCGTTCCAGGTCAAACTCCGCCGCCCAGTTGTCATAGCGTTTCCAGGCCATCATGAAGCCAAAGTAGCCCACGGCCCCCCCGATGGCGGCCAGAACCAGGCACCACAGCGCCAGCTTCCGGATGAAGCTCCAGAATCGCTTCCTGGGCTTGGCCTTGGGTTGGCGCCTTTTGTTGGCCTGCATGTGCCTGCGCGGAGCTTGTGAACTTAATTCAGCCATGAAGATGAAGCAGGATTTGTCCTGGGAGGAGAAAAAACGTGCAAAAATCCTAGCGGATTCCCGTTTGTTTAGCAATACCGTACACTGTTGGCGAGCGAAAAAAGAAGGCATGCGTCCTGGGAATCTCCCGGAACCCCGCAGGCTACTGAATCATCCTGCGTCCGCAGGACGCGCCGGCTTTAAGGAAAAAGCGCGTCCGTTCCCCGCGCGTTTATATTTTAATGCCGCAAGGGCTTGCGGCGGTCCGGGCGGCTAATGGTCCTGCACGGCGTTGAAAATGTTGCCTGCCTTCGTGATGCCGTGTTCCATGGTGTACAGCACGGCGTCCGCCGCCTTTCCCAGCATCACGTCCAGAAGCTCGCGTTCCTCCGGGCGGAATTTGCCCAGCACGTGGCCGATCATCTCCCCCTTGCCGCGTGGCAGGCCGATGCCGAAGCGGAGGCGCGGGAACTCCTGCGTGCCCATGTGGGCGATGAGCGACTTGATGCCGTTGTGGCCGCCTGCGGAGCCTTTTTCCCGCAGCTTCATCACGCCCAGCGGAAAATCCACCTCGTCATGAATGACGAACACGCTGCGCGGGTCCAGCTTGAAGAAGCGCATCATGGGCCCCACGCACAGGCCGGATTCATTCATGAAGGTGGCGGGCTTCACCAGCAGGACGCCGGGGCCGGCCGCCAGCTCGCACTTGCGCTGCCTGTCCGTCTTGAACACGGCGCCCCACCCGGCAGCCAGGCGGTCCACCACCATGAAACCCGCGTTGTGGCGGGTATCTTCATAAGTCCTGCCCGGATTGCCCAGGCCCACGATCATTTTAACGGGTGCGTCCACGATGGAAGAGAAGAAAAAAAATGAAAACTGCCGCTTACGGCGGCACGGAAGGCGCGCGGGAAATCCTGCACCCGTTCCGCGGCGCAATCAACCGTTCCGTGAGACAGCCGGGCGCTTATCTGCCCGCTTTCTTCTTCTGCCGCCCCATCAGGAACCCGGTCAGCACGTCCTCCAGGGCGTCCCCGGTCCTGACCAGGCGGTAATCCGCGTTAATGTCCGTGCAGATGCGGCGCGTTTCCTCCAGGTAGCCGGCCACGATGGCGCGGTACTCGTCCGCGATGAGGTCCGGTTCCGTAATCAGGGAGCCGCCGCCCTCCATGTCCACAAAGCGGATGGGGCGGTCAAAGTCAAAATCAATTTCCAGCTGGTCCACCAGGTGGAACACGGCCACGTCATGCTTGCGGAAGTGGAGGTGCCGGAGGGCGTTTTTAAGTTCCTCCGTATCCGTGAACAGGTCGGAAAAAATCAGCACCAGGGCACGGCGGCTGACGCGTTCCGCCAGTTCATGCAGAGTCTCCGCCAGCACGGTTTCCCCCTTGGGGTACTGCGTATCCATCTGGCTGATGAGAACGTTCAGGTGGGCTGGGCGGCGGGAGGCCGGAATGTGCAGCGTGGCGCCGTCCTTCGTCTGCCGGGAAAAGCTCAGCCCCACGGCGTCCCCCTGCCGGATGGCGATGTAAGCCAGGTTGGCCGCCAGCCTGCACGCGCGCAGGTACTTGGACTCCACCTGCTCCGGGTGGTAATTCATGGAGCCGGAAAGGTCTAGGACGATGTAGGCGCGCAGGTTGGTATCCGCCTCAAACTCCTTGATGTAATACCTGTCAGACCGGGCATACGCCTTCCAGTCCAGTCGGCGCGTATCATCCCCGGAAACGTACTTGCGGTACTCCGCGAACTCCACGGAGGAGCCGCGGTTGGCGCTTCTGTGGCGGCCGGATACGTTCCCCGTCATGCTGTGGCGCGCTTCCAGGGGAAGATTCCCCAGGCGGCTGAGCAGGTCGTGGTTCAGGTACTTCATGGGTGGGCAGGGCAAGGGAGTGGATAACGCGGGGACGGTTAGACTTCCGCCGCCAGGCGCGCCACGGCCTTGCGGGGCGTGATGCCCTGGGACTCCGCGGCGAAGTTCGTGACCACGCGGTGCATCAGCACGGGCTCCACAATGGCGTCTATGTCCTCCTTGCGGACGATGTAGCTGCCCTGGAGGGCGGCGCGGGTCTTGGCCCCCAGAATGAGGAACTGGACGGCGCGGGGGCCCGCGCCCCAGGCCACGTACTGCTTCACCCATTCCGGAGAAGTCTCCAGGGAGGGGCGGGTGGCGCGCACCAGCTTCACGGCGTACTCGTAAATATGTTCCGGGACGGGCACGCGGCGCACCAGGTCCTGGTAAAAAATGATTTCCTCCCCGGAGAGGACGTGCTTGAGCTCCTCGCTGCGGTTTCCGGTGGTCTCACGGGCGATGCGCATTTCCTCCTCCTCCGTGGGGTAATCCACTTCAATCAGGAACATGAAGCGGTCAAGCTGGGCTTCCGGCAGGGGATAGGTGCCTTCCTGCTCAATGGGGTTCTGGGTGGCGAGCACGAAGAAGGGAGGCAGAAGGGTGAAGGTGCGGCCCATGACGGTGACGCGGCGCTCCTGCATGGCTTCCAGCAGGGCGGACTGGGTCTTGGCGGGGGCGCGGTTGATTTCGTCCGCCAGCACGATGTTGGCGAAGACCGGGCCCTTGATGAACTCAAACTGCCGCTTGCCGCCGGCGGAATCATCCTGGATGATATCCGTGCCGGTGATGTCCGCGGGCATCAGGTCCGGCGTGAACTGGATGCGGTTGAAACTGAGGTCCAGCGTCTTTGCCACGGAGCTGATCAGCAGCGTCTTCGCCAGGCCGGGAACACCCATCAGGAGCGCGTGCCCGCGGGAGAACAGGGCGATGCTCAGCAGCTCCACGACGCGCTGCTGGCCGATGATGATCTTGCTCAATTCCGCGGAAAGCTCCTTGTAAATGGCGCCGAGCCGGTCAATGGCGGCTACGTCGTCGTCAGGCAGAGATGGGGTGGTGGGTTCCATATTGCATGTACATAACACTTTTCATGCCCTTTTCCATCAAATAATCGCGCCGCATTCATTTTCCCTGCTTGGAATGGGAGGGGAAACGGGGTAAGGAAGGGGCATGCCGAAAATCGCACTCATTCAACTGTCCGCAGACGCCCGGCCCTCCGTGAACAAGGAAAAGACGGAAGCCGCCATCCGGGAGGCCGCCGCCCATGGGGCGCAGATCATCTGCACGCAGGAACTCTTCACCACGGAATACTTTTGCAGGACAGAGGAATGCGACCTTTTCAACTTGGCGGAACCCATTCCCGGAGAACTGACGGAAGCCCACTGCAAGCTGGCCGCTGAACTGGGCGTGGTGATCGTGGCCTCCGGCTTTGAAAAGCGCGCCACCGGGCTGTACCACAACACCGCCTGGGTGGTGGACGCGGACGGAACGTTCCTGGGCATGTACCGCAAGATGCACATTCCGCAGGACCCCGGCTTTGAGGAAAAATTCTACTTCACCCCCGGCGACCTGGGCTACAAGGCGTTTGAGACCAAATTCGGGCGCATCGGCGTGCTCATCTGCTGGGACCAGTGGTACCCGGAAGCCGCGCGCCTGACGGCCATGCAGGGGGCGGAAATCATCTTTTACCCCACGGCCATCGGCTGGCTGCCGGAGGAAAAACCCCTGCTGGGGGAACAGCAGCACTGCGCGTGGGAAACCGTGCAGCGCGGCCACGCCGTGGCGAACGGGTGCTACGTCTGCGCCGTCAACCGCGTGGGGACGGAAGGGGAAAGCGAATTCTGGGGGCAGTCCTTCGTGGCGGACTACTACGGCCAAATCGTCGCCAAGGCCCCCGTCAGCGATGAAGCCATCCTGTACGCGGAGCTGGACCTGGACGCGCTGGAAGACCACCGCCGCATCTGGCCCTTCTTCCGCGACCGCCGCATAGACTCCTACGGCGGCATCACGGAACGGTGGGGAAAGTGAATCTGTAGAAGACCCGGCTCATGTATTCGCGGGAACCCATGGACCGGCAACGGGAGCAGGCCGTGGAAGTGCTTCTTGCCATGGAAGGACAGTGCCGTGAATTAGTCATCGATTGTCGGCAGGGAATGCTGGGAAAGCAGGGGTGCCAGGTAACCGTGTTGAGACGTGAACACATCCTGTCCCTCTTGCAGGAACTGAACCGTCTGTATGATTCCGGAATCCCCAGAAGGGAGCTGAATGATGATAAGGAGGAAGACGACGAGAATTGCTGTTTTTCCTGGATTTATGAATTTGATTTTTTCCTTCAGGAGTCCGGCTTCCTGCTGCATTTCGTCATTGATGCCGCCCTGGATTCCGACGGCGTCATCAAGAAATATTTGACGCTGGAGAGACAGGTGCATCGGGAAGGGGCGTACCTTAAAGTGAGCGAACCCATGGTTCTTGACCCTGACGCATTGGTGCAATTGAAAAGAAAAGTCGCGGCTATCATGACTGTTCCTCCCAATACGGAGCGTTTTTTGGACTGGAAGGATATCTACCCTGGATTGGATGAGTGACGTTCCCCTCTGGAAACGCCGCTCCCGGAGGAACGGCGTTGAGGTAAGAAAAAGAGTTTCCGCTTAGTCGCAGATGACGGCAATCTTGATGCCCTTCATCTGGACGTTCGTTTCCAGGGCTTCCGTGATTTCATCCAGCTTGAAGCGGTGGGAAATCAGCTTGGTCAGCGGCAGTCCGATGCCGTAGGCGCGCTTCAGGAAGTCGAACGTGGTCGGGTAATCCTGCGGGGAATACACCCAGGAGCCCACGGCGGTCACTTCCTTGTTGCAGAGGTCGTAATGGTGGTTGATGACGCTTTCCCCGCCGTCCATGAAAAAGCCCACTTCACACAGGCCGCCGCCGCGCTTCACGAACTTCCAGGCGTTTGCCCCGGCCTTGCCTACGCCCGTGCACTGGAAGACGAAATCCGCCAGGCGGCCGCCGTTATCTTTCTTCACCGCGTCAAGGAGGCCGTCCAGGTCCGCGTAATGCGTGAAATTATACGTGCGCGCGGCGCCCATTTCCTTAGCCAGTTCCAGGCGGGAATCATTGCCGTCCACGGCGATGATGGTTTCAATGCCCAGCGTGCGCAGCGCGGCGATCTGGAGCAGGCCGATAGGGCCGCAGCCCTGCACGAGCACCACGGAATTGAACTTGAGCAGTCCGGTGGACTTGGCGCGTTCCAGGGAATGGACCACCACGGCGGCGGGCTCCACCAGAATGCGCTGGTCCAGCGTCATGCCGGAAACGTTGAAAAACGTGGAACCCTTGCGGATGACCAGGTACTCCCCGAAGTAGCCGTTCAAATGCACGTCGTCGTCAGGCATCAGGCCGTACACGCCCACGTTCTCGCACAGGTTGGTGCGGGCCGGGGTATTCAGGCAGGCGTCACAGGTGCCGCAGGGGATGATGCAGGTGACGATCTTGTCCCCCAGGGCCAGGGGATTGCCCGCCGTGTCCTTCGTGATATTCCTGCCCATGGCGACGATTTCCCCGGTGCCTTCATGGCCCAGCACCACGGGGCAGAGGCCGAAGGGGTCCCGGTTGTACTCGTGGCCGTCCGTGCCGCAAACGCCGCAGGCTTCCACCTTGATCAGCATTTCATCATCCCCGATGGCGGGAATGGGGTATTCACGGATTTCAAATGTCTTGGGAGCTGTCAGGACAGCGGCGCGTGCGGTTTGTTGCATAGTGCTCCTACACTACCCTTTGCCGTTTGAACTCTTCAAGAACAAATAAAAATGAAAGGGAATTAACTTGCTGAAAACGGAGAAAAATTCCCCTTTTGCCCCTTCTTGCAATACTCCCGCATCCAGGGAAAACGCATAAAAACAGTGGTTTCCGGAAACTGTTCAGCAAATCTTCCGCTGTCTCTCCAGCTATCATCAAAAAGCCTCCGGGAGCGCTTCATGGCATGCGGCGCTCCCGGCATGTTTTTCTGCAATAACTGCGCCGCGCCGGCACAAAAGGCACGTTATTGCAGGTGCAGTTTTTCCATGAAGGTCCGTTCATTTGGCTTGCGTGGCGGAGGGATGGAGTGCAAGCTGTGCGCGTTATGCTCGACATCCGTGTAATACGAGAAAATCCGGAAGAAGTGAAAGCGCGTTTGAAGCCCCGTAGCGGCGACGCGTGGAAGCTTGTTGATGACGTTCTGGCGTGCGATGAAGCGCGCCGCAATGCCGAAACGGAAAAGCAGGCCTTGCAGTCCGAGCGCAATGCCACCTCCAAGCAGATCGGCATGCTCAAGAAGAAGGGGGAGGACACCTCCTCCATTGAAGCGCGCGTGCGCGAAATCGGGGACCGCATCCGGGAGCTGGACCGCCTGGCGGAAGAGAATTCCGCCCAGCTTGCCTCCCTGCTGATGAACATTCCCAACCTGCCGCATCCGGAATGCCCCGTGGGCGCGGATGAAACGGCCAACCCGGAGGTCAAGCTGTGGGGAGAGAAACCCGCCATTGAGAACCCGAAGGACCATGTGGAGCTGGCCGCGAACCTGGGCATGATTTCCTTTGAAGACGGCGCGCGGATCACGGGCTCCGGCTTTGTGGTATACCGCGGGGCGGGCGCGCGCCTGGAACGCGCCCTGATCAACTTCCTGCTGGACACGCAGACCGGGGAGAACGGCTATCAGGAAGTGGGCGTTCCCTTTGTGGTCAAGCGGGAGTGCATGGAAGGCACCGGACAGCTCCCCAAATTTGAGGAAGACATGTACGGCACGGAAGACCAGCAGATGTTCCTGATTCCCACGGCGGAAGTGCCCGTGACCAACCTGTACCGGGACACCATTTTACAGGAAAGCGAGCTGCCCATCAAGATGGCCGCGTACACGCCCTGCTTCCGCCGGGAAGCCGGGAGCGCCGGACGCATCAACCGCGGCATGATCCGCATCCACCAGTTTGACAAGGTGGAGCTGGTCCAGATTCTGAAGCCGGAAGACTCCTTCCGGGAGCTTGAAGTGCTCCGCAGCCATGCGGAATCCATTCTTCAGAAACTGGGGCTTCACTACCGCGTGATTGAACTTTGCACGGGCGACCTCGGCTTTTCCTCCGCCAAGACGTATGACATTGAAGTATGGGCTCCGGGCCAGGGGCAGTATCTGGAGGTTTCCTCCTGCTCCTGCTTTACGGACTACCAGGCGCGCCGCATGCGCCTGCGCTACAAGGACGCGGACGGCAAGAACCAGTTCTGCCACACCCTGAACGGTTCCGGCACGGCTCTGCCGCGCCTGTACGTAGCCCTGCTGGAAACCTGCCAGCAGCCGGACGGCTCCATCCGCATTCCGGAAGCGCTCGTGCCGTACTTCGGCGCGGACAGCATCCGCCCGGAACAGGGCTGAACCGGCATTTTCACGTCCCAACCCTGAATCAAGCCCATGCCTGACGAGGGCCCGCTGGAACACTACCTGACTGTTTCCCATGAGCCGGAGCCGGACGTTCCGGAACCGGCTCCGGAACGCAGTCCCGGACCGTGGCGGGAGAGGGGAATCATGCTGGGCCTGGGCTTTCTGCTGGGGTGCATCGGGGCGTATGCGCTGATTTATTCGGAAATGTCCGGCGGCATGCGGACGCTGAAAGAGTCGCTTTCAGAAGAACGCGATGCGAATGCTTCCCTGCAAAAGGAGCGTGCCCATTTGCTGGAAACGCTGGAGCAGATGCGCATGGACAGCCTGCTGACGGAACGTTCCCCCCTTTCCATGACGGGCAATGGCATTCCCGGGACGAGCCGTCGCCCCGTTCCCCAGCCTCCGCCGCTTACGCCGCTGCCTTCCCGCGGACAGGCTCCCCCGGCTCCCGCGCCGGAACCCGGCTCCGTGGAGGACCGCCTGGTCAATCCCGGTCCGGAGGACTGGAAGGAACGCTACCAGTACGCCGCTTTGAAATACAACCGGGTGGTGGAGGATTACAACAGGC
This sequence comes from Akkermansia sp. NBRC 115031, assembly GCF_030268505.1. Classification (NCBI taxonomy): domain Bacteria; kingdom Pseudomonadati; phylum Verrucomicrobiota; class Verrucomicrobiia; order Verrucomicrobiales; family Akkermansiaceae; genus Akkermansia; species Akkermansia sp. NBRC 115031. The sequence goes on from NZ_BSQU01000005.1 coordinate 60,953, forward strand.
TGAGGAAGCTTTACATGAACCTGGTGGGCCAGGGGGGAGCCGCCAGCGGGCTGGTAACGGGAGCCCAGTTTTACAAGGCCCTGCGGAAGGATACGCGGGTGGAGGCGCGCAAGCTGGATGAACGGTACATGAAGGGAGGGCTGCGCGGCAGCGAGCTCCGGGAACTGGAACGCAGCAGGGATGAAATGCGGCACCGGGACTGGTGGCTGAAAAAAATGGCGCGCCAGTTCCAGATAGATTGAACGGGGGGGAGGACATTCCCGTTGTGAGGAATAGTCCGGTGAAGCGGCTGGCTTGATGAAAGGCCGCACGGGGCAGGCAGCGCTCCGGGATTCCATGCAGCCATAAAAAGAGGCTTCCCGGAGAATGGCCTTTCCCGGGAAGCCTTGTATAAATAATAAGGCCAGGAGCATGAAAGCGCCGGGCCTTACTGGAAGTGTGGTGATCAGGAAGAAGCGAATGTTCTTCCCGCAATTTTACCGCTGTTAGCGGCGGTTGCGGCCATAGCCGTTGTTGTCGCGTCTGCCGCCGCCGCCATTGCCACGGTAACCGCCTCCACCGCCGCCGCCTGTGTTGGCCTGCGGTTTGGCTTCATTGACAACCAGGGGGCGACCCTGAAACTCATTTCCGTTCAGGGCGGAAATGGCATCGTTCATGGAATCGGTGGAATCCATGGTGACGAATGCGAAACCTCTGGGCCTTCCGGATTCACGGTCGGTTGGAATGAATACTTCAGTCACTTCGCCATGGGAACCAAACAAATCCCTCAGGTCCTGTTCGGTGGAATTGAAGGACAAATTCCCTACGTACATTTTTGTGTTCATATGATCAAAAGACAAGTGATCTGATTATTCTTAAATGCATTCCCGAAGAGCCGGGATTAGAAGTTAAAATCCGAATACGCAGACACCATTGTCTATAGGGCAGAATATCCTCTGGATATTGAAATGCCAAGAATAATATGGCTCATGCCTGATTATTTCAACATCCGGCTTCCATGGATGCCGGGAACCGCAGCCTTTTGAGAAGAAAAATCCCCCCCGTCAGCACAGTTCCGCCGCAATGGCGTCCACGAGCAGTCGGCCGCGGCCTTTCAGGATGAGCCTTTGTTCCGGGGAAATGTCCGCCAGGCCCAGTTCCCGGTATTGTTCCAGCAGGGGGCGGGATTCCGGAAGGATATATTTCAATGGCAGCCCTTCATCCGTCCGGAGCATCAGGGCAATGCGTTCCAGGCGGTAGTCTTCCGCGGTGACGGGTTCCTGTTCGGAGAGGGGGAGGCCGTTTTCCAGCGTGCTGCGTATGTAGGCGTCCGTGTCCCGCGTGTTGGAGTACCGTATGCCGTTGATGGTGCTGACTGCGCCGGGGCCTATGCCCACGTAGTCCTCACCCTTCCAGTACGCCATGTTGTGGGGGGAGCGGCAGCCCTCCCGGGCGTAGTTGGAGGTTTCATAGTGTTGCATGCCTGCCGCTTCCAGCATGTGTTCCGCCAATTCAAAGTAGGCTGCGTCTTCGTCCGGATCCTGCCTTTTTTCCTCCCGCAGCAGGCTCCGGAAGAATTCCGTGTCTTCCTCATAGGTGAGGTTGTAGGCGGAGACATGGTCCGTTCCGGCACGGACGGCTTCCCTGAGGGTGGCTTCCCAGGTGGAGAGGGTTTGCCCCGGAATGGCGAACATGAGGTCCATGTTGATATGGGGCATTCCCGCGTTTTTCAGCATTTCCACGGAGTGCAGGGCCTGTTCCGGGGTGTGTTCGCGTCCCAGCAGATGCAGAATGCCGGGGTCCAGGGATTGCACGCCCAGGGAGACGCGGTTCATGCCCAGGCTGCGCCAGAAGCGCACTTTTTTTTCCGTAAAGGTGGCGGGGTTGGCCTCAAAGGAGAATTCGTCCAGCCTGTCTACGGGCACGAGCCGGTCCAGGGTTTCCATGAGGCGTCCCAGGTGCGTGTCCGAGAGCATGGAAGGCGTTCCCCCCCCAAAGTAGAGCGTGGCCGTTTCCCCCCCGCGGTCCGTGGACAGGGCGGCGGCGCGGGATTCCGCCTCCCGCCCCAGCGCACGGATGAAGAGCTTCATGTCCGTGGAGGCCGGCGTGTGCTTGAAGAAGGCGCAGTACGGGCAGATGCGGTGGCAGAAGGGGATGTGGACGTAAAGATGCACGGGGTGCGGCGGGAATCAGCGTCTCCGGCGGCGTCCGGAGGTTCCTTCCCCGTCGCCCTTCTTGTTCTGGGAGAGCTCCAGAATCCTGTTGGAAGCCTCTTTCATTTCCGATTTGACGCGGGATTTTTCCGTGCCGTCCGCCAGGGACATGTAGTTCTTCGTCAGGGTGCTGTAGAAGGGGTGGATTTTCGTTTCCTTCTTGTTCTTGGGCTTGTATTTGAAGCCGTCCGGGCAGGTGTCCACCATGTTTTTCATCCAGGGTAGCAGCTCTTCCTTGGGAAGGGCCAGGCACAGGGCGTCCAGGGAGAAGGACATTTCCTGCTGGTCCACGTCCTTGGGCGCGTTCAGGGTGTTGTTTTCATCCCGGTAGAAGTTGAGGGCTTTCTTGAAGCCCCTGTCCACGGTCCTCTTGAGCCTGTCCGTGCCCTGGGCCTTGGCGTACGCTATCTGGTAGGCGGCCTGCGGTTCCGGGTAGGAGTTGCGCTTGGTCTCGGATTTGAGCCAGGACATGAGGTCCGCCCACTGGAAGGTTTTGTAGTCATGTTCCTGTTTCAGGGCGTTTTCCAGAATCACGGAGCAGAGCACGTTGACGTATTCCTTGGCGTGGTTGGCCAGCATTTCCTTGCCGTTTTTGTCCCCGCGGCCTACGGAGGAGACGTATTTGCGCGTCTTCCAGAGTTTTCTGATGCCCATGCCGTCCGGAAGGGCTTCCCGCACTTCATCCACCATCTTGGTGGCCCCCATGAGGTCCTGGGGAGCCTGCTTGAAGAGCGTGTACCAGGCTTCCGTGTAGAACGGGTTGGCCTTGAGAACGGTTCTCATGGCGGTCTGCGTGAATTCCCTGGGCAGCGTGCCGGAGGGGTCTTGAGCCTCTTCCGTGGAAGAGTTCGCGCCCGCGAGCTTGTAGATATTCATGGCGAAGCGGCTGTCGATGAATTTCTCGTAGTCGATGTTCATGGACAGGGCCAGTCCGGACTGGTATTCCGCATTCCCGGTGCGCGGCGCCTTGGAGTCCCGGAAGTACCAGAATCCCGTGGTGGCTTTCAGGGTGTCTACGCTCTGGCCCACGCTCAGCCAGCAGCCGTTGCCGTTGAAGTTGGTGGTCATCAGGTTGCCGTGGCCGGGCTGTCCGGCAGGGGCGGCGGGGATGCCGCGGGCAATCTGGGAGTTGCGGGAGATGAGGGACATGGTGCCGCAAACGCCGCCTTCATGAAGCTTGCGTTCATTGGATTCCCGGGACCATTCCGGATCAGGGTCAAAGCTGAACAGGATGGGCGGCTCCTTGTCGTCATCCATGCGGTAGGGGCCGTACAGCCACAGGCGCGTCGGGCCGCGCTGGCCCATGTAGCGTTCCCACACGCTGTCGCATTCCCGCAGGGGGCGCGTTTCCGAGAGGGCCATCATGGCCGGCCAGGGCGTTCCTTCCAGTGACACGCCGGTCCATTCCACGCGCTTGTGGTCCACGTCCCGCAGCTTGCTGCAGTTTTCATATTTGTCCACCAGGTAGGTGAAGAATTCCACCGGGGTGGGGAACGGGTCCCTCTTGCGCCTCAGCTGGCCGTGGCGGTACAGGTATTCGTGCAGGAAGCCGGCCAGGTTGCCTTCCGTAATGGCGGTGTCCCCTATTTCCGAGACCGTGGGGTATTTGTTGACCCATGCCTGCTTGGGCGTGATTTTTTTGCGGTCCAGGTAGGCTTCCACCTTCTTGTAGCATTCTTCATCCACCGTGCGCGGAGCGTTTCCGTACCAGTTCACGGGGGGCTTGCCGGCGCAGTACAGGTCCGCGGGCGGAGGCATGACGCCGGAGGACCTCAAGCCGTTCAGTTTGCCCAGGGCGTCAATGTAGCGGCCCTGCTGGGTGAGGTCGAAGGCGCCCATGCCGAATTCGCGGCGTCCCACCGCAAAGGCCAGGACGAGCTGGTTGTATTTTTCCGTTGTTTCCAGGCCCAGTTCATCAATCATGAAGGCCACATTGGTGGCGACGCTGGGGTCCGGCGGGAAGAACATGGCGAAGACTTCACGGTTGTTCTTCGTGTTTTTCAGCCATTTTTCAAAGTCCGGGGAGAAGGTGCCGCCGCGCTTTTTCACGTAGTCGCGCACGTAGGCTTCCGCGTAAAGGGGGTATTTAGCCAGAAGCTTTTCAGAAAATTTGCCCTTGGAGGCTATGGCTTCCTCCCGCAGCGCCTTTTCCATGGCGATGACTTGCGGGGAGGGGGAAAGATCGGGCGCGACCGGTTCCGGTTCAGGCTCGGGCTCCGGTTCCGGAGCTACCACGATGGGTTCCGGTTCCGGGGCAACTACCACGGGTTCCGGCTTGGGCGGAGCGGGCTTGGGTTTGGGCTTGGGGGGAACCACCACCGGAGGCGCCACGGTTTTGGCGACGGGTTCCTTTTTGTCCTTGAGGATCTGGTATCCCAGGAAGCCGAAGAGGACGAGCATCCCGGTGATGATGACCGTGATGACGGGGAAACCGCCGGAACGCTTTACCTTGGGCAGCGGCGCGCCGGGCGTGACGGCGCCGATTACCGGCTTCCGGAGCTGGGGCTGCTGCGGCTTTTTGGCCGGGCGCAGGGCCTGGGCGTGGGCAACGGCCGGCTGGGGCTGTGCCGGAGCTTGAGCCTGCGGCTGTGCCAGCGGGTAAAGGAAGAGCACGGTGCCGAAGCCCCTCAGCTTGCCTTCCGCATTGGCGGAGTACTGGGTTTCAAAGGCTTCCTGCGCCTGGGAGAATTGAGCCCGGTTTTCCGGGGCCGCGGACAATTCCCCGGTAGCCAGGTCACGGGTGACGAGGCCCTGGGGGCAGAATTCACGTATCAGGACGGCCTGGCCTTCCGGGGAGATGGCCTGGTACAGGTTATAATCCGGACCGCTTTCTACAAGCGCCGTGATTCTATAGCCGCCTATGTTGAAATGGGACGGAAGGGCAGGGGTTTGAGGAACTGTCATGACGAATCAAAAGATCAAAGACTCATTTATTTAAGGAGGTCCGTAGCCTTTTGTCAATTCCGGAGTGCGGAAGCTGTGCCATGGCGTCCGCATAGCGCGGGCACCCGTCTGGAAGGAGGGGAAAACCTCGTTTCAAGGAAACCGGAAGAAGGCCTTTTTTCTCCCTGCGAGCAGGGAGCCGCCGGGAAGGGCTAGCGGATGGTGACCTTGGTTCCGAGAGGTGTGTGTTCAAAGAACGTCTTGGCCATGTCTGCCGGGAGACGCACGCAACCGTGGCTGACCGGGTATCCGGTGACAAAGCCCACGTGCATGCCGTAGCCGCCCGTAATCCGCATCCAGTAGGGCATGGGGGCGGGGTCGAAGTAGGTTCCTGCGGGCGCGCCGCCGGCCCTGGCGTTATAGTCCCCGTTGACGACGGCACCGGTGGATTTGCTGCGCAGAACGCCGTACGTGCCGGATTTGTAGTTGGCGTCCTTCTGGATAATCTTGTAGGTTCCCTTGGGCGTGCCGAAGCCTTCCTTGCCGGAGGACATGGGAGAGACGCCCACCAGCGTGGCCCCTACATAGTAGAAGACTTTCTGCTGCTTGAGGTCAATGATGATGTGCTTTTCTCCCTGGATGCCCGAAGGCAGGTCCCAGTATCCCTGGCCCAGGCGGGCTTCCGGCGGCAGGTCCGTGTTCACGCCGGAGGTGGCGCCCACGCCGGACAGGTAGCTGTCCTGGCCGGACGCGCCCTGGATTTTCCCGGCGATTTTATCAAACAGGGGGGGCCTTCCATATGGATTGCAGGAAACGAGAATGGAACTGATAGAAGCTAATGCCAGTATGCCGGGTTTCATGGGAACGGGAGAATGACAGGCAGGTTATGGAGCCTGTCCGCCCTTTTGTCAAGATTTGCATGCTGTTATCCGTTGCTTATTCCGGGGGTATCTGTTATACACGGCGCAACCACCTCATCCATCCATATCTCCATGAGTGAACAATACGACCTTCTGAAAAGCATTCTTCTGGAAAAATCCGTGCGCACGGGAACCTTTACGCTGGCTTCCGGCAAGGTGTCAGACCTGTATGTGGACTGCCGCATGACCGCCCTGGACCCCGTGGGGGCCACGCTGGTTGGCGCGCTGGGCTGGAAGCTGGTGCAGGAGGAGATTCTGCCCCGTTTCCCGGAGGTGGCGGCCATTGGCGGAATGACCATGGGCGCAGACCCCATTTCCCTGGCCGTCGGCATGACCAGCGCTCTGGAAGGGGCTGAAAAGAAGCTCCAGGTGTTTACCGTGCGCAAGGAGCCGAAGGACCATGGCCGGGGACGCCGCATTGAGGGCAATTTCCAGGCCGGGGATACCGTGGTGGTGGTGGATGACGTCATTACGACGGGCGGCTCCACCCTGAAGGCGATTGACGCCATTGAGGCGGAAGGGGGCAAGGTAGCCGCCGCCCTGGTGCTGCTGGACCGCGAGGAAGGCGGCCGCCAGGCGATTGAGGAACGCGGCATTCCCGTTTATCCCCTGTACACCAGGACGTCCCTGCTGGGCAAATAATTTTTTTCCGTTCATGCTCCCCGCCCTGATCGGCATAAGCGGCCATGAAGTGGGCGCGGAAGAGGAGGCGGCCATCCTGCGTTTGCAGCCGGCCGGCTTCATCCTGTTTTCCCGGAATGTGGATTCCGTGGAGCAGGTGCGCAGCCTGACGGAAACGTTGCGGAAGCTCTGCCGCCACCATCCCGTCATTGCCGTGGACCAGGAGGGGGGCAGGGTTGTGCGCACCGCTTCCCTGGGCCTGAATTTGCCTTCTCCCGCTTCTCTGGCGCGGAGCGGCGGTTTTAACGGCATTGTGGAACTGGGCGCGGTGACGGCGATGGCGCTCCGGTACCTGGGGGTGAACCTGAATTTTGCCCCGGTACTGGATATTTGCCATGACCCGTCCGCGGCCAATGCGCTGCCCGGCCGCTGCTGGGGAGACAATCCCCAGGACGTGATTTCGCGCGGAGGCGTTTATTCCTCCAACCTGCGCCGGGGCGGCGTGCAAAGCTGCGGCAAGCATTTTCCCGGCATGGGGCGCGCCCAGGCGGACCCCCATTTCAGTCTTCCCGTGGTTGACCTGGATGAACGTGAGTTGTTCAAGACGGACCTGCTGCCCTTTCTGGCCCTGTGTCCGGAGCTTTCCTCCATCATGTCCGCCCATATCATGCTGCCGCAGATTGATCCCGATTATCCCGCCACCCTGTCCGAACGGGTGATCAGGGGGCTTCTGCGGGACAGGCTCGGCTTCCGGGGAGTGGTGTTTACGGATGATTTGTGCATGGGGGCGATTGCGGCGCGGCATGCTCCGGATGAAGCCGCCCTGCTTTCCCTGAAGGCCGGGTGCGATCTTCCCCTGATTTGCCATGACCCCCTCTCCTGGCTGGACGGCGTGGCTTCCCGCCTGGAAGGCCTGGACGCCTATGACCGGGATGATTCCTTCAAGCGGGTGGAGAAGCTGAGCGATTCCCTGTGCTTCCCGTTCCCGGAAAAGGCAGGACTGTGGGATTCCTGCCTGCGCCGCGCGGAGGCCTTGTGCCGCCTGGCGGAAGGGGAGGCGGATGAAGAGTCGCCTTCCTCTCCGGTTCAGAAGTATTGACGCGAATGCCGATGACGGCCTTATGCCGAAAGTGCGCCGGGAATGAAGCCGGGAGCTTTATCCCCGTGACAGGGGGAGGAAGGGAGTGTTTAAAGTCTGCTCCTTTTGCGGCGAGTCAACAGGATGGCCGTTCCAACCAGGCTCAGCGCGGCTGTAGCCGGTTCCGGCACGAGGTGGTTGTATTTGCTTGATGAATAGACTTTGACGTAGTCGATGTCGAACGCGGCTCCGGAGTTGGCCAGCGTATTCTGGTCAATTCCTTTATTAACCCCTGCATTTTCTACCCAGTTGCCTCCGATCTGCTGGTCGATGATCAGGTAAAATTCGTTTCCGTCTTTGTCAAAAGGCCAGTTTGCATTATTGGGCTTTTTAAAGGAGCCGGTTTCCTTTCCGTCCACATAAAAGGTGATGCCTTCTTCCGTCCATTCCATTCCGTAGGTGTGCCAGTTTGTTTTTTCAGCGCCGTCGCTCCAGCCGGGGGTGACCCCCTGGGATTTGTCTTGGTTTGGAACGCCGTTTTCAGACCAGTGGATCGTCTGGTAGACACGTCCTTCGTAATTCAAATGTTCCATGATGTCAATTTCCCCTCCTGCCGGCCATCCGATGCTGTCGGATTTGGGCATCATCCAGATAGCAGGCCAGACGCCCTGCACGCAATCGAATCTGGCGCGAACTTCTACGTAGCCGTATTGGAATTGGAAGGTTTTCAGAGAGTACACTCCTCCGCAGGCATAGGTCTGGGCTGGGGCGGTCTGATTGGTCTGGGTGGTGTAGTCTCCGTATTTTCCCCACAGGGTCATGGCGGAATTGCCGTCCTGTTCCCGGAATTCCACAAGGCTTTCGTCCTGGGATTGGTATTTGCGCCAATCCGGGGCGTTATGGTTTACGTAATCGATACGGCTCCAGTTGCGGGCATTCAGGGAGGGGCCGTCAAAGTCGTCTTCAAAAACAAGTTCCCAGTCTTTGCCGGAGACCCACGGGGTTGCCGCCAGGGCAGGCGGCCCGGCAAGGGAAACGATGGGGAAAAGAAGAAGGAGCGTTGTTCTGATGGACATAACAGGGAGGGGTGGGACAGGAGGAAGAGGCGTCAATGGCCAAGAACCGGGCCTTCAGCCCGAATATCGTGTAAGGGGGCTTTTCCTCGCTGGAGAGGTAGAGCCCCTTTTCTTCACAGGGGCATGCCCCTGTGAAGATTTCTTTATGGCAAGGATTGGTTTGTCATTGCAAGTTGGTTGTGGAAGGCTGCCCAATGTTAACGCGCAACGTTTCTGGCGGAATCCGCCTTGTACACGTGCAGTTCCGCCAGGCGGACCTTGCCCCCCTTCTGGAAGAGCTTGACGCGCAGCCTGTTGGTGGTGATAGGCTCAAACGTCCTCATGCACTTGATAAAGCCGTTGCCGGGGAGCTGGAGCATGCGCAGCACCTCTGGCTCATTGGCGTACATGGCTTTCTGCGCATCGCTGACGCCGGCGGTAGCGGCTCCCAGGGAACCCCAGTGGATGGGAATCCACTTGCCGCCCTTGTTGGCTTCAATGACGAGGCGGTTGTACCCCTTTTCAATCTTGATGTCCACGGCGCGCAGGGAGGCGGCGTTTTTCAGGGAGAGTTCCAGCACCAGGGGATCGTCTTCCGTGGGGGAGGCGTCCAGTTCCTCGATGGTGGTGGCGTCCCGGTCCAGCAGCTTGGCGGTGTCCACATGGCCTCCGGTGGAGGCTTTCAGCTTGTAGTCCGTGACTTCCTCCGTGGCGCTGCCCAGCAGCTTCAGTTCTCGCACGCGGCATTCCAGGCCGTGCCAGTCCGTGGAAACGCGGAACAGGCAGCGGGAGCCTTGCGTCAGGCAGGAGTCGTTCGGGGAGACCCAGGTTTTCTCCTTCTTCTTGTCGGTTTCATCATACACCTCTATCTGGTTGCCCTGGGAGGCGGCGGAGATGTAGGTGCCGTCCGGCAGGTGGAAGGAGCAACCCCAGTTGCCGTGGTCGCGGATCAGGATGCCCGGCACCCACAGGTGGTTGCAGTTAGTGACCGGGTGGGCTTTTTCCCCGCAGCCCACTTCAAAGCCGCCTACGGCGATGGGGCGGTCATATTCCACGTCCAGGTCGTTCACGCGCCATTTGATTTTGGCGCTCATTTTTTGCACGCCCGGCTGGGTGGGGCCGCTGAGCTCCTTCTTGTAGGAGTACACGTTCCACTGGCCGCCGAATTTGGAGTCGGGGGTCCAGGAAATGGTTTCCATGGGGGAGAAGGTGGTGGCGTCACTGAATTGGACGGTGCCGGCAAAGTCGTACTTGTAGGCGGAATTGGCCTTTCCTTCCAGTTCCTTGTCACGCTGGAGCCCGAGGGCGCGGCCCCCCAGCGGCTGCTGGACGTCCACGTTCAGGGAGTATTCCCCGGGCTGGGGCTTGTCGTCCTTCCGCTTGGGTTCAAAGAAGATGCGCACGTCCATGCCCAGGATCATTTCCGCACAGGTGGCCTTGGTGAGCTGGTCCAGGCCGGGAATGGCCATGATGGCTTTGGCGACGGGAAGGGCCCGGGCGTTGACGACGCTCATGAGCTTGAAGCGGCAGCCCTGTTCCACGGGGATGTTTTTCAGTTCCCGGATGGCGGATTTCAGGGAGCCGGGAGCCTTGGCGCCCAGCGCGGCGCTGACCATGGACCAGTTGCGCACATAGGTGTTCAGGAAGCGGGATTCCGTGTCAATGATGGGGGGAACCTTCCGGAAGGATTTGGCCTGGAATTCCGGCTTGCCCGTGATCGCCAGGTTCTGGCGTTCCGCGCACAGCGCCGTGATCCAGACGCTGGTGCGGATGTAGGTGCCGATGACCGGGTCTGCCGTCATCAGTTCCAGGCGGTTGGGGTTTTGCATCATGCCGCCGTCAAACGGGCGCAGGAGCGTCAGCTTCCAGCGGAACGCCTCCATGTTCTTGTAGTAGACTTCCGGGTTCGTGCGCCAGTAGGCGGGAAGGGCCCACATGATGGAGAGCGTCTCGGAGGAGTGGCCCTGGTCGCAGCCGCCGATGGGGCCTTCCCCGTACATGATGCGGCTGTTTTTAGTGTAGAGTTCCGGTCCCCCGCAGATGAGGGAGGCGATGTAGTACGGGCCGTGGCGGCCGGAGTAGGTGCCCCCGCATTCGCGGTTGGGTTCAAAGGTGAAGGCCTCCGTCATGCGGCCGTACGGGCCCATGCCGGTGGGGCAGATGGACTGGGCGTGGTCCATCATCTTGTCCAGCACGTCGTCTTCCGTGCGCGCCGGGGTTTTGCTGGCCAGCGCCAGGAACAGGCACATGTGGGAGCCGCCGATGCTGACGCCCGTGCCCGCATAGCCGGGGTGGATGCCGTGGCCGGTGACGAAGTCCCCGTAAAGAACCTCGTTTTTCATGCGCTGCACGCCGTTGCGGATGGCCGGCAGAACGGAGTTGTCCCGGTAGCGCAGCCAGTATTCGCACAGGAAGATGCCCGCGGAGGCCTGGGGGACGGCCCACCAGCACTGGGAGCCGGAGAAGGCGATGTACTGAGCCGCCTTTTTAATGACGGGATCATATTTCGGGTTGCCCGTGGCCATCAGGGCCAGCCCGGCCCAGCCCGTGTCGTAGTGGTTGCCGCAGTAGCCGCCCGGGCGTTCCCAGGAGCCGTCCTCGCGCTGCTGGGCCGCCAGCCATTCGCTCATCATGTGGACCACGGCCTTGCTCTTGGCGCAGTTTTTCGGGAAGCCGAGAGCGTAGCTTCCCAGCTGGGGAATCTTGAACGTGACGTTTTTCACGTATTTTTTCACGGAGTCCGGCAGGGTGGCGGAACCGCCCACATGGACAGCCACACCTACGGAGGCCGCCCCTCCGGGCGTTCCGGTGCCTTTCAGCTTCCAGTCTCCCTTGGGAATGTCAAAGACCAGGGAGGAGACGGCGTGAGCCAGCCACACCTTGCGCTCGGGGTCGTATTTGGCCGCGCCGTAGCCCACGCTGTATTGCAGGGGCTTGAGCTTGGTCAGCGGAACAGGGCCGCCGGGGCCTTCCAGCCTCAGGTCCGACCATTCGAAGCCGTCGCTGCCGATGCCGTTGCCGCCGTCATCCACATGAAGGCGCACCTGCTGGCCTCCCTTCACCGGAATGGAGAGGGAGACGGGCTTTTTGGCCCGTTCCTCCCGGAAGACTTCCTTCCAGAGCGGCTGGATGCCCTGGATTTTCTCTACGTTTTCCGCAGGAATGAGGTTCAGGGTGATTTTTCCGGCGCCTTCCGCCTTGTCCACCAGCAGGCCCGCGTGCATGTCCAGGCCGCGCCTGTCCTGGTGCTGGTAGGGACCGTAAAGCACATCCAGGCTTTGGGCCGTCTTGAAGGGCTGGCCGTCAATGCCCAGGATCAGGTCGCCCTCCTTCACGTATTTTTCAGCAGGGGAGCCTTCAATCACCTGGGTGACCATGTAGAGGTTCGCCACGGGTTCCCCGTTGGGGTCCAGCAGGGTTTTTGGGAAAAAGCCGCGGAAGTTCGTGTCCGGCCAGGAGGCGTCCAGGCCGCGGGCGCGGAAGCCCAGAGGGCCGAAGGTGGTGATCCAGCCCTTGGCCACTTCCTCGGAGTTGCCGAACCAGCTCGTGTACAGGTTGGCGTACTGCTTCCTCCACTGGTTCAGCGTCATGGCCTTGGCGAATTTTTTCACGTAGGCGTTGACGTCTCCCATGTTGGTGGTCTGCCTGGCGGCTTTTCCGCGCGGACGGCCGGGGGAGGCGGGTTTGACGGCAGCTTGTGCCGCCAGGGCCGGAGCATCCTTCTGTTTGGTGGGAGTTTCCGGTTCCGGCTGTTCCGCAGCCGTGGCGTCGTCTGCCGGAGCGTCCGCCTCTCCGGCAGGCTGTTCAGGTTCGGGAGCAGGTTCTTCCGCGGGAGTGGCGGAGCCGTCTTCGTCCTGTTCCTCAGGGGCACTGGCGGACGGCGTTTCTTCCGGCTGTTCCGCTGCTCCAGCCGGGGGGGCCTCCGCGGCGGCGCTTTCCTGTTCAAAGGGGTCTTCCACTTCCGCAACAGGCAGGGCGGCTTTCTTTTCCGGTTTGGGTGCTTCCTTTTTCTCTTTTTTGGGCTGCGTACTGGACGGTTCCTGCGGGGCGGCGGGGGCCTCCGCAGGCTTCTGCGTGTAGTAATAAGCGGCGCAGGCGCCTCCCAGCAGAATCAGGATAAGGATCCAGATGCCGGCGGAGCTTTTCTTTTTCCGGGGCTGGGGAAGGGGTACCGCATGGACGGGGGCCGCTCCTGCTGCGGGAGTGGCCAGGGTTCTCTGGTCGCGCTGGAGGGGCTCCACGGGAGTAGCCGGAAGCGGGGACTGCTCCGCGGCGGGATGAACGCCGGGCAGGGCATAAACCAGGTACAGGGTGCCCAGGGCGGGGATTTCCCCCAGGGAGCCGGTGCGGAACTGGGCTTCAAAATCGTTTTTCAGCGGAAGGACTTCCTGTTCGATGTCCGTAGTTTCCGGATAACGCAGTTTTCCGCTTTCCGGATCGCGCACGGCAAGGCCCTGCGGACAGAATTCACGGACCAGGTATTGCACGTGGTTGGCGTCCGACGCGTAATAGACATGGCAGAGGGCATCCGTCTGCTTCAGTGACTGGATAAGGTAGCCGTTGATATTAAATCCGGAAGGCAGTGGGGGAGTGGTTTCCATGGTCAGGAGGCAATTGATAATCCGGCTACTTATTACCACATCCGGAGAGCTCTTTCAATGTAAAAGGGCGCTTTCCGGCTGCGGCGTGTGACGCGATTAATTGATTATTTACTTGAATACATGGCTATTATGTGGTGCAAGCAAGGCTCGATTTTCCGTTTTTTCATTACGATCATGAGTTCCGACATTAGATTAGATGCCTTGCAGTACCATTCCCATCCCCGCCCCGGCAAGGTGGAAACGCTGCCCTGCAAGCCCTGCTTTTCGCAACGGGATTTGACGCTTGCCTATTCCCCGGGCGTAGCCGAACCCTGCCTCCGCATCAAGGAGGATCCTTCCCAGAGCGCCCTGTACACAGGACGCTCCAACCTGGTGGGCGTAGTGACCAACGGCACCGCCGTTCTGGGCCTGGGCAACATCGGTCCGGATGCGGCCAAGCCGGTGATGGAAGGCAAGGGCGTTCTGTTCAAGGTGTTCGCGGACATTGACGTTTTTGACATTGAATTGAACGTCAAGGAGCCGGAAAAGCTGATCGAGGTTATCAAGACCATGGAGCCCACCTTCGGAGCCATCAACCTGGAAGACATCAAGGCCCCGGAATGCTTCATGGTGGAGGAACGCCTCCGCGAGGAAATGAACATCCCCGTGTTCCATGACGACCAGCACGGAACGGCCGTCATCTCCGGCGCCGCCCTGCTGAACGCCGCAGAACTGACGGGACGCAAGCTGGAAGACATGAAGGTGGTCGTCGTAGGGGCTGGGGCCGCGGGCATTTCCTGCGCCAAGTTTTACATGACGCTGGGCGTCCGCCGCGAACATATCTACATGTTTGACTCCAAGGGGCTGATTCATACCGGGCGCATCGACCTGCACGCCACGAAGGCCCAGTTCTCCCAGTCGGAGGACTGCTCACTGGATGAAGCCCTCACCGGGGCGGACGTGTTCCTGGGGCTTTCCACCAAGGGGCTGCTCACGCAGGACATGGTGAAGCTCATGGCTCCTTCCCCCATCATCTTCGCCTGCGCTAATCCGGATCCGGAAATTACGTACCAGGACGCCAAGAAGGCGCGCCCGGACTGCATCATGGGTTCCGGCCGTTCCGACTGGCCCAACCAGGTGAACAACGTCTCCTGCTTCCCCTTCATTTTCCGCGCCGCCCTGGACGTGCACGCTTCCGTCATCAATGAACAGATGAAGATTGCCGCCGCCCGGGCGTTGGCGGATCTGGCGAAGGAACCCGTTCCGCAGGAGGTGGTTGACCTGTACGGGGGCGCTCCCCTCAGCTTCGGCATCGATTACGTGATTCCCAAGCCCATCGATCCCCGCATCATTGAATGGGAATGCCCGGCAGTGGCCCAGGCGGCCATGATTTCCGGCGTGGCCCAGTCCCCCATCCGGGACATGGAGGCTTACACGCTTGAACTGCGCAAGCGCATTGCCGCCGCCCGGGAGCGCGTTTCCGGCGTAGTGCGCAGTTATTTGTAAACGGCTCCGGCGTAAAGCCGGAAAATCCATGCCGCCGTGGTACGCGCCCGGCGGCTGCATTTGGCCGGGGGAGGTCCGTTCCCCCGGCTTTTTATGCCGGGTAGCGGTGAGGCGGTGTTGAGCTCTTCATTTGGAAAGAGGCCTTCAGGGGGGGAACGCCTCCGGCCTCTGCCGCTTCCGGATGAATAGGCGGTTGAAGGACGCACTGGCTTTTCCAATGTTCGTTCGTCGGCTCTCCGTTTTTTCAGTTGCCGCAAGGGGTTGCGGCTCTCCATCCGGCTGATGGGAGGGAGGGGGGCGTTGGGCGGAACGGTTCAGTGCTTAGCCAGCGCGTTTCTGACCTGTTCCGTCTGTTCCCGGTCCGGGATGAGTTCCGCGAGAACCTGGCTGTTTTCCTCCAGGGCGTCAAGCTGGTCGAAGTCTTCCGCCGTCCGGATAACCAAGTAGCGCATGCCCCATTGTTCCGCAATGGCCTTGAAGGAGTAGGCGTGGGGCTGCACAAGCAGGTTACGCATGGCTTCCGAATGGCTGGCCGCTCCGGGCAGGGCGCGGAAGATGCCGCCCCCGCCGTTGTTGATGACGCCGAGCACGCGGGTTCCCGTGTCCAGCTGGGAGAGGAGGGCCAGGGCGTTGGAATCGTACATGGCGGTCAGGTCTCCCACGAGGGCCCAGGAACGGGAACACCGGGCGGAGACCCCCAGAAAGCCGGAGATTTGCCCGTCAATGCCGTTGGCCCCGCGGTTGGCGCGGACGTTTTCCGTGGGGACGGCCATCTGGGCGAAGCTGTTCCAGTACCGCACGGGCATGGAGTTGCCCAGGTAAATGCAGTCGCCGTCCGCGGCAAAGCAGGAGAAGGCGCGCACCATGGCCTGCTCGCTGTCCGGGCAGGTGATGAGCAGTTCCTCCATCAGGGCCTTCCTGCGCTTGTTCATGGCGCGCAGGCCGTTGACGTCCCCCACGGGGTCCACGTCGCCCAGAGCGTGCAGAATGGCTTCCAGGTCTCCGGTGACGACGGCGGAGGGCCGGGCCAGCCCGGAGAATCCGGTGCGGGTGACGGAGAAGACTTCCGTGGAAGGGATGTCCTCCAGGTCGCGCCAGAAGCGGGCCACGGGCACGTCCCCTATTCTGAGCAGGATGGCGGGCGGGTTTTCCCTCAGCAGGGCGTCCGCATCCGTCAGGGCCAGATGGGCCAGTTCCTCCCGGAGGCCGGAGGTGGCGTCCGCCACCACGGGGGCTTTCAGTTCATTCGCGAGCCACAGGGCAGGGGCCTGCTCCGTGGGGTCCAGTCCGCCGAGCATGACCACCAGCCCGCCGCGCGATTTGAAGCGCAGGGCTTGGGCCAGTTCCGCCAGGGAACCGCGGAATTCGCTGTCTTCCGGCGGTTCCGCCGGGTAAAGGTCGCAGTTGCCGGGATTCCAGGCGGGGTCCGGGTCCGGCAGGCAGACGTTGATGTGCAGGGGGGAGGCGTAATCCCAGTCTTCCAGAATGTCTTCCGGCAGGCTGTCCGGCGTTTCCAGATCAATCGTGGGCGCGTAAATGCCGAACAGGTCCGCCTGTTCGATGGCCTGCGGAGCGGCGGAGCCGCGGTAGTCCGCCGGGCGGTCCGCGGTGAGCAGGAGCAGGGGCCGGCGCTCATAGTACGCCTCCACTACGGCGGGGAGCAGTTCCGCCGCCGCCGTGCCGGACGTGGTGACCACGGCCACGGGAAGCCCCATGTCCTGAATGCGGCCCAGCGCGAAGAAGGCGGCGGACCGTTCGTCAAAGTGGGTCCATTTCACCAGGTCCTCCGCGGCGGCCAGCACCTGGAGCAGCGCCATGTTGCGCGCGCCGGGGCAGACCACCCATTCACAGATGCCGCCCAGACAGCACTGGGCCAGCAGGGATTTGACGAAGGATGCGGAGGCACTCACGGGAATCAGCCTTGTTTTTTGGCCGTCCTGGCCGCTTTTTCAGCCAGCTTGGCCTTTTCCTCTTCCGAGAGAATGCGGGGGAAGACGGGGGCCGGATCATTGATGCGGTGCCCTGCGGGAAGGATTCCCCAGGCCAGCGTATCCGGCGTGCGGCCCCGGAACAGGTCCGCGGCGTTGAGCTGGTCCAGGATGCGGGCGGAAGCGTCCGGCAGGACGCAGCCGATGAGGTAGCCCGTCTGGGCGCAGCATTCCAGCAGGTGGCGCAGCACGCAGCGGAGGCGCGGCGCGGCGGCCTCATCCTTGGCAAGCTGCCAGGGCTGCTGCTGTTCAATATACGCGTTGCAGGCGGAAACCTGGGCGTTCAGGGCCGCCAGGGCGTCGGAGACCATGTTGTCGTCCATGTATTTGGAGAACAGGGTGACGGCCTGGTCCATGGTGACGCGCAGGGCCTTGGAGGCTTCGTCATCGTATTCCTCCGCACCGGAGATGACGGAATCGCAGTAGCGGCGCGTCATGTTGATGGAACGGTTGCACAGGTTGCCGAGGTCATTGGCCAGCTCCGTGTTGTACAGCATGACCAGGCGGTCCGCGTCAAAGTTGGCGTCCTTTCCGGTGGTGATGTCTCGCACCAGGTAATAGCGCACGGGTTCCGGGCCGAACTGTTCCGCCAGCAGGTTGGGGTCCACCACGTTGCCGATGGACTTGGACATTTTTTCCCCGTTGATGTTCCACCAGCCGTGGACGAGCAGGGTGGGCATTTCCTCGTCGGAGAAGCCCATGGCATGCAGCATGGCGGGCCAGTACACGCCGTGGGCGGGCACCAGGATGTCCTTGCCGATCACTTCGCAGTCCGCGGGCCAGAGCTTGGAGAATTCCGGCAGTTCGCTGTCCGGTTCCGCCAGGTAACCGGCGAAGGAGACGTAGTTGATGAGAGCGTCAAACCAGACGTAAGTCACGAATTCCGGGTCAAACGGAAGTTCTATTCCCCAGGAAAGGCGGCTCTTGGGGCGGGAAATGCAGAGGTCCGAGTCAAAGTCAATGGCATTGAGCACCTCCGCCTTGCGGAAGGCCGGAAGAACGAAGCCGCTGCTCTTTTCCACGAACTTCTTCATCCACTCCACATGGTCGGTCAGGCGGAAGTACCAGTTTTCTTCCTCCAGTTCCACCACTTCCCCCCATTCCGGGCCGAAGCTGCCTTCCGCGTCCCTCTCCTTGTCCGTCAGGAATTGTTCCTGGCGCACGGAGTAGAATCCCTTGTAGGATTTTTTGTAAAGCTGCCCCCTGTCCTTCAGGTTCGTCAGGATTTTCTGCACGCAGGCCTTGTGGCGCGGATCCGTGGTGGAGGCCCACCCGTCATTGCTGATGCCCAGGCGTTCCCACAGGGCCAGGAATTTGGCCGTGATGTTGTCCACATGCACCTGCGGCGTAATGCCCAGTTTTTCCGCCGTCTGCTGTACTTTTTGCCCATGCTGGTCCACCCCGGTCAGGAAATAGACTTCCTCCCCCTTCATCCGGTGCCAGCGCGCGAGAACGTCCGCAAGGACTTTTTCATAGGCGTGCCCGATGTGGGGCGGTCCGTTGGTGTAGTCAATGGCCGTGGTGATATAGTACATGCGGGGAACGATACTCCTTTCCTTCCGTTTTGCAAGCAAAGTCACTCCCTGCCAGTGTTCGGGGAGTGAAGACCGGCGTTTGCCCTCACACCGCCGGGAGCGCGCATGCCGATGCGGCTGCTGAAAAGAAAATGAACGCAGGAGAACGAATATTAAGAGAGCTTCCTTGAATAGCGGCCTTTGGCCGTGCATTTTAATGCCACAGAGGCCGGCGGTGCTCCCCGGAGGTTTTTCCCGGACAACCCCGGAAAGGGGTGTTTAGCCGTCCTGTTCTTTCAGCGGTGTTTCTCCCAGACGCCGGCGGTGACCGGCTGGGAATCTGGTGAACCGCAAGTGCGTAAAGTTCATGTGATCGCTTTATCCCTGGTTTGTTTGCCTGTCGAACGTCCCATCATGATACAGCAAAGGGAAGCGTGAACGCTTCCCTTTGCTGAAATGGACCGGACCTTACGGCCTTGAAGCATTTTTGTCAGAAACCGCGCTCCCGGTAGGCCGCTTCCAGCTGGTTGAGCGCCCGTTCCAGGATGGAGCGCGGGCAGCCCGCGTTCAGGCGCATGAAGCCTTCCCCTTCCTTGCCGAAGATGGATCCGTCATTCAGGGCCAGGCGCGCTCCGTCCACAAAGAATTCCGCCAGTTCCTTCTGAGGCAGGTTCAGTTCCCGGCAGTCCAGGAAAACCAGGTAGGAGGCGTCCGGAAGCATGGCCTTGATTTTAGGCATGCGGCGGCGCAGTTCCCGGTCAATGTAGCGGATGTTTTCCTGGATGTAGTCCAGTGCCTGCTTGAGCCATTCCTCCCCTTCCGGGCCGGAGTAGGCGCTGATGAGCCCTTCGTAGGCAAAGACATGGCCTTCCGCCAGTTCCCTGCCGCTGACGAAGCTCTGGTATTTTCCGAAGAGGGCCGGATTCTGGCAGATCAGGTAGGAGCTTCCCAGTCCGGGCACGTTGAAGGCCTTGCTGGGCGCCATGTACGTGACGGAGTTCATGCGCGCCTGTTCGGAGACGGTGGCGAATACGGTGTGCCTGTGGCCGGGAAGGGCCAGGTCCGCATGGATTTCGTCAGAGACGACCAGCGTGCCGCTTTCCGCGCAGATTTCCGCCACGCGGCGCAGTTCCTCCGGGCTCCACACGCGGCCGCCGGGGTTGTGGGGGTTGCACAGGATGAACATGCGGCAGCCGCGCACGGCCTCCCGCATGTGGTCAACGTCCATGCGGTAGCGCCCATTTTCCAGAAGGAGGGGGTTGTTCACGATTTCCCGTCCGTTTTCCCGGATAATCATGGCAAAGGGATGGTACACCGGAGGCTGGATCATGATTTTATCCCCCGGTTCCGTGAAGCACTGGATGGCGCTGGAAATGCCGGGAACAATGCCCGGGGCAAAGCCGATTTCCGAGGCGCGCACCTCCCAGCCGTGGCGGCGGCCCACCCAGTTCCGGATGGCGTCAAAGAAGGCGCGGGGCTTGACGGTATAGCCCAGTATTTCATGTTCGCAGCGGCGGCGGATGGCCTCCATGATGAAGGGGGGCGTTTTGAAGTCCATGTCCGCCACCCACAGGGGGATCAGGTCATCCCGGCCCCAGCGGGGCAGCAGGGCTTCATATTTCAGGGCGCCGGTGCCGCGGCGGTCGATTATTTCGTCAAAGTCGTACTGCATGGAATGGTCTGTCTGCGCGGGCAAAGGTCAGGAAAGCGGGGTAACGCCCTTTTTCAGGATGATGTTGCCGTATTTGGCGGTTTCACCGGTAATGACGACGGCATAGGCCTTTTTGGCGCGTTCATAGAAGGCGTAGCGCTCCATTTGTTCAATGTCCCCGTCATAGTTCAGCGCCTTGCGGTATTTGGCCTCCACCGCCGGGTCCAGGGAGTCTCCCGGCACCGGGGCCATCATGATGACGGGCGTGGCGTAGGCGTCCAGTTCAAAGAGGGGGATGACGGCGCCCAGCAGGGCGTCCGCCCCCAGTCCGTCCGCCCTCAGCACCGTGGGGTTGAAGGTGTGGCCGGGAAAGTGGGCGTCGGAAAAGACGATTTCATCGCCATGCCCCATTTCCGCAAGAATTTTCAGCAGGGAAGGGCTGATGAGGGGAGAGATGTTTTTTAACATGGTCCGCAGTATAGCACCTTCCCGCGTTCCGGTACTACCATAAAAGTTGAAGGAGCGCGGATGATTCTCCCTCAGCCGTTAACGGCATGAAAGCATTTACGGATGCATTCTTCCATTTCAGGCATCTGCTGTTCCATGCTTTCCACCAGCTTGAGCTGGGTGCGCGCCCGATGCAGGTTGTGGCGCTCCCTTTCCGTTTTAAAGTAGACGTCCCCTTCCAGGTAGTCCGTCAGGAAACGGATGCCGGTTTCCAGCGTGATGAGCAGGCCGGAAAAGGCGAGTTTGGAGATTTCCTGCGGTGTGATGAAGTCTTTGACGGCATCCAGGTAGCCCTTGACGACGGCTTCAAACATGGGCATGCGCAGGTAGGTTTTGTCCAGGTCTTCCTCATCTTCCGCCGCAGGAGAGGTCATGGTGCGCACCATGTCCCCGAAGTCGTACAGGATGCTGCCGGGCATGACGGTGTCCAGGTCAATGACGCAGACGGCCTTGTCCGTTTCCCTGTCCAGCATCACGTTGTTGATCTTGGTGTCGTTGTGGACGATTCTGACGGGGAGTTCCCCGCGCTCCTGAAGGTCCAGCAGCACGTCCACGTACCGTTCGCGGCGGCGGATGAAGTCCAGCTCCCTCCGGCAGGAGTCCAAACGCCCGCGGGAGTCCCTGGCAGCCGCTTTCTGCAACCGGTCAAAGCGCTTGCGGGTGTGGTGGAAGAACGGGATGGTTTCATGGATGTCCTCCGGGTTCATGTCGCACAGGAGCTGCTGGAAGGCGCCGAAGGCGCGGGCGGCCTCATACGCCTGGCGCGGATGTTCCGCCACGTCAAACGTGTGTGTGCTTTCAATGCAGTTGTAGCAGCGCCAGAAGCCGGAACCGGGGATTTCCAGGTACTTGCGGCCTCCACGGGCGGAGTACAGGTTCAGCGTCTGGCGGAAGGGCGTTTTCAGCACCCGGAGCATCTTCCAGCGGATGTGGTTGGTTACCTTTTCCACGTTGTGCATGACGTCCCTGGGGCACGGGAAAACGGCGTCATTCACGCGCTGGAAGATGTAGCGGTCCGTGGTGCCGTCCATTTTCCGGTAGGTGGCCCGGAAGGTCATGTTGATATGGCCGCTGTTGATGGTGTCGCAATGGAGGAATTCTCCGGCGATGGCGAAGGCGTCGCCCAGGGCGGCAACCTGTTCCTGGAGGGAATCAGTATGGAAAACGGCGGACAGTGGCATGAGCGGGGAAGGGAAAGGCTCCCGGCGCATGCGGGGAAGTGCCGGGAGCCGCGGGAGTAGGGATTGAAGGGCTTAGAAGGAGTAGGTGAGCCCCAGCCCCGCCACGAACGTGAAGTTACGGTAAATTCTGGCGGGGATTCTGGAGGGGAAGCGGTCGGAAGGACCGCGGTAGTTGCCCGCCATGCCTCCGTTGCCCAGCCAGACGGTACTGACGAAGGGGGTAAGGACCAGGCGGTCCACCGCCTTGAAGGGCACGGCCACGGTCACGGAAATGCCCTGGGTTCCGTTGGCGTTGAGGGAGTCCCTGTCAAAGTAGCCGGCGGAGGCGTTCCAGGTTCCCGCTACAATCAGGGAGGAAGACGGGTTGAAGTCATATTTGTAGCCCAGCGTGTTGGTGAACCACCAGCCGGACATCCAGCGGAAGGTGTATTGCACGCGGCAGTCCCAGAAGAAGTTTTCCAGTCCTTTCCCGAAGTCGTGGTGGATGTCCAGTACAAAGCTGTGTTCTTCGGAACGGCTGTGTTCAAACGCCGGGAAGTCGCTGGAGGTCTGGCCCAGATGGACGTTCATCAGGCCCGGCAGGCCGCCGTTGACGAACTGGTAGCCCAGGGAGGCCATCGTATAGTCGCTGAATTTGCGGCTGACGCCCAGCAGGGCCGTTGCCTCGTCGGAAATGCCCGTGCTGTTGTGCGTCAGGTCATTCTGGGTCAGCCACTGGTATTTCACGCCGGCCAGGATGGAGTATTTTTTGTTGAGGTCGTAAGCGCCTATGGCTTCCACGGGAACCACATGGTCGCTGCCGGACTGCTGGAAAGCCAGTCCGCGGCTGACGTACTTGGTAGCGTAGCCCGTTCCCAGCAGGGCGGAAAACGGACGGGACGCGTCATAAGTGGAATTCAGTGCCCGGAGGGGAATTTGAATATCGGCGGAAGCCATTCCTGAGAGAGCGAAGGCCGCCGTGCATGCCGCAGCGGTAATAGTTGTATATTGCATGGTTTGCCGACATAGTAATGGCGCCGTTCAATTCCGCAAGACAATCTTTATAAATTCGAAAGAATTTTCAGTTAAATTACAGCGGGAAGTTATAATGGAATAAGCCGGAGAATCCATTCCTTCAATTTTAACAGGGTTCCTTCCAATTTAAGGGACAGTTCGCGGATGTGCAGCAGCCGGAACAGGCCGCTCCGCACGTAGTCGATCAGGGAGCAGGCGAGGTAGATGCCCAGGCTGGCTCCCAGCGCCCCGGCGGCCGTGAAGTACCAGGGGCAGGCCTGCAATTCCGCAAACCGCGCCTTGATGATGTTTTGCCAGATGAGGGGATTGTTATGGATGAGGTAAACGGCAAAGGAAAGCGGGGCGAAGAAGGAAATGAGGCGGATGGCGGTTCCGCTGCTGATGCGCATGCGCGCGCAGGCCATGAGCAGGAAGAAGGAGGACAGGCAGCAGAACGGCGCCGTATAAGAGACAAAGAGTTTTTCCGCAATGCCCGGATTGAGGGGAAGATACCCCAACGCGATTACTCCGGCGGTGGGGAGGATGCAGCACAGGACGTAGTAAAGCGCGGGCCGCTTTAACGTGCTCCAGAGCTGGAAGTGCCCCAGGCAGCCGCCGACGACGTACAGGCAGACCAGCCAGATGGTGCTGTAGCCGCCCTGGCTGAGCCAGTTCCCGTAGCCGGATATGGTGGAAAAGAGGGAGAAGACAATCAGGACCAGCAGGCAGAGCCACCTGGCGGATTCCCTGCTGAGGGAACGGATGGCCGGATTAAGGAAGGGAATAAAGCAGAACAGGACGGCATAAGCCGTAAAGTACCAGTAGGCCAGGCGCAGCACGGGAAAGAATGCCTGGATCATTCCCTTAAAGCTTACACTGCCCGGCACGAGCCATTTAAATAAAAAGGTTATTCCAGCGGTGTAAAAGAAGACCTGAAACCATAAGTTGATAAAACGGGAAATCCGGTACGGCACATTGACGCCCACGTAGCCTGTGATAAGGGCAAAGCAGTTGACGGCGCAGTAGGCGCTGAGTTCAAGATACCAGGAGACGGCGTAATTGGGCGTTCCGAGGAAGCTGTTGTCCAGGTTGCCGCCCTCCCCCCATTTGAGCACATGAAGAAGGACGACGAAGAACATGGACAGGCACCGGAGAAGGTCAATGCCGTGATTTCTGGAATGGGCCGGGGCTGCCATGAGAAATGCCAAGGAAAAGGTGATGCTGCTGGGATCTTACGCCGGGACTGCCGCCATTGCCTGCAAACGCTTCATGATTTTATTTTTCTTCCTCAACGTTCTTCGCGGCTCCCTCCACGGCTCGCGCCATGAATTCCTCCAGCGTGAGGTTTTTCCGGACGGCGGCTTTCATGGCAAGATTGATGATCCGGTTTTTCAGGGGAACCGTGATGAGGGAAGATACCTCATTGGAGGCGGCCAGGGCTTCCTGGCCGTCCATGAACCGCTTGATGAGGATTTGGGCATGCCGGGAGAGCTTTTTTCTGACAAAGTAGTTGTCGATGGCGCTTCTGTTCATGCCAATGGCCGAAGCCAGCGTGGAGCGGCTGATATGATTTTCAGCCATCCAACGCCCCAGCTCCAGAATATCCACAAGAGGTTCTTCCATGTGGGGTACTTTGCTCATTGTAATGATGAATCAAAGATTTTGAGCGGAGTATGATTGATAATCGCTCAATGAATGTCCTTGTTGAACACAATAAAGGGTGGGTGCCATCAATGAGTGTTGTGGATTCCCCGGAGAGCCGGGTAATTTTTGGAGGGAGGCATGCGCCTTCCTTTCTTTTCTGGATACTTCATCCATTGGTCAGAAATGAATAAAAAATCATCGGCGGCGTTCTTGCCGCGGCCCGTAATCCTTGTTGATTCCGTTAGGGACATTCTCCATTCTCCGGAATCTTATTGCTTGAATTAAAGTTTCCTTGCCCTTTCTTAAATTCTGCCCTGCCGCATTTGCAGGGGCCGGAACTTGGCGAATGCATCCGGGACAGGCGGCCATGGAAGATAACAAGGCGGTCCCGGAGGGACATGGACGGACAGCGCATCAATTCATGGAGATGCATGCAGCCGAACGGATGAGGGCACATTCTTTTTCTGCGTAAGGAATGTGTTTTATCCCAGGCAGAAACTGGCGGAAGCTTCCCCCATGTGGCTTGGGCGGCATTTCTCCGGCTGTGACCGGGTATCCTTTCCCGGTGGACGGGGCGGATGTCTTTAATGGGTCTTTGCCCTTTAAGCCGACGGCTTTCCTGACGGCCGTTTAACATGGGCCAGATACGGCAGCAGGAAAGGGGTGAAACGTTTCAAGGCAAAATAGAACAGCACAATAGCCGTGAATGCCAGCAGCGGGGTGAACAGGGAGAAGGCACCAAATTTCATGGATGAAGGAAGGCATTCGTAAATGGGCAGGTGCAGCATGAACGTCAGAAAACAGGCGGGAGCCAGCAGGGCTATTCTGGCGGCAACGCCGGGCAGACGCTTTTCCATCCAGATGCCTGCGTACATAATCAGCATGACTCCCAGCAGCATGCCCGCGACCGTTTCCGTCCACAGGGAAAGGATTCCGGCGGAGTGCAGCAGAACCATCGCGGAGGAAACGAGAATGCTCACGCAGAAGACGACGCCGAATTTTTTGTTCAGCACCAGATGGATGTCGTCAATCCGGCGGGAACTGAGCACGACGCCCAGCAGGTAGAAGGCGCAGGACCCCACGGAGAGCGTCACCAGGGGATCGGGAGCCATGTTGCAGAAGGAGAAAAAGAGGAGCAGCGCGGGCAGCAGCAGTATTTTAATGCGGGCCAGCAGCGGCGTCAGCAGGGTAAGAATGATGATGTCCCGCAGAAACCAGGAGGGGCCGATGGGGGGAACGTCGGGGGACTCGCTCCCGAAGGAGAAGAGGTCCATGCCCGGCAGGAAGACGTCCCGGATGCCGGCCAGGTCCGCAAGCTGGAAGGAGCTGCCGGCAGGGAGGGAGAGAAGGAACAAGTACAGCACGTTCCAGATCATGTACGGGATGAACAGCCATAAAGCCCGGTCAACTGCCTTGTTCCAGGTGATGTTTCTTGCCAGAAAGTAGCCGGCCAGCACCAGGAAGAAGGGAACCCTGCCGTTGTAGAAGAGGTGGATGCCCGTTGTCTTGAGCAAGGGGGAGGACAGGTGCACGTACATGATCAGGAGCGCTGCAAGCACCCGCGACACGTCAATCCATGCGACACGTTTTTTAGGGATTTCCATGGGAAGGGAGTTTTTCTGCGGCATGAGCCGGATATTGAGTTGGCAGAGGGTTGAAGTTAATGAAGGGCGGAAGGTAGGGAACCGTCCGGGCGTCATGATCTGCGGATGCGGTGGTACGCCCGTGCCAGGAGTTTTCTTCCTTTTTTCCTGAGCCGCCCCCACCGGGACGGCGGTCTCCTGGTCAGTTTTTTCTCCGTCAGGCGGCTGTATTCTGCCAGGGTGGCATCCCTTTCCCCGGAGAACGCCTGCTGAAGCCATTCCCGGGATTGCGAGATTTTCTGTTCCAGCAGTTCATTGACGGGAGCGTAGTCCATCGTGAGCGGGACGTTCTCCGGCAGGGCTTCCGCGTCTTCGGGCAGCATGCGGTCCTGAAGCCGGAGAAGGTTCAGCAGGGAGTGGAAGCGCCCGGAGCCGCGCATGGGATTGTTGATGCACAAGAACGGCTTGTTGAAGATCAGGGCGAAGCAGACGCCGTGGAAGGAGTCTGTAATGAAAAACTCGCAGTGGAGGATGTTGCCGAGCCATTCATATAACGTGGCTTCCTTCATGGTATTGGGCAGGTTCAGCCTGCCGAGGTTGTCCACCTCCTTTTTCTGGATGTCCACCATGTTCAGCAGGGGGAGCCCGAGTTTGGAGGAGGCGTCCAGCAGGAGCTTCCTTTTTTCCGCCGCCGGGTCCAGGATGTAGGAGACGATGCGGCCTTTGCCCGCCGGAGGCGCCTGCCGTGCCAGCTCCTCCCAGCGTTCCCTGCCCAGCAGGAAGACGGGGTCCATCACCCAGGCGCTTTCACGCCCATAGTGCCGCTTGAGGTGCTCCACCATCGGTTTTTCCCGGACGGAAACGGCATCGAACCGTTTGAGCAGCATGGCCGTTTTTTTAAGATATTTCCCGGAAGGTTCCGTCAACTGCCCCATGGACGGCCCGTAGGCGATTTTCCGTTTCTCCCCCCTGGCGAAGTCCAGGAAGAAGAAGTGCCCCATGAAACCCTGGTTCCACACCTGGTCGGAGCCTACCATGAACGTGTCAAACTGGTCGTTTAAGTGGTAGGCGTAGTCCAGGGAGTGCAGCGGCGTTGTGGAAATGCGCTCCCGGACCAGGAATTTTCTGAATACCGTCGCAGGGTCTTTCTGCCGCTCCGTGAAGGAAAAATCAATCAGGGAAACGCTTTTTCCCATTTGCTCCAGCAGCCGGTAAAGGGCGAAGGAGGTGAGCACGGCTCCATAGTTGCACGTCATCCAGACGCCCAGCAGGCCCACCTCCGCCCGGGGCTTGAAGCGGGCCGTGTGCTGCGCCACCGCTTCCGTGAAGGGTTTCTGCCGGAGGTCCCGGAGGAAGTTCCGGCGCGCCAGCCGGGAGGGGAAGGCAGGCTGCCGCCGGATGCCCCTGTTGGTGTGTTTGACGGCCTGCCAGTTCTCCCGGTGCAGAAAGAGCTCCTTCCCGCATTGGTTTAAAAGTTCTTCCCCGCGGGGAGTGCTCGCCAGCAGCAGGGAGATTCCCCTGGAATCATCCCACTTGGGATGGAAGTATCCCGCGCCCCAGAAGTCGGCCAGGGTCAGGTCACTGGTGCGGGGGCCGGAAGCATGCGGGCAGTTGTAGCATGCTTCCCCCAGGCAGATGTCTGACAGGTACGCCTGCATGAAAAGGTCTTCCGTATAAATGCGCGCGCCGGAACCGGAGCCGTCCCGGTGGAATTTCATCACGGAGTAGTGGTTCCAGCCGTGGGTTTTGTCCCGGAAGTTGATGCAGCTTATCTGCCGGTCCGTGCTCCGTTCGTAATCCTGCCGGTACGCGTCAAAAAGGTTTTTGGAGGGTACGCCGTGGCAGGCGATGTCAATGATGAAGAGGCTGTCCCAGGGCTTTTTCAGACAGGCTCTCAGGGCCGCCGCCTGGCAGGGCGTGCCGGAAAACAGGACCGTTTTTCCCTCTTTCAGGTCCTTCTTGATGTCCCGGTAGGCGTGGCCGGGGTCCGCCTGAAGGTATTTGCTGCCGTTCAGGAGCTTGAGCTCCGGCAGGGAGTCCAGGCGCACATGGCGGACGGAAAGTTCCCCGTCCGTGTTCCACGCCACGCCGTAGACCACGCCTCCCTGTGCAAGAATATGCCGGGCCAGGATGGTGAATACGCCTCCGCTGGAGGAGTTCAGGCGCACGGCCTCGTCCAGCGCCCAGGCCGCGTATGCCCTGGGCTCGTCAAACGCCTGGGGGGACCGGGCGGGCGGATTCAGGTCCGGGCAGGTTTTGGTGCAGAGGCCGCAGTGGACGCACGCTTCCAGATTAACCGCGGGCGTTAAGAAGCCGGAGGGGCTCCAGTTCATGGAAATAGCGTCCCTGGGGCAGATGTTGGCGCAGGCGGAGCAGCCCGTGCACAGGGTGGAGAGCTCAGGCGGGGCATCAGTTTTTATCATGGCGGGAAGGAATCAGTTTTTGCAGGGGGCCGAGAAACATGTCCCGTTCATCCCGGTTGAGGTAGAAAAACCAGATGGTTCCCACGGCCAGGAGGCCGTAGCAGAAGGCGAAGGCCAGGAAGGAGAACCAGTTGTCCAGCGTTAGCAGGGCAACCGCTCCCAGCCCCGCCAGGATCATGACGGCGGAGGGCAGCAGCAGGGGCCCGTAGGTGCGGCGGAAGAAGAGCCTCATGTCCAGACCGGCGGTGCGGGCGTAGTAGCGGTTGATCATCAGCACCTGGCCGATGAACAGGGAAATGGCGGTGCCGATGAACATTCCGATGGTGCCGTAGTACAGGGAGATGAAGTAGCCCAGGATGACGCAGAGCAGGGAGGAGTAAAAGAGGATGATGGCCCTCCCCTTGTGGATGTTGAGGGCCTGGAGGATGGCGAGTCCCGTGTTTTGAGTCAGCGGAACCAGCAGGGGGAGCAGCACGATGACGGCCCCCACCCAGACCGTGCCTGTCTGGTCCCCGATGGTTTTCCCCACCCACAGGTGCAGGAAGTCGTGGCCGCAGCTGATGAAGGAAACCAGGATGACGCTCAGCAGGGCCAGTTGAAGGCGCCCCACCCGTATCATCATGCGGGTGAGCTGCTCCTTGGTGGAATCCAGGGCCACCATCTGCATGATTTTGGGGGCAATGACTCCGGAAATGGCGGTGGAAGCCGTCATGAAGTACTGGGAGAACGAGATTCCCAGCGTGAACAGGGTGACTGCCTGGGCCCCCGCCGTCCTTGCCAGGATGGGAGTGCCCGCCCGCCAGTAGAACAGGTCCATGAGTTGGTTCAGCAGAATCCAGAAGGAAAAGGTGAACATCTCCCGGTACAGCTTCCAGTCAGGCTTGCGGAAAATGATGCGCACGCCCAGGCAGCGGATGGTGTAATACGTTCCCCACGCCAGGCTGGCTACGCCGATGCCCACGCCCAGGACGGTGAGGGCGATCGCCTTGTACCCCCACACCAGGAGCAGAACCGTAAGAAGCGTATTGAAGAGGGAGAGTCCCAGGCTGACCAGCCCGGGAACGATGAATTTCATGTAGGACCCAGGCACGCAGGACAGCGGCCGCAGGGGGAAGGCCAGGATGATGTTGCCCAGCGTCAGCAGGTACAGGATTTTCAGGGTGTCAAGCTCCGGCCCGGACAGATTGGGGAACAGGGCGCCCAGGTTCACGTAGCAGATCATGCCCGCCGCGAAGGTGAGCAGCCCCAGGAAGGAGAACAGCATCATGGCCTGTCCCAGGAAATGGGCCTCCCGGTCGTTCTCCTTTTTCGCGTGATAGGTGGCGATGTATTTGTTGACGGTCACCCCCAGGCCGAAGTCCGTCAGGGACAGCCACGCAATCACGGAATTGCTGAGCATGAAAATGCCGTATTCATTTTCTCCCAGACTGGACAGGGTAAACGGGGTCAGAAAGAACTGCGTCGCCAGCCTGACGATGATGGATATGTAATTAATGCAGGCCCCCGTCTTGATTTCATTCATGTGGAATTTATTTCTTGTTGGCCAGCAGGTTCCCGAGCAGGTGCCCGTAATTTGATTTGAGGGAAAAGTAAAGTATCCGCGGCAGGTTGGCAAGCGTCACATATTTTTTTAAGGCGGAAAAAGCTTCTTTCCGTATGGCCTTTTCCCGGTCGGGGTAAAGGCTTTTTATTCTATCCGCAAGAAGTTTATAATTGGCATAGCAAAGCCTGAACAGGACCAGGAGGCTCCGGCTCCGCTGGAAATAGTTGCTGCTGTACGGGGAACGCCCGTCAATGCAGTTGCTCAGGTCCAGGATGGCGCGAAGGGCGTTCATGTAATCTTCCAGAGGCCTTTTCCGGTTGAAGAAATTGCTGGTAACCCCTGTTTCCCCGTCGGCGGAATATTGATAAAAAGGCTTGTTGATGACGGTTACGGAGCTGCAATGGCAGAAACATTGCGCCGTGAAATAAAGATCTTCCGCAAATTTGACGTTTTCCGGGAATTTAATTTTATTTTTAACCAGAATTTCCTTTTTATATATCTTGGCCCAGCAGGCCGGAATGTTGTTGTTTTCCACAAACGGTGTTCCCGCGTGGAAAACAGCCGTGGAATCCGGAGGCAGGGGACGGATGGAGGGGGACATGAAGCCCGTCCATTCCGCCGCGCAGGAAACGAGGCTTGCGCCGAAGACGACCATGTCCGCTGCGGTCTCCCGCATCGTTTCATGGCAGGCCTGGAGCGTTTCTGGGAGGAGCCGGTCGTCCGCGTCCACAAACGCCAGATGAGGGGCATGCGCCAGGCTTATCCCCAGGTTGCGCGCCGCGGACACTCCTTCATTCCGCTTGTGGATGACGCGGAAGCGCGCGTCCTTCCGGGCGTATTCATCCAGAATCGTGCCGCTGCCGTCCGTAGAGCCGTCGTCAATGCAGAGGCATTCCCAGTCCTCCAGGGTCTGTTTCCTGACGGAGTCCAGGCAGGCCGCAAGCTGCTTTTCATTCCGGTACACCGGGATGATGATGCTGAACAGGGGGATGTGCGCGTCCGGGGTCATGAAGGGAAAGTCAGGGGGGCGGCGGGTTCAACGGAAAGGGCGAGGGGGGAGTACATCTTCTTTTTGAGGAACAGGAACCTGCTCCAGCCCAGGGCATCGCATAATCTGGTGACTCCCAGGCAGGCCGCCAGCACCAGCGCCACGGACAGGGCGGCAAAGCAGATTCTGCTGGAATCAAAGGCCAGCACCGGTACCAGCGGCTTGCACAGGAGCGTGAAGGCGGGGGAAAAGATGACGATGGACAGGGAATTCCTGCCCAGGTAGGCGAACAGTTCCCGGATGGCCCTGCCTGCGGAATCGCAGGTTTTTACCAGAAAGCTGAGCGTGAGCATGCAGAGGCAGAGCCCCAGCATGCTGTCCCGGGCGGGGAGGGGGAAAAGGAGGCAGAGCGCGGCGGCGGGGACAGCCGCCCACAGGGTGGGGAAGAAGCATTTCAGGATGGGGAGCCCGGTCATCCGGAAGAAAGCCCCCAGGAGAAAGTAAGCGGCGTGAATCATTTGGAACGCCGGATTGAACCAGGAGACGGCGGCCAGGAGGGCGGCGCATACGACCAGCCGGGCCGGAGGGGACAGGCGGGGAATGCGGGAGACGGCGTAGTAAACGGGCAGGCACACGGCCAGCAGGTAGAGGTACCAGTACGTTCCGGCGGGGGCCAGCAGCAGCGCCTTCCAGAAGGCGGAGAACGCCGGGTCCAGCCGGTTGCTGGCGGGAACGGAGGCGGGCAGATGGGACAGGGCCAGGTAGTACAGCGATTCAAAGACCAGGTACGGCGCCAGAATGCCCAGCCACGTTTTCAGGAACTGGCCCGGAGTCTTGCCGGTATTGGCGAAGAAGCCGGAAAGGATGATGAAGCCGGACATGTGGAAGACGTACACGTACCGCGTGACGTCCAGGTAGTGCGTGGAGAACCAGGACAGGTGGAAAAGGACCATCAGGGTGATGAGAATTCCCTTGAGGTAGTCCACTTGCGGAATCCGGCCCCTGCCGGGCGCGGCTGCGGGCGGGGGAATGGCGCTGTCAATGGCTGCTTGCATGGCTGGAAAATGGGCGGCGGAAAAAAACGGTTGAGTGGCGCATGAGGCGTTAAAGATGCCTTGTTTTCAGCAGGAGATGGGCCATGCGGTACCTGCGTGCGGCCAGCAGGCGGCAGACCAGGTGGAAGTAGGGGCCGCACAGGCGCAGGTCAGCTCCGCGCGCGGCCAGTCCGCTGGAGAGGAAGTCCCGGAACACCGCCTTGCGGGCGGCGTAGGACTGCTGCTGGAGGGCGTGGAAGATCACGTTGATTTTTTGCAGGATGTAGCCTTTGACCACGGGAACGTCTTCCTGCGGGAGGGCCAGCGTGTCCGTCCACGCCAGGAATTTGGCTGCCAGCATGTCTATGTCCTGCACGAGGTTGAAGCGGCTGCGCTTGGCCGCGCCGTTTTCCTCCTCCCGCGCCCGGTAGTGGTAGAAGGCCCTTTTCACCAGGCTGATGCCCGGAGCGCAGGCGGAGAGGTAGTCCAGGACGAACTGGAAGTCCTCAAACACCACCGCGGAGGCGTTGAAGCGGATGCCGTTTTTTTCCAGAAGCTCCGTGCGGAACAGTTTGTTGCAGGAGGATTCCATGTCCAGGCTGGTCAGCAGGTAGCGCAGGAAGGCGCCCGTTTCTTCCGCGGGAATGTACTGGTCCCGGCTGGGCAGCGCGGTTTCCGTGCGGGTAAGGCGGCAGCCCGTGTGGAAGTCCTTGCTGATTCCGTAGCAGTGGAGCGCGGCTTCCGGCGTGCGGAGGGCGGCGTCATGAAGGCAGGCCAGCATGTCCGGCTCCACGGAGTCGTCCCCGTCCACGAAGGCGGTCCAGGTTCCCCGCGCCCGGGAAAGGCCCGCGTTGCGGGCGGCGCTCACGCCGCGGTTTTCCTGGTGGATGGCAGTGAAGCGCGCGTCCTTCCGGGCGTATTCGTCCAGAATGGCGCCGCTCCCGTCCGGAGAGCCGTCATTGATGCAGATGCATTCCCAGTCCGTCATGGCCTGGTTCCTGACGGAATCCAGGCAATCCCGGAGAAAGGGGCCGGAACGGTAAACGGGAATGATGATGGAAAAGAAGGGATTCATGGAAAAGCGGGAAGAAATGGGGGTCAGCGCGCCGTCTTGCCGGAGCCTTTTTTCTGTTTCTCAAATTGCCGGGCGTCCACGAGGGTCCTGTACCACCAACCCTGCATGAAATGCCACAAAAATCCTTCCCGTCCGTCCAGAAAACCCAGCTTGAGGAAGTAGCGGTAGCAGAAGTAGGCGAAGGAGCGCCAGAAGAGAGGCTGCCGGGCGTAGCGTTCCTTCATGGCGCGCTTCCTTTCCGCCTGCCCGTTGATGCCGGAGTCCGCCGCAGCGGAGGAAAGAATGTCTTCCAGGTCAGCCAGCTCCCGGGCGGAGTAGTCCACGTGCTTGTGCGCCCACCAGCCCAGTCCGTTCAGGTTCTCGTCCACGAAGTCGTGCTCGAATTCCACGGCGCGCCCGCGGCTGAGCTCCATGTGCTCGTCCATATGGCGCTGTTCGCATCTGGCCGCTCCGTAACGGAACAGGCGCAGCAGCTTGACCGGGTAAACGCCGTGCTTCATCCACCGGCCCAGGAAGATGTGCCTGCGCTTGTGGATGACTCCGGTGACGTCCGGGGGAAGGGCGGGCAATTTTTCCTTCAGTTCCTCCAGGGCTTCCGGCATGAACCACTCGTCCGCGTCCAGGCGCAGAACCCAGGCGGTGGTGATGGGGCAGTGGTCCAGCGCCCAGTTGAACTGCGGGGCGTAGAGGCCGGGCCATTCGTGCTGGAGGACCTGCACGTGGGGGTATTCCCGGCAGATGGCGGCGGTGTTGTCCGTGGAAAAGCAGTCGATGACGAAAACTTCTTTGGCCGCCGGGAGGATGTTCTCCAGGCAGCGGCGGATGTGAAGTTCCTCATTCTTGGCAAGGATGATGACGGAGAGGTCGAGCATGGTTCAGCGGAGCGTGCGTTGTTTGATGAACTTGGCCGGATTCCCGCCCACCACCGTCCATGGGGCCACGTCCCTGAAGACGGCGCTGCGGGCTCCCACCACGGCTCCCGTGCCTATTGTCACCCCCATGCCCACGAAGGCCTGCGCCGCCACCCAGGCCCGGTCTTCCACGGTGATGGGGGCGGTGACGAGGGCGTGGCCGGGGTCTGAAATGTCATGGGAGGCCGTGCAGAGGAAGGTTCCCTGGGAGATGACGGCGTGGCTGCCGATGGAGATGGGGGCCTTGTTGTAGATTTCCGTATCCGGGCCGATGCAGGCGTATTCCCCCATGGAGAGGTTCCACGGCGCCCATATCCTGCTGCTGGGGTACACGAGGGATACGAGCGGTATTTTTGCCCCGAACAGGCGCAGCAGCAGATTCCGGGGCACCTTCATGGCGTTGGTGGCCATCATCCGGAAGAGGGTCCGGTTGATGACGTACCAGACGTACCGTTTGAGGCGGTGGCTGAGGGAGTAGTGTTCCTGGTAACGGGACAGGTTCATGGCGGGAGGATGTCGTTTGAATGGTGAAAGGCGTTCAGGGCCGGGAGGCCGGGGCGGCGGAAGGTTCCGCGTCTGTTCTCATTCCGGTGGAGAAGGGGCGCAGGGGGCCGTCCGCGGATTCCCCTGCTTTCTGGAAATAGGCGGCCCGGAAGGCGGCTCCCTCTCCGCTGCCCCACAGCGGGGCGTTCCAGGGATGCTCCGGGTGGTGGAGGTGGCCCTCCCACAGACGCTGCATGTTGGCAAGCCGCGCGGATTCCGTGAAGGCGAGCGTGGGCGCGGCCTTGGCGAAGACGGAGAGGCTGGGCAGGGCCGCCAGCGCCAGATAGCAGACGCACCATGCGCGCCACGGGCGGGTGCCCACCGGCTCCGCAAAGATGCGGGTGAAAAGGAGGGCCAGGCAGAAGAAGCTGACGCTTGAGGCCTTGTAGCAGAACTCATTGTAGCCGCCCACGGAACCTATGTAAATGAAGTAGGTGAGGGTCAGAACGGCCAGCGCGGTCCAGAAGAGGTCGTCTTTTTTAAACCGGCGGAACAGGAGGACCGTCGGAGCGCCGACCGTCAGCAGCCAGGACCCGGCCAGCGCGCCCCAGAATTTCCAGCCGCCGTGCCGGAGCAGGTCAAAGGGGGAGTCCTCCCAGGTCAGGCGGATGCGGTTGTTCCCGTTGCTGCTCGTGAAGTAGATTCCGGCCAGCAGGACGAGCGCGCCGCCCGCCAGCACCGTCCAGGAGGAGAAGTACTGCCTGGCGGGGGTGTGGCGGACCAGCGCGCGGACGGCAATGAAGACCAGCAGGCCCAGCGAACCGATGGGGGAGGCCAGCAGGCACAGGGAGGCCAGGAAGAGCTGGTGCCGGGGCGGTATGTCCCAGGCAACCGCCATGGCGAGGAACAGCCACAGCAGCGTGGTGTGGTGGAAGGTGTAATGGAGCTGCATGGTGGGGGCCACGCCGCCGAAGAAGGCCAGCACCGTCAGGTAGAGTTCATGGGCCGTCTGCCCCTGCGGGTTGAATAAATGAACGCTCCATCTGACCACGCCGTCCAGCGGGCCCTGGAAGATGAGCAGGACCAGGAAGAGCAGGGTGGCCATGCGGAATTTGCCCCAGAGGACCGTGAGCGCCAGCGCCAGGCCCAGTTCAATCCAGGCGGTCAGGACATAGTTGGCGATGAAGACGTCCGACCAGGAGAAGCATTTGCATATCAGGGCCGGAGGCAGCCAGAAGGCGAGGTAGTAGATGAAGTGCCTGCCGTCCGCTTCCGCCAGCGGCCAGTCGCACCGGATGAGTGTTTCGTAAATGGGGTTGCGGACCACGAAGTCCGCGTGCTGGAGGGCCACCCCCGTTATTCCTCCCGCCAGCAGCCACAGGAGGGAGAGAAGAAGGGCGCAGAGGTAAACGGCCAGCTGCCGCCTGGTGAAGTGAAGCGTGGGGACCGGGAGCTTCACGCACAGCAGGACGGAAGCCGCCGCCACGGCCATGGCCGCCGGAACGGAGAACAGGGGCCTGACCCAGCCCAGCAGGAAGAGGATGGTGGGCAGAGCCATATAGGCCACGGCGCAGGAAGCCAGGAGCCTGCCGCTGATGGTGAACGCTGTGTCCGTGTTTTTCCGTGTCTGTTCCATGAGGTGGCTGAATGAAGTTCTGCTAGGGGGTGGGCGTATTATTGCGGAAGACTTCCTCCCACTGGCGGACGACGTGTTCCCGCGTGAATTTCCGGCTTTTGGCGGCGGCTTCCCGCGCCATGGCGTGCAGGGCGGCGGGGGACTGCATCAGCCCGGCGGCCATGTCAGCCATCTGCCGCGCCTGGAACCCGCCGGACGCCGGCAGGATGCAGCCGTTCTGCCCGTGGTCCACCAGGTCATACGCGGAAGAGAAGCTCCCGTAGAGAAGAGGCACGGCGCCGAAGGACATGCCCTCCACCACGGCGAGCGGCAGTCCCTCGTATTCCGAGGCCAGAAGGAGCAGGGAGGCCTGTTCGTAATACGGGGCCGGGTTCCGGAAGCCCTCAAAGGAGACGCGTTCCAGGCGGCGCTCCGCGCAGAATGCCTGAAGGGCCTCCTTTTCCGGGCCGTCCCCCACCAGGCGGAGGGTCCAGTCCGGGAAGCGGGGTTCCAGCAGGGCCCACGTTTCCAGCACGCGGGAGACTCTCTTCTGGTTGGGTTCCAGCCGCCCCACAAAAAGAAGCTCCTTCTTCTTGAAGGCCGGATCATAGCGGAATTCCCGGTTTTCCACGGTGACGGGGTTGGGAATCGTCAGGAGTTTCCCGGTATTCTTCAGTCCGGTGATGCTCCGGAAGGCCCGGTGGAAGCTGTCGGAAAGGAGGATGTAACGGTCGCTATGGGCATAAACGTAGCGCAGGCTGGCCCCGGTAGCCATGGCGCAGCCTTTCAGCAGGAGGCGCAGGAAGGCCCTGTTTACCGGATTCCCCGCCCGGGCCATGCGCATTCTGAGGCCTTCCAGCCGCGCGTTGCAGTCCGGGGCGTTGTGGTGCACGGCCAGCAGGCGGCAGGAGAGGCCCCGCATGGCCTTCCGGCACAGCCGGGTGACGTGGAAGGGCAGGCACCACTGGTTGATGACGATGTCAATGCGGCGGGAGGAGAGGAGGTCCCGGAGGGCGGCGAGATTGGCCTGGCTGGAGACAGGATAGCCCAGCCGGTGCAGGGTGACGCGGCTGTCCAGCGCGGGGGAGGGCGTCTCCGTCACTTGTTCAAAGGAGACCACATGCACCTCATGGCCCCGTGCGGAGAATTCGTTCGCCAGAATGGCGGTGACGGTTTCCACGCCGCCTATGGAGGGGAATTTCCCAAGCAGAAAGAGGAGGTTCATGAAAGGTCGACGAATTCCGGTTTGGGTTCCTGCCCCAGCAGGTAACGGTACAGGCGTTTCATGCTGGCGGCCACCTGGGGCGAGGCGTAGGTTTCCATGATGAGGCTGCGCCCGCGGTCCCCCATGGCGCGGCTTTCCTCCGGCGTGAGGTTGAAGGCTTCTTCCAGCGCGGCGGCCAGGGCGGCGGGGCTGTTGTCGCGCCACCAGCCGCATCGGCGGGTATCCAGCTCCTCCCACGGCGTTCCTTTACTGGCGATGACGGGCGTTCCCGCCAGCAGACCTTCCGCAATGCTCATGCCGAAGTTTTCCTGATGGCTGGGAGCGCAGAGGACGTTGAGCGAGGCGAGCAGTTCGTATTTCTCCCTCCCCGCGGCGAAGCCCGTAAAGCGGATGCCGGGGCCGCCCACTTCCGCCGCCAGCCGTTTCAACTGCGCTGCGTAGTCCTCCGGGCCGTCCCCGATGAGAAGGAGCTCCGCGTCCCGGAGGTTGAGGCTGCCCCAGGCCCGGATGAGGCTTTCCAGATTTTTAATGGGGTGGAAACGGCCCAGGAACCCGGCGCGGAAACGCTCTCCCGCGCTCCGCCGGATCTGGCCAATCCATGAAGGCACGGCCACCGGATTGGGGATGACCGCCACGGGGTTGGCAAAGCCCAGTTCGCGCAGGTGCCGCGCTTCCTCCCGGCAGGTGGCGTGAAGGCAGTCCGCCTGCGCCAGGTCCCGGCGGTGGCCCAGCGCCAGCATGAGCTTTTTCCTCCACGGCTTGATGGCCAGCGCCTGCGGGTAAAGCATGCCGTGGGGGGAGGCCACGCAGGGCTTGCGCGTTTTCCGGGCTTGCGCGCAGGTAGCGTGGTTGACGTCCAGCCACAGGCCGTTGGTGTGGTAAAGGTCGTAGTCCCGCCAGGCTCCGAGCCGGCGGCGCAGATTCATGGAAATGCCCAGAGGGGTGCAGAGGTCGTTGGGGACGGCGCGGATGAAGGAGCTTTCCTCTTCCGCGGGACTCCCGGCCCTGTCTTCCACGGTGAGGATGTCCGTAGCGCAGCCGAGGTCGTTCAGGGCCTGCACCAGTTCGCGGGTGCAGGCCGTGGTTCCCCCGGACTGGGAGGCCATGGAGGCGATGGTGTGCAGGATCTTCATGATGCCGTTTCCTTGAGGGGAGCCCAGGGAGCTGCGGGGCGGTTTTCTTCCCGGCCTTCCGTATAATGAACAATATGGACCAGATAGCGGGCCGCCGCGGCTCCGCTGATGGTTTGTTCCGCCCACGCGGCGATGGCCTTCCGTTCCGCGGGGGAGAGGCGGCCCTTGTCCAGCCATTCCCGCAGGGCGCGGCGCAGGCTTTCCGGACGGTCCGGGTCAAAGGAGCCGCCGCGCTGGCGGCCGTCAAGCAGGCTGGCGGCTCCGCACGCCGTGGAGCACAGCACCCTCATGCCGGACTGGAGCGCCTCATTCACCACGGCGCCCCACCCGTCAAACAGGCTGGGGAGGACGAGCAGGTCGCACTGCCGCATCAGGCGGCGCGTTTCTTCATTCCCCAGCGTGCCGAGCAGGGAAATCTGTCCGCAGTCCTCCGTTTCCAGGGCGGCCTGTTCCCGCAGCGGGCCGTCCCCCACCACGAGGCAGCGGCGGAAGGCGCCGCGGCATTGCCGGGCCGCGCGGAGGAAGGGCAGGAGGTTCTTGCGGGGGATGAGCTGGCCCACGAACAGGAGATCGGGCTTTTCCCCGGGAGCGGGGGGAGCCATGGCGGGAGTTTCCGCGCCAGCCGCGGATGCGGCTGATTCCGTGAAATAGCCCCATTCAAAGACGGAGTCCGCCGGGAATCCGGCGCGGCGGTAGCATTCCACGCCCAGCCGCCCCGTCGCCAGCAGGGCCGCGATTTTTTTCCCGTACCGCAGGCGGAGAAAGCGGTACTTGACGCTCCTGAGCAAGCCGCGCCAGCCCTGGCGGCGGTAGGGTTCCGCGTACACCATGGTTTTCAGGCCGCGGCGGACGGCCTGCTTGAACGCCGCGTAAACCATCGGGTAGGTGCTGATGCCGGAAAAGACGTGGACGGCCGCGGGATGGGCGCGCAGGGTTTCCTCCACCGTCCGGGCGTCCGGGGAGATGAGGATGCGGGCGTTCCCCATGTCCGGCACCGTCCAGCCGCTGGATTCCCTCTCCCCTTCAAAGTCCGTCTGGACCGCCAGCAGGACGCCGTGCTCCCGGGCCAGCGCCTTGATGAGGGCTGACTGGTGGATGCTGATCATGTTTTGCCAGAAGACGAATTGCATGGTGTTATTTTCCTCCATTGGGCAGGTTGCGGTACGCATGGGCCCCCCCGATGACGGCCCAGAAGACGGCGGAAAGTCCGGAACCGGCTGCAAAGACGTACCCTTCCGCAATCATGTGGACGGCGAAGAGGGCCAGGGCCGCCTGCGCCGGGGAAACGGGCGGAGAGCCCGGCGCGCGGAACGGGCGTTTGAGCAGGTTGCCGAACAGGATGAAGAGGAAGGGAATTCCCCCCAGCAGTCCTGTCATGGCGAACACGGCCCCGTAGGACGTGCCCGGTTCAATGATGCCGGTCACCAGGGATTGCTTGAATGAAATGATTTTCTGTGAGGCGAACCCCACGCCGTACAGGGGGGAGGAAAGGAACTCCGTTGCGCGGTCTTCCCACAACTGGGTGCGGGAGGACATGGCGCTCCCCATGCTCAGGTTGGCCTGCTGCTTGGCAAGCGTGTTGGCGCCGAAGTGCTGGACAAAGGGCACCAGCAGGATGCCCAGGAAGAACAGGGCGAGAAGCACCCGGAAAAGCTTTTTGGGGGCATGCCTGAAGTACATGAAGAAGACGTACCCCACCCCCATCAGGGTGGCTACCAGGGCGGAGCGGGAGGCGGAAAGCAGGATGGAGCCCAGGCACGCGACCATCAGGCCCAGGCGGAGTTTGGTCTCCTTCCTGCCGGAATCCCGGTTTTCCAGATGGAGGACGGTCAGATAAACCAGCCCCAGCCCGGCGAGCAGGCCCAGCGTGATGGATTGCCAGACCAGCCCCCCGAAGAGGCCCGCCACATTGATCATCTCACTGGTATTGTAGCGCATGTAGTTGATGCCCAGGAAGTAGCCGATGAAGGAGCCGGCCCCGATGAAGACGCAGAAGCGCATGAGCCAGAGGAACAGGTTCAGGCGGAACGCGTTCAACAGGCGGGAGGAAGTCAGCGGGGTAAGCGCCAGCAGGAGGAGAAGGAAATAGGCCAGGCGGTACCAGGGCTTGAAAATGGCGGGCGGATGGTTGAACGCCAGGCTGAGGACGCATGCCGCCGCCATGATGACCAGGGGCATGCTGGTCTTCTTCATTTTCGTCACGCACACCGCGGCGGCCACCGCCAGCATCACCGGATACAGGGGGGCAAGAAAGGAAATGGCGCCCGTCATGGTGGAGGCGATCGCCGCCATTACCAGGAATGACCAGGTTCCGTGTTTCTTGATGTATTGCAGAAGGGATGCCATGCTGTTCAGGGGAAATTCATGCGGACGGGGAAGGCGTTCCTATCCGGTAGCCCAGGCGTTCCAGCTGCGGGAGCAGGGAGGCTATCCGCGCTTCCCAGGGAGCGTGCTCGCAGGCCGCCCGGTAGTTTTTATCCACCAGGTCCTGATAGGAGGAAATGTTCGTTAAAAGGTTCGTGATTTGTTCATGGGCGTTCCGTTCGCTTATTTCCACGACGGGATTGTACCCCAGCAGGTTGACCAGTTCCTGCGGGGCCCTGCCTGCCGGGAGCGTGCGGGACAGCATGCATTCCCAGTAGCGCTGGGTCAGGGTTTCCACCTCTCCGGCCATGGCCGGGTGCGTATCGCAGCGGGGGTAGGAGACGGTGATTTTTGCGGAGGCCAGCCCCTCGCAGAGGGAGCGGAAGTCCGGGAACAGGAGGGGACCCTCCGCGGCGGGGAACAGATGAACCCATTCGGGATGTTCCCGGCAGGCCCGGACGGCGGCGCGGTGGAAGAAGGGCATCTGCCTGCCGAGCTCCAGAATATCGGCGGGCCTTTCCCGGAGGTCCTTTCCGGGCAGGTAGCCCGCCGGGTCAATGCCTTCCGGAACGTGGACGGTCCGGATACGGGGCAGTTCCTTCCGGACGTGTTCGCAGACCTGGGAGGAGGTGCACAGGAAGGTGCGGACGCGGTGGCGCTTCAGGGAGGAGATGAGGCGCGGCCAGTACCGCGGCCAGACGTCCCACAGCATGGGGATGATTTCATGCGTATAGGCATGCGGCCATGCGAAGGAGTCCGGATAGCCCGCGCCGGGGACCAGCAGGGCGTTCCGGCGGGAGGAAAGCGGGGGCAGGTTGGCGGACAGCTTCAGCCGGGCCACGGCCAGCAGCGCGGGCCAGGGAAGGGGGCGCCTGCGCTTGATGCCGCCCCCGCAGGCCTCCCACGCCCGGGCAAACCAGTCCATGAAGAACTGGTGGTTCCCCTTTTTGCGGACAGGTTCCAGCAGAAGAAGCTCTTTCATGGGTTCACCTCCTTGAGCATGCCGTTCCATTCGCGGATAATCCGTTCCAGCGTGAAAAATTGTTCCTGCGCGCGCGCCTTCCGCGCGTACGGGGCCAGGTCCTCCCCGGCCATGGCGTGCATGGCGCCGCACAGGGCGCGGCTGTCCCCGGCGGGGAACAGGCGCCCCGCTCCGCTGTCCCGTATGAGTTCCCGGCAGATGGGGATGTCTGCGGCGATGACGGGGAGGCCGCAGCTCATGGCCTCAATCTGCACGAGGCCGAAGCCCTCGCACCGGGAGGGGAAGAGCAGAATGGCGTGTTTGGGGTATTCCCGCTCCATGGCTGTGTGGCTGCCGTGCAGGCGAACGCGGGATTGCAGGCCGTGTTCCCGGATGAATTCCTCCATCCACGGGCGCAGGGGGCCGTCTCCGTACACGTGCAGGTTCCATTCCCCGTTATTCCTGCTGAATTCCCCGAATGCCTCCAGGGCCAGGTCCGCCCCCTTGTGGGAGGACAGGGAGCCCGCGAAGACGAACGTTTTTGACGTCAGCGCGGAATGCCGTTCCGCCGTGAAGCTGGCCGGGTTGTAGATGCGCCGCGTTGCCAGGTGCTGGCGCGTTTCAAAGTTCCGCCTGTCGTGGTCCGACAGGACGACGATTTGGTCGAAGCGGTGGTAGAACCGCTTGAGCGCATGGCGGAAGTAACGGGAGAAATGGGGGCCCTTGAACCCGAAGTAGTCTTCATAGGCCGCGTGGGACCAGGAGATGATTCTGGTGCGGGGGGAAAGCCGCGGCCGGAGCAGGGCGAGCAGCAGGGAGTCCTCAAAGCCGGA
The DNA here is from genome assembly GCF_030268505.1 of Akkermansia sp. NBRC 115031. Classification (NCBI taxonomy): domain Bacteria; kingdom Pseudomonadati; phylum Verrucomicrobiota; class Verrucomicrobiia; order Verrucomicrobiales; family Akkermansiaceae; genus Akkermansia; species Akkermansia sp. NBRC 115031. Next base: position 103,437 of record NZ_BSQU01000005.1, read on the forward strand.
CCCGAAGACGACGGCGTCATATTGGTGGCGGTTGATGTGGCTGGTGAGGCGCTTTTTAAAGGAATGCGTGTACCGCAGGAAAGCGTACGCGCGGGCGCCTGCGGAGGAGGAGAACAGGGGAGTCCGGGTGACGAGCCTGTCCATCACGGAACGCCTCATTTTCTCGTAAACGTTCATTTCATGGTGGAAAAAGCGGATGTTCTCCAGATCCAGCCCGTACGCGTTTTCCAGCGGTGGGCGCCGCAGGCAGTACACGCTGATTTCATGCTCCCGGCACAGCGCATTCATGATGCGCGTCAGGACGCGGGAGACTCCCCCCACGCCGAAACGTTCCCAGGCGATGAAACAGATATTCATGAGTAAACGGAAAGGGTTCGGTTCATCTGGGCTTTTCCGCCAGCTTGGAGAGCAGGTTTTCCCACAGTCCGGCGATGCGGGATTTGCCGAATTTCCCGCTGCTCCGGAAGCAGGCCGCGGACATGGCTTCCCTCTTCCCTCCGTCCCTCATCAGGTCCAGGAGCCGGGCGGCGTACTGCTCCAGGTCAAAGGGAGGGACCAGGATTCCGGTCCGGTCCGGTTCAATGATGTCCCGCACGGCGGTAAAGGATTCAAAGGCCATCGGGATACAGCCGTGCTGCATGCCTTCAATCAGGACCATGCCGAAGCCCTCAAAGGTGGACGTCATGCACAGGATTCCGGCTTTGCGGTAGTATTCTTCCGGATGGTCCGTGGCTCCTTCAAAGGAATAGTTGGTGCAGCCGCATTCCTCCGCCAGCGCGGCCAGGTATTCCCGGTCCGGTCCGTCCCCCACGATGCGCAGGAACCAGCCGGGTTCCCGGCGGCAGACCATGCTCCATATCTTCAGCAGGCGGTCCACCCCCTTCACTGGATTGTCCAGCCTCCCCACGAACAGGACTTCCCTGGCCTTTCCGGAAGGGATGCTCCCGTTCTCAAAGGAATTCATGTTGGGGATGGCGGTGATTTTTTCCTTCCGGACTCCCGGCAGAAAGTCGTAAAAGTCCTGTTTGAAGGACTCTGACAGGACGACGAAGGCGTCCGCCTGCGAAATGCGGAGATAGAAATTCCTGCGCCACGTGACGTTGTAATACATCCTTTTCAGGAAAGGCGCGCGGAGGCGGCCGCGGATGTCCGAGTGGTGCATGTCGACAATGGCGGGAGTTTTCCCGGAAAAGGCTTCCAGAAGGCGCTTCCTGCCTGCCGGACCGGGGAACAGGGCTCCCGCCCCCAGCAGTTCCCCGTCATGAATGATGATATCCGGCTGCCGTTCCTCCAGGGCCTGCCTGAAAGCCGCCTGCCGCTCCTCCCTTATCCGGGAGGAAGGAGTGGGCAGGATTTTCTGAATCCCGGAAAAGGGCTCGTAGGGGGTGTTCCGGTACCAGCTCACGATGGCGCATTCATGCCCATGGGCCTGCAATTCATGAATCAGATTGCACATGGTGCGCTCCACCCCGCCGCAGGATGGATTGAGCGTGCCCATGAAACAAAAGAGAATCTTCATTGAAAGGTGGACGGTTAGTGCTGAAGCAGGGAGTTCCATTCCCGCACGACGTTCGCCGGGGAGAAAAGGGCGGCATGCTGCGGGCCTGCCTGCGCCATGGCGGAGCGGAGGGGGGCGTCCTGCATCAGGCGGAGGAGCTGGCGCGCGTACTCCTCCTCGTCAAAGGGGGGGGCCAGGATGCCGGTTTCACCGGGGATGACGAGGTCGCGCACGGCGGCGTAGCTGTTGAAGGCCATGGGAACGCAGCCGTGCTGCATCGCTTCCGGCAGAACCAGCCCGAAGCCCTCAAACGTGGAGGTCATGCAGAAGATGGAGGCCCGCCGGTAATAGGGGGCCGGGTTCCGGAAGCCTTCAAAGGAAACGTTGGAAAGTCGCAGGCGTTCCGCCAGTTCTTTCAGGGCGGCGGCGTCCGGGCCGTCTCCCACAATGTCCAGGTGCCAGTCCGGCAGGGATTTTCCGGCGCGCGCCCATATCCTCAGCAGTCTGTCCACGCCCTTGACGGAGTTGTCCAGCCTGCCGACGAAGAGGACGCGTTGTTCCTTTTCCTGCGGCAGGGGCGGCGCTTCAATCGGCGGGACGGGGTTGGGAATGGCCGCCAGTTTTTCCGCAGGCGTGCCGGGAGCCAGCAGCCGGAATTCCTCCATGCCGCCGCGGGAAAGAGTGACGATGCGGTCATAATTGGCCGCCAGTTCCCGGAACAGGCTTTTTTGCAGCCGCCGCGCCCGGAGCCGCTTCACGGGGAGCGCCAGTGCGTTGAACAGGAAGTCCCTGCATTTTCCGGAGAAGGAGGCGGCGCCCCGGCGCTTGTGGACAAGATGGTAATAACGCAGGGCGGAGTATTGGGAGCTGTGCTGCACGGCGACCAGCTTCACGGGAGCCTCCTCCATCTGGGTGCGCGTGCGGAAGATGCCCCAGCGGCCCGTGACGCCCCCCTCCGTCTGGTCAATAAGCACGTCCGTCTTTTCCTCCCTCAGCAGTTTCAGCAGGTAGTCCCTCTCTCCGCTGCGGGAAAGGCCGGAAGGAAGGAAGGCGAGGGGTACGGGCGCAAAGTACGTTTCCCCCAGCCTGTTTTTCTCACGGCAGAGCAGCAGAACCCTGTGTCCGGCGTCCCGCAGCATTTCAGCCAGGCCATGGGTGGCGCGCTCCATGCCGCCCTGCTTGCCCAGAGGCTCGTAAGGGAGATAGATGACGATGTTGCTCATGGTTGTTCTTGCAGGCATTCCAGCCATTGGGGAATGACTTTTTCCGGCTGGTAACGGGATAATACTTCCGTGCGGGGCGGCACATGGGGGCCGCTCATCAGTTCGTCCAGCTCCCGGGCGAACAGGCGCAGGCTGAAGGGCGGAATGAGCCGCCCCGTCTCCCGGTCCGGCAGCATATCTTCAGCAGCGTGGAAGCTGTTGAAGGCGATGGGGGTGCAGCCGTAGGAAAGGGCCTCGTTAATCACCATGGGCATGCCTTCGTGCGTGGAGGTGAGGCAGAGTATCCGGGCCTTCCGGTAGTAGGGCGCGGGGTCCTGCACTCCTTCAAAATGGACGTTTTCCAGGTTCAGCCGTGCCGCCAGCCGTTCCAGGTTGCCGCGTTCCGGGCCGTCCCCGACCAGGTACAGGCGCCAGTCCGGATGCAGGGGCTGCACCCTTTTCCAGACCTTCAGCAGGCGGTCCGCCTTCTTGGGGGAATCCACCAGCCTCCCCACGTAAAGAACGGCATTTTCCTTCCCGGAAAGGCCGGGCTGCACGGGATCATAGGTCAGCAGGTTGGGGATGGCGTACAGGCGCGCCCTTTCCGGTGCGCCCGCCAGTTGAAGGGCGTCTTCCGTGTAGCGGGGGGAAAGGAACACCACCTTGTCCGAGCCGCGGAACATGTCCCTGTATTTCCTCCTCTTGTTGCTGACGGCCACATGCTTTTTGTACGGCAGGAGCGCCCGGCGCAGCAGCGTTTTCACGGTGTTGCCCCAGGTGCTGAAATCCTTCCGGAGCAGGGCGGAAAAGTAATCCAGCCCGGTATGGACGTCAAAGGAGATCCAGGAGACGATGGACGCCTGGACGGAAAGGCGCTCATGGCTGAAAAAGAAGGAGTCGTCCTGGTTGGCTCCGCAGTTGATGATGCAGTCCGTCTGCTGCCCGGCGCACAGGGTTTCCACGTACTCCCTGTTTTCCGCGCAGGAGAGCGTGCCTGTGCGGGGAAGGAGGAAATAAGGCGGTTCCGCAGGCAGTGAATCCGAGCCCCGGAGGGACAGGAAGGAAACCCGGTGGCCGTGCCGTGACAGGGCCTGCGCCAGAAGATACGCCGCCCGTTCCGTTCCGCCCGCATGGGGCAGGATGGGATGGTCAAAATAGAAGAGCAGGTTCATGGCGGCGGAACGGGAAGGCAAATGGGACAGTGAAAGGGGATATTACCGGGTTTGGAAAAAGTAGCGGACGGGATTGCCCGTGGTGCCCGCCTTGGACAGCAGCCGGGTGACGCCGTAGTGCCACGGGCACGGAAGGCTGTTTTTCCTGAAGGCCTGCCTGTTCTGGCGCGTATTGCGCAGGATGGCCCGCAATCCCGCCGTGCTGGAACCGCCGGTGCGCATGAAAACCATGTTGCGGTCGATATAGGCTGTGGAGATGCGGTTCTTTTCAATAAAGCGGAGCATCAGCTCAAAATCCGCCGCGCTGCCGATGGAGGGGTCAAAGCCGCCATAGCGGGTGAAGCAGTCCTTTTTGCAGTAGAACGTGGGGTGCGCCGGGCACCATCCGCGCTGGAAGGAGCCGGGCTTGTAGTCCGTTCCGCGCCATGTCCGGACGACTTTCCGGGCCGCATTGATGTAATGCAGGTTGCCGTGGACGGCGTCCGTCCCGTGCTGCGCGAAGGCTCCGGCAATGGTTTCCAGAACGCCGTTGTCCTGGTAATAGTCGTCCGCGTTCAGAAAGCCGACGACGTCTCCGGAACTCATGCGGACACCCTTGTTCATGGCGTCGTAAATGCCGTTGTCCGGTTCGGAAATCCATTTCAGCCGCCCGTGGAAGCGCCCTTCAACGTCCTGAAGCATTTCCAGGGTGCCGTCCGTGCTGCCGCCGTCCACGACCAGGTATTCATAGCCGGTCCAGGACTGCGCCAGCACGCTTTCCAGGGTGTCCTGGAGAGTGGCGGCGCTGTTGCGGCAAACGGTGATGACGGTGATTTTCATGGCGGCGGATGCAGGGAAAAAGCGGGCGTCCCGCCCTTCCCGGCGGAGAAGGGGTTACAGGCGGAGTTTGGTGAGCATGTTGGCATTGTGGGCGTCTGTTCCCCACCACAGGTACAGGTTTTCCTTCTGGAATTTCCGGGCGGCCGCCTGGCAGGATTTCCCGTAAAGCCCGAACAGGGAGCCTATGTTGCCCTGGAAGCTTATTCCCTGTGAGGCCAGGGCAGCCAGTTCCTCCGGAGGCATGATCTTCCCGTAGCGTTCCGGATGGGCCAGGACGGGAACGAAGCCTTTCTCCTGGACCAGTTGGAGCCTGTCCCTCCAGGCGCTGGGAAGGCGGAACTGGGGAAACTCCACGAGCAGGTGGCTGCCGTCGTGGCTGAGCGGCTCTTCCTCCTCAAGCGCCTGTTCAAAATGGTGGTCCAGCATGTATTCCGCCGCCAGGCGCAGGTCGAAATCCCGGTCCGGCAGTGCATCCAGAAGCTGCTGGAAGCGGGCCTTTAGGCGGGCGGGCGTGTTGGAGGGATAGCGGCTGCTGATGTGGGGGGTGCAATAGGCTCCCCTGAATCCTTTTTCTTTCAATCGGGAAATGATTTCCAGACTGTCCCGGAGGGTGTGCGCTCCGTCGTCCACGCCCCACAGCAAATGGCAGTGCATATCCATTCCGTCCGGACAGAGCGCAGCGGTTTTAAGCCTGGGTTGAAAGAGGGAGGAAAACAAGGCCGGGAATCAGGAGGGGTTGTTCTTGGAGGTGTTGCCGTAGTGGTAGCCGTAGCCGTAATAGCTGTAGCTGCTGGATTTGAAATCCACGGCGTTGATGACGAAGCCCATGTTGGGAAGCTGGCCGGATTCCGCAAGCTGCTGGACGGTGGCGATGTGCCGCTTGTCTATCCTGTTGCTGCGGATGACGTACAGGGAAATATCCGCGTGGCTGGCGAGGATGGCCGTGTCTGCCAGGATGCCGTATGGCGGGGAGTCAATGATGACGGCGTCATAGCGTTCCTTGAAGAGGCGGATGAGCTCCTCCATTTCCGGCAGGGAAAGGAGGGTGACCGGGTTGGGAACCTGGGGCCCGGCGTACAGGATGTCCACTCCGGGATGTTCCGGCAGGGTGCGGATGACGGAGAACGGGTCTTCCACCTTGCGGAGAAGGATGGTGCTCAGCCCCTTGCGGCCCTTGCCGTCAAGCTGCTTGGACAGGGAGGCCTTGCGCAGGTCCCCGTCAATGACCAGGACGCGCTTGCCGATGTTGGCAAAGGACATGGCGAGGTTGGCGGAGATGAACGTTTTCCCTTCCCCCTGCATGGTGGAGGTGAGGAGGATGACGTGCCCCTGGTTCCGGGTGACGGGGAGCATGGAGTCCGCATTGTGGCACAGGATCTGGAAATACTCAGAAATGACGGAGTGTTCATCCGTGAACATGCGGGCCACCTGCCGCTGCTCCTTCTTGGTCATGGCCGGAAGCTCCGCGACCACGGGAAGGTGCGTGACGGCGTTCAGGTCCTTCCTGTTCTTTATCTTGTTGTTGAGCAGGGCCAGCCCCAGGAAGCCGAGGATGCAGACGATGGCGCCCCCCGCCGCCGCGGTCAGCACGGATTTTCTGGTGTTGGGAGAGATGGGGTAATCCGTGCCGTGGGCGGATTCCAGCACGCGCGCGGAGGATTCCGTCAGGGCCAGCGTCAGGTCGTTTTCCAGCTCCTTGCTTAAAAGCGTCAGGTAAAGTTCCTCCTTCACCCGGTGTTCACGGTCCAGGGGGGTCAGCTCCCGGGCCTTTCCGGAGGTGGCCGTCAGCCGCTTGGCGATGTCCTGCCTCTTCCTGGTGAGTTCCTGGAGTTTCAGCTCCAGATTGTTGCGGAGATTGTCCAGGGACCTGGACGCCGCGCTGCGGGTGGCGTCCATCCTCTTCGTGAGGGTGACGACAATGGGGTTCTGCCCCCCGGCGCTTCCGGCGACCTTCTGGTATTCCAGATAGGCGGCGTTGTAGGCTTCAATCTGGCGGGAAACCCCGGAATCCGCAATGCCGGTATCCAGGGAAATGAGACCCGCCTTGTGGCCCAGGGCGTCCAGGTTTTCCTTCAGGCCGTCCGCCAGCTTCATCTGCGTCTGGAGCTCAAAGATGGAATTGTCCAGGGTTTGGGCCGCGTTGAAGTCTGCGGAGATGGACGCTTCCGTGTCTGCGATGATGTCGTTTTTGATTTTGATATCATCCATTTTCTGGTCCACTTCCTTCAGGTCCGCGCCGATCTGGCCGCGCTGCCGCCGGATGAAATCCTTCGTCTTCACCGCCTTCGTGCGGCGTTCCTCCGTGGAGTGGTCATTGTAAACCGCGATCAGCTTGTTCAGCGTGTCCGCGGCCTTGTCCGGATTGGTGGAGGTCAGCGTCATTTGCAGGATGCTGGATTCCTTGGCGTCCGGACGCGTGACCGTAAAATTGGCAAGGAGCTGGTCCGCAGCGGCGTTCACGGGAATGCGGCGCACGGTGATGGTGGTCCCGGAAACGGTTTCCGGCATGTTGGAGGTGGGGTAAACCGTGACGGTGGCGAAGGGGAGGGAAATGGGGGCGTGGAGCTTCCCTTTCTCCTGGATGGGGTTGCCGGCGGCGTCATGGTACGTCAGCGTCACGGCGTTTTCCGGCTCCAGCGTAACGTCAAAGGTGCAGAAGCGGTTCTCCGCGATGTCGTCAAACGTCACGGTGATGGGGCTGTCCTTGTACAGGTCTATTTGGCGCAGGTCCTGCTGCTTCCAGTAGGAGACGTTCAGCGTCAGGTCCTCCACCGTGTTCCGCATCACTGTGCTTGAGCGGAGGATGAAGCTTTCATTGGCCAGGTTGGCGGCTCCGGAATCCATGCCCAGTTCTACCTTGATGCGGTCCGAGGAGGAGGAATCCTTGTTGGATTCCCGCATGATGACGCTGGCCGTTTTTTCAAAAATGTAATTCTGCTTGCCGGTCACGTAATAGGCTCCGGCGCCTCCGAGAAGGGCGAAGAGCAAAATCCAGTACCAGCGTCTCAGAAGGATGCTGGTGATGACATCCAGTGACAGGGAAGATTCCGGTTCCTCGGCGGGAGGGGCTGCGGGGGGAGCAGGAGTATCTGGCATAAAAAGGAATCAATCAAAGAAGGCTCCGCCTTTCCGGAGGACGGAAAGGCGGGAAATGGGGGGATGTGCGCTTACAGGGCGCACAGGGCAACGATGCCGATAATCAGGCCGAGGCCGGAAGCCGTCCAGCCGATGTATTGGACGGTATCGCTGCGGGTGTTGATCTTGCGTTCGGCAGGCGTCACGTAAATGGTGTCGTTCTGCTGAATGTAATAATAGGGGGACTGGAAGAGATCCTTGCTGCGGAGGTCCACGGTGGCGATCTGGCGGCGTCCGTTGGTTTCACGGATCAGGGTGATGTCCCGGTTGCCGTCGATGTTCAGGTCTCCGGCGCGGCTGAGGGCTTCCAGAATCGTCAGGCGCTGGCCGTCCACGTTGTAGGTGCCCGGGGAGGCTACTTCACCCAGGACGGAGAACTTGAAGTTGGTGATCTGGACGTTGACGGAGGCGTCGCTGATGTAGTCCCTGTTCCGCAGGGTGGCGGCAATTTCATCCCCCAGCCGGGAGCAGGTCTTGCCGGCCGCCTTGATCTTTCCGATGACCGGCAGGACGATGTAGCCGTTGGCGTCCACCAGGTAACCCTTCCGTGAGCTGGTGCCCTGGCTGCTGGACCCTATTTCGGAGACGGCAAAGGGGGCGGCCAGTTCAGGCTGCTTGCTGCTGACGGTGATGGATAACTGGTCGTCCTTCTGGATGACGGTCTGGTAATTCCCCTTGATCTTTTCATTGGTCTGTCCGGAGACGTCCTGGATATACAGGACTTCCTTGGGGCTGACGCAGGAGGGCAGGAGAGAGGAAGCGGCCAGCACTGCGGAGCAGAGGGCGGCTTTGCTGATTAGGTTGTTGATGTTCATTGGTTGGAGAGAGGTTGGATGGAGGTATTCAGAATGATCTTCTGGGAAGGGGGGGAGGAGGGCAGGGAAAGGTCGTTATGAACGAGGGTCTGCCCCAGCTTGCTCTGGAACGCCTCGTTGCACTGCTGGATTCCTTCACGGATGACGACCGTGCGGGCCGTCTGGAAAAGGAGGGAGATATCCATTCTCAGATTGACGTTCTGGACGTAGATCAGGTCATAGCAAAGGCGGCGGCAGAAGGGGATGCCGTTGCGGCCGTGGATCTGGGCCATGCCGGTGATGCCGGGACGCACGGAGCAGCGCTTCCGGCAGTAGTTGGGCGGGAATCCCGCCATCTGGGTGGGGATCCAGGGACGGGGGCCCACAAAAGCCATGTCACCCTTCAGGATGTTGATGAGCTGGGGAAGTTCGTCCAGGGAGGAGCTGCGGAGGAAGCGCCCCAGCGGGAACAGCCTCTGCTCATCGGGCAGGAGCTGCCCGTTTTCATCCTTCCGGTCGTTCATCGTTTTGAATTTGATGATCTTGAACAGTCTTCCCCTGTACCCTACGCGCGTTTGAAGAAAAAACGGGGATTTCCCTGTAGAAAGTACAAGAAGTACCGAAACGGTCAGCAGCAGCGGAATGAGGATGATGAGAGCTATTCCGGCAAGGAGGCTTCCAAGAAACGGTTTGCAGATATGTATGTACATAAGCGGCGCGGCAGAGTTACCGGATTGCAAATCCGATGTCAATAGTAATCATTAAAGAAAAAATACTTATTTATCATTCCCGCGCCTTAAAAAACTAAAAAAATTTAACTCAAACTATTGTTTTCTGTATATAAATATATGTAATTAAGTGTGTTATGATGGAATTTATCGTACCCTATTATTTTGATAGGATTTGCAATCCGCTGGATATTTTATTACAGGTGCCCAAGTATTGAATAACATGTCTTTTTATAATAGAAATATGGTTGAATTAGTGTAATCAATAAGATAGGAAGGTTGAATTGGTTATTGCTGTATTTGTGTTGGTTTGAAGGGGAATGAAGCCGTTTGCGCAGGTAAGGGAAGGACTATGCATGACGCTGTTCGGTGGAGTCCGGAAAGGAGGCTCTTCCGGGTTTTTCCTTCCTGAAATCTGTCATTTCCACCGTAATCGGGAGAAACCTGCGGCCTTCCGGACCCCCTCCTTTTGTTTAGCCTTGAGTTGGGGGCGCGGAGTTGTTAGGATAGAAGGCAGGTATGGCATTGGATGTGCAGGAGCATCATGCATTTGAGCGTGAAGAGGGGCGTCCCCCTGTTTGGATAGGAATGGCGTGGGGCGTCGTGTCCCTGCTGGGCGGGGCTGCGCTGCTTGCGGCCATGCTGACGTTTGACGTGCGGGAAATAGGCTGGAGTTATTTAAATGATTCCGGTCAGGTGATTCCGGGCACCTCCAATGTGCTGGGCGTGGCGGGATTGTACGGCGCGGGGATTCTTTATTGGGCGCTGGGCGGCATGGCCTGGATGCTGGTCATTCTGTTGGAATGGTGGGGGCTTTACCGTCTGCTGCACCGTGGAAGTCTGCCCCGCAGCGTGGTGTACGGCGGCCTTTTCCTGCTGTTGTTCGGCTGCCTGTTCCTGACGGCCGGGCATGTGCCGGGTGACGCATGGGTGGCGCGCCACCAGATTCAGGGCGCCGGCGGCCTGGCGGGACATCTGCTGGGAACGGGGCTGCTTCTTCCGTTGACCGGCACGTCCGCCGTGCTGGTTCTTTCCGGGCTGGGCTATCTGCTGGCCCTGGTTTATGCCGCGGGAATGCATCCCCGCCCGCTGTTCCGCGCCATGCTGCGGGAGTGGCGCGCCTGGCGCATGAACAGGAAGGAGAAAAGAATGGCGCGCCAGTCCGCGCAGCTTGCCAGGGAGGCGGCGCGCGTAAGGGCCAGCATGGAAGATGCGGCCCTGTCCGCCCCCAGGCCGGCCGGAAAGGGCAGGGCATCCTCTCCCCGCCTGCAGCGCACCGGGGACGACCTGGAAGGCTTATATAATGAAGTGGCCGCGGCTTCCCCTGGCAGGTCCGCAGACCCCGCTCCCGCCCCCCGCGCACCGCGTACGCAGGGGCATCTTCCGCTGACGCCGCGCCCCAGGATTACCGTGGCGAAGCCGGCGGAAATCAAGCCCGCTCCCAGGGAGCAGCCTTTCTCCAAACTGTCCACGCCGCCTACGGAGGAATTCCGGGATTACGAGCTTCCTCCGTTTGAGCTGCTGCATTACGAAGAAAAGCCGGAAGGCCCTACGGAAGAGGACAAGGATGAAATGCTGGAAATCCAGCAGAAGATCATTGATACCCTGACGACGTTCCGCGTGGACGTGACGCCGGGGGACATTACCCGCGGCCCGACCATCACCCGCTATGAAGTTTACCCCGCGCGCGGCGTGCGCGTGAACACCTTTGACCAGTATGCGAAGGACATCGCGCTGGCGACGAAGGCGGAGAGCGTGAACATCGTGGCGCCCATTCCGGGCAAGGACACGGTGGGCATTGAAATCGTCAACCGCAACAAGGTGGCCGTGCCATTGCGGGAACTCTTGCAGGACCCCGGCTTCTGCTCCCCCAAGAAGAAAATACCGCTGGCCCTGGGGAAGGACGTGTATGGCCGCACCGTGATCGGGGACCTGGCATCCATGCCGCACCTGCTGGTGGCCGGGGCCACCGGGTCCGGCAAATCCGTGTGCATCAACAGCATTATCTCCTCCATGCTCCTGAAATTCCGGCCGGATGAGCTCAGGCTCATCCTGGTGGACCCGAAGGTGGTGGAAATGCAGCCTTATTCCAAGCTGCCGCACCTGATTGTGCCGGTGGTGACGGACCCCAAGAAAGTGCCCAATGCCCTGCGCTGGTGCGTGAATGAAATGGAGCACCGCTACCACTGCTTTGCCAAGGTGGGCGTGCGCAACTTTGAAGCCTTCAACAAGCGGCCGCCGGACGCGCCTGCGGAAGAGGCGGAGGAACCGGAAGACGGGGAGGTGGATGAAGCCCTGGCGGAATCCATTGCCCGTGACCTGGAATCCCAGGGGGAATGGCCCGCGGAAGAGGATGATGAACTGGACCTGGAGGACGACGGCGTCATCCCTGAACGCTTCCCCTACATCGTCATCATCATTGACGAACTTGCGGACCTGATGCAGACGGTGGGCGCGGACATTGAAACGAACATCGGCCGCCTGACCCAGAAAGCCCGCGCCGCGGGCATCCACCTCATTGTGGCGACGCAGACGCCCAGAAGGCAGGTGGTGACGGGGACGATCAAGGCCAATATTCCCACGCGCATCGCCTTCCAGGTGGCCAGCGGCACGGACAGCCGCGTGATTCTGGACAGGCAGGGCGCGGAAAAACTGGTGGGCAAGGGCGATCTGCTGTACCTGCCGCCGGGTTCCGCCCAGGTGGAGCGGGCGCAGGGCGCCTTTATTTCCGATGACGAAGTGGAAGCCCTGGTAGCCCACTGCGCCTCCCAGGCCAGGCAGAAATTCCATGAAGAGGTTCAGAAATCCCTGGACGAACCCTCCCGCGGAGGGGCGGACAGCCCGCTGGACGACGCGGAGGAGGAATGCTACGCCAAATGCCTGGAAGTGGCTGTCATTGAGCGCAAGGTGAGCACGTCCCTGCTGCAGCGGCGTTTGAGCATCGGGTACGGACGCGCGGCGCGCATGATGGATTTGCTGGAATCCCGCGGCATCATTGCCCCGGCGGACAATACCAACCGTCCGCGCAAGGTGCTGGTGGAATGAAACGACGAGAAAAGCCCCTCCCCATGAAACGAATCCTTTCCCTGCCTGCTCTGGCGGCGTTCGCGCTGCTGGGCGCCTCCTGCTCCCAGCAGGTGCGGCCCGTCAAAAAGACCGCCCGGCCTCCCGTGTACGTGGGGAAGGTGGAGCAGGTGTACCCCAGCCACAACTATGTGCTCATTGCGCTGGCCGGGAACGTTTACGAGCCGGGAACCGTGCTCATTTCCCAGTCTCCGGGCAGGGAGGAAAACCGCAGGGTCGCGAACCTGATCGTGACGGAGGAACGTATGGGCCGGGCGCGCATTCCGGCGGACATACGCAGCGGAGCCGTGGAGGCAGGGGACCTGGTGTTCCTGTACCGGAACCTGGCCGCTCCGGAAAGCTCCGGAAAAAAGGATAACCCGGACCCGGACAATCCGGAACCGGGGACGGATGAAGACGGCAAGGAGGTCACCCCGCCGATTTCCCCGGACGGCGGCAAAACGCCGGACGGGCTGCTGCCGGTGCCCGGGGAGGCCCCCGCGCCGGACCCCGCGGACCAGGAGCGCATTTCCCGTGAGCGGGAGAAAATCCTCCGGGAGCTGGAAAGCGTTCCGGGCAAGCTGGATGACCCGTGGCGCGAGGCTTTTTCCGGAAAATCGGCAGGAAAATGATTTTTTAGATTCATTCAATAAAAGCTTGTTTTTCGGCAAGCCCGGATTAGGATAATCCCGCTTACGCAACCAGATGACTAATTTATGAAATCCATCAAAGGAACAGAAACAGAAAAGAACCTTCTCAAGGCTTTTGCCGGAGAATCCGAAGCGCGCAACCGCTACACCTACTTTGCCGGCGTGGCCAAGAAAGCCGGTTATGAGCAGATTGCCGCCATCTTCCTGGAAACCGCCGACAATGAAAAGGAACATGCCAAGGTGTTCTTCAAGCTGTTGAAGGACGCCTGCGTTGAAGTAACGCACACCGTTTGCACGGCCCCCCTGGAATCTACGGAGGAATGCCTGCTGGCCGCCGCTGCCGGCGAGCGCGACGAATGGTCCGAAATGTACCCCACGTTTGCCGAGGTGGCTGACCGTGAAGGCTTCCCCGCCATTGCGGAAACCTTCCGCCAGATTGCCACTGTGGAACAGCACCATGAGGCACGCTACCTCAAGCTGGCTGAAAACGTGCGCGAAGGCAAGGTATTTGCCAAGGAAAAGGAAATCCAGTGGAAGTGCCGCAACTGCGGTTACGTGCACACCGGCTCCACCGCCCCCAAGGTGTGCCCGGCCTGCGTGCATCCCCAGGCGTTCTTTGAAGAACTGGCGGACAACTTCTAATCGTCCTTTCTCCAGAAACATGATTGGGGCCGGTTTCACGAGCTGATCGTGTGATCGGCCCTCTTTTTACTTACGGACGCCTTACGCTGATGGACTGGAAACGCACGGATGCGGTGTGGATGAAATATGGGCGCAGCCTCTGGAAATTCGCCGGAAGCTACGGGCTGGGCATCGCCCTGATGCTGATCCTGCTGGTGCTGACGTTTGCCGGAACGCTGCATCAGGTGCGGCTGTCTTCCTCCATGGGGCCGGAGGCGGCCATAGAATCCTTCTTCGGCGCGCCGTATGTGCTGATACCGCTGGGCGGGGAAAACTCCCTGGTTTCCCTGCCGCTGCCCGGCATGGGCATTACCTGCGCCTTGCTGTTTGCCAACCTGTTCATAGGCGGGATGTTCCGCGTCCGGTGGACCTGGAGGCACGCGGGCGTGCTGGTGGCCCACGGCGGCATTCTGCTGCTGCTGGCCGGCATCATGCTGGGCAATAAAATGACGGTGGCCGTGGACCAGGTGGAACTGCCCCAGGGCGACCGGGTGCACGAGCAGTCCCTGCCGTTTGACCTGCGCCTGAACCGCTTCGTGCCGGAATTTTATCCCGGCACCTCCAAGCCCAAATCCTATGAATCCCAGGTAACCGTCTTTCCGGAATCCGGCGGCCAGTATGATGCCGTCATCCGCATGAACGAGCCTCTCCGCCTTTCCGGCTGGACGCTGTACCAGATGAGCTGGGGGCAGGACTCCCTGCATCCGGGCAGGCTCATCTCCATCCTCCGCGCTTCCCATAATCCCCTGGAGCAGATGCCCAAATGGTCTTCCTACATCATTGCCGCGGGACTGCTGTGGCACTTTGCCTGCGTCTTCGGAAGGTACCTGCGCCGCAAACCCGGCCAGCCTCCCGCCGGAGCGGAGGCGGCGGACGACCATCTGGAGCCGCCCGCTCCCGGCGGCAAGCGCCGCCTGCGCCTGATAGGCATTTGCGTGCTGGTGGCGGCAATCTTCGGCGTCGGCATGCTGGCGGCCCGGCCTGCCTCTCATCCGGTCCGGGTGGAGCATTACGTGCCCTGGTCCTCCTTCCTGGTGGAACGGGCCGGGGCAATGGCCGTCCAGGACGGCGGCCGCCTGAAGCCCGTCTCCACGTACGCGGGCTTCCATCTGCTCCGGACGCTGGGCAAAAGAAGCTTTGGCATGGAGACGCCGGAGGGGAAAAGGAAACTCTCTCCGGTGGAATGGATGCTGGACTGCATGTTCCGCCCGGAATTCGCGGAACAGTATCCCGTCTTCCTGGTTAACCGGGAGGAAGTAGTCAGGCGTCTGCACCTGCCGGACCAGGCGGACAAACGGAAAAAATACTCCTATGCCCAAATTGCGGAGCACTGGGAGGAAATGACCCGCGCCGTCCGGGAAATCCGGCTGCTGGGAGAAACGAACTTGACGGAAGCCCAGAAGGAAATCCTGGCCCTTTCCCGCAACTTTGACGTGGTGCGCGGCTGGATGCTCGGCTCCCGTATCATGCTGGAAGACCCCTCCGCCATGGAACGGATGGAATTCCCCCGCTGGTTCCCCTCTGCGGGCCAGAATGGGGAGCGTCTCTGGACGGCTGCCCCGGACAAAGCCACCGGAGCCTTTCTGGCAATGGCCTCCCTGCTGGAACGCAAGGCCATCGGCATGGAAGGCGCGGAAGCCTCCGGACTGCGGATGAAGGCGGAAGGACTGCTGCTGGAAAAACTGGCGCAGCCCAATGAAGCCGCCTCCGCCGGGGAACGGCACAGCCTGGAAAGGGAAATCTTCTACTACCGCCTGGACCCGCTCTATGCCTCCCTGGCCGTCTTTGTGGCGGCGTTCGTGTGCCTGCTGCTCTGCGCCCTCTTCCGTCCTGCCGCCAACGCTCCCCTCTGGCGCCGTTTTCTGCGGCCCGGCGGGTTCAGCCCTGCGTGGCTGCTGGGTGCGGCGGGGACCGGCGTGCTGGCGGCGGCCCTGGTCATCCGCGTGCTCATCACCATGAGGTCCCCGGTGGGCAACACGTATGAAACCATCGCCTTCATCGCGTGCATGGGCGTGCTCTGCGCGCTGGTGGCGGAGCTGTTCAGCAAAAAGGGCATCGTGCTGGCGGCGGGGCTTCTGCTGGGGGCCTTCTCCTGCCAGATGGGCATTCTGTACGAATCCTCCCAGGCCGTGGACCACATGGACCCCCTGGTAGCCATCCTGCGCTCCAACTTCCTGCTCTCCACCCATGTCATCACCATTGTGCTGGGGTACGCGGCCGGGTTGCTGGCGGCGGTGCTCTCCCATGTGTACCTGCTGGCCTCCCCCCTGCGCCTGATCGGCAGGAAAACGGAACAATCCCTGGACCGCATGGCTTACGGCATCCTGTGCTTCTCCCTGGTATTCACGCTGGTGGGAACGGTCTTCGGCGGCATCTGGGGCAATGAATCCTGGGGGCGCTTCTGGGGCTGGGATCCCAAGGAAAACGGGGCTCTGATGATTGTGCTGTGGCAATTGACCGTGCTGCACGCGCGGAAAGCCGGGTGGCTGTCCCCCTGGCTGCTCCACTTCAGCAACGTGGTGGGCGGCGTCATCATCGCCTTTGCTTGGTGGGGCGTCAACATGCTGGGCGTGGGCCTGCACTCCTACGGCTTCACCTCCGGCCGTGACGCCCTGGACATTTTCTACTGGTCTGAAGCCGTCCTGTGCGTCCTCTTCGTCATCCTGCATTACCGCGCGCTCCGGCGCGTGGACATCAGGTAGGCGGAGAAGGACGCATTTTTCTCATTTTCTCCTTGCCGGTCCGGGTTCTCCGGTATATATTCCCGCCACCTCATGCACGGATAGCTCAGTGGTAGAGCGGCTGTCTTACACACAGTTGGTCGGGGGTTCGAATCCCTCTCCGTGTACCATTAATAAACCCCGCAAGCTTAATGGCTTGCGGGGTTTTCTTTTATAGGTGGTTTACCAGGCGGATACACTCTGGCCTTGGTCGGGTGCGATATTTATTTTTGAGTTTGGTGTTCGAGATTGGAAAGGCGTAAATTAATTTCGGTAAGGGTGCGGGTTTGTTCATTGATGAACGTCCGCATGTCGGCATACATGATTGCAGCGGCAGCAAAGCCTACAATCATGACAATCTCGGCCTTGTACTCTCTCAGGAGCGTCAGGTAAGCGCGGGTTCTGGTGCACATGATTACTTGCTTGCATGTTGCTGCATAACGGACGGCATGTCCGTTCCCGGCTGTGCCCGGGAATAGGGAATATGCCTTGATTCCCGGAGCAGGGCGGCGGTATGGCAGCTTGCCGTGTATTCCGCCCCCGCATCCCCGGAATGTCTAACGTATCCACTGGCGCCCGATGCTGCCATGGTTGCCGCCATCAGGTATTTGACCCGTCTCCCCCAGCGGCCAGACTCCGCCTGTTTATCTTTTTTATTATCTTGTTTGTTGATGTCCAATCTATTATTTAGTAAAATGCTTGAAAAAATCTACAGCGGCGGAGTTCATGAGCACAAAATCCGGATAATGGACGGAGGTGAATCTCCGGTGTCCTCCGCTTTCATTGACGGCGTCAACCGTCAGGACCACACCCTCCGTCATCTCAATAGGACTTTCCTGCTCTCCTTCCGGAACCTTGGAAATGAACTGCTCCACTCTAGCCCACACCTGTTGGACCTGCCAGGGCGCGCCCATGGAGACAAGGGCTTCTACCACAGCTTCCAGGGCCGGAGCATGAAAAGGAGGAATGTCGTTCTCCGTGTAAATGCGGGACTCTATAAAACCTCCGGAAGAGGGAAAAACGGCAGTCATGTTCAATTTGTCCCATTCTCCCAACAATGGGAATTGTATTTGTATTTGTGCTTTCATCATGATTTAACTTCCATCATTTCACACCATTCCGCCACTACGGATTTTTCCCCGTAAAGGCCTGTGTAAGTTTTTAACGGCTCCACTCCGACCTCCAGCGCTTCTCTATCACATAATAGCCTTATATTTTGCATATTGACACAATTGTGATAGGATGAGGTGAGCCATGTGTTCTCACAAATGCGGTAGGCCTCCAGCCGGCCTGCCGTCTTTTCGTTGGTTCCCACAACCCATATACCCCCATTACCGTCATTTCCCCATCCTATCGCAATCCCCCGCAACCGGAAATTGTCAGGCAGCAGCGCCGTCTTGCTCAACAGCTCTACCTGTTTGGTGTTGTGATTAAATCTGCAAAGCCTCCCGCGCGCGGGAATTTTGTTGTCCTGGTCCGCGAGCTGGTCTCCAAAATAAACATCCCACCACATGGATACACCTTCCGTAGGGCTGGAAAACGGATAATCGTCAGGTCCGGACCACTCCTCATTAAGCGTGACATTCAACAATCCGCCAGCGACAACCTGGAACATGCGCTGATATCCCAAACCGGTAGTCAGTGGTAAAAAAACTCCGGTCACAGCGGTATAAGACCCCCCACGATCGCTTTCCTGCCCAAAAGGCGCGCATCGGAAATTAAAATCCACCCAGCCATTTTCCGTTGCCGGTTTAGGCCAATAGGTAGCCAGCCAGGAAAACGGCGAGAGCAATTTACCAAACGGAGGCGTGGAAAAATTGAAATAATTCCGAGCGGCTCCATTGGAAATCTCGTTAAGTACCCTGACCTCATGTTTTCGCGCCGCGTCCGTTTCCGTGACAGGATCAACGGGAATATTGATGCCGCCGTTGGCGTTGTAGGTCCCTGCCGTCGTCAGGCTTCCGGCAAGCGTCATATTGCCGCTCTCATCCAAGTGGGGAGCGGTATTCCATCGGTTGCGCTCCTCTTCCGTGATATGGACTGACGCGTCCGCTTTGTGGGCATCGAATGTTTCCGTGCTTACTTTGGAATTAACTTCAGATGCTTCAGCCTTGGAGTTCCAGGCCGTTCGTTCATCCTCTGTGATGTGAACGGAATTATTTTTTTCATGCTCATAAAAATCATTATGGGCCGTCAGTAAAATTCCGTTGATGGAGGTAATTTTATCCATGATTTTTGTTTATTATTGGTTGTAGTGAGGTAGTTGAACAACTTTGGCGCCTCCTTATCCATGATGAATTCCGGCTCATCCGGCATGGAAGGCTTGCACCTTCCATGCGGGCTGGCTTCTTCAACGGTCAGGGCAACTCTGGACGGGGTTCATGAGAACCTCCCCTTCCTTCGGTTGCGGATGGGCTGAAATTTGATCCAGCGGCGCCCTGGCTTGAAGTGCCTTACATTCCCCGGATAAAATGGAAACGGTTGAAACCCACTTCGGAAAAAATCTACGGCTGTCCCGGAGAAAGGTCATCCCGCATGGAACGTTAAGACTGCATGAATGCTGCTGTACCCCGGTTTACCGGGCCTGATTCCTCCGGGTTCTCTTTTTTAATGCTTCTCCCTTTCAACGCAATTTGCCTGGAGCATCATTTGGACGTCTGCCGTTATGGATAAAAAAGCTGCCGCACCTTTCGGTGCGGCAGCCCCTGTTTAATGATGTATTGAATCGGTTCCTGAATGGGAATGAATCAGGCGCCGAAATCCAGCGCCTTGGGTTCGCGGGCCCAGACGCGGTGTTGTTTCATGGCCGTGATGAAAGGTTTCATCAGGGCCTTGGTGTCTTTCGGCGTGAGCAGCCCGGCGTCGTCCATATCCCGGGGCAGGTCCGTTGCTTCCAGCATTTCACTGGCGTCGCCGGGCAGGCCGATGGCCTTCAGGTGCCGGTATGCCTGGCGCAGGTGGTACTTGGCGTCTCCGTTCATCAGGAGCGTTTTAATGCTCTGCTCTCCTTCCGGCACGATGACGGCGTCAAACACGACGGAGGGGTTGCCGGACAGGGTGCCGTCCACAAGCAGGTCTTTCCCTTCCTCTGTATTCACGCTTCCCATGTGCGGGGCAAGAATTTGGGGGTGCACGCCTTCCTTGTGCAGGGCGCTGCAGATTTCCTCCACGGATTTCAGGCTGACGCCGTCCGCCGCCAGCAGGGAGACGCGCATGCCCTTGAGGTTGCCGTCCGGGTTGGCGTACAGGCTCAGCGCCGGGTCTTTTTCCAGGCCGCAGACCGGTTTGGGCAGTTCCCGGCTAAGCTGTTCCTCCGTGAGTTCAATGCCCAGGTTTTTAGCTACTCCGGCTGCCAGGTTTGGGTCAATGCGCGTCAGCAGGTCCACCACCCGTTCCCGGATGTACGGGCGCGTCACCTTGCCTACTTCAAAGCTGAAGGCGTCAATGATGTGTCTTTGCTCCACGGGAGTCTGGCTCATCCAGAACAGGCGGGGCTGGGCATAGTATTCCGCGAAGGAGGGGCTCCTGAGGCGTTCCTTGACGCCGCTCACCGGCTGGGGGGCGGTGGAGAAACCGCCTTCTTCCGGGGGCGTTTCACGCGGCCAGTTGTCCCCGATGGAGTTGGGATCGTAGTTGGCCGGAGCGGTGTCTATCTGCATGCGGTGGAAGCCGTCCCTCTGGTTATTGTGGAAGGGGCAGACGGGCCGGTTGATGGGGATTTCCGTAAAGTTGGCTCCGCCCAGGCGGTGCCGCTGGGTGTCGCTGTAGGAGAAGATGCGGCCCTGAAGCAGCGGGTCGTCGGAAAAATCGATGCCCGGCACGATGTTGGCGGGGCAGAAGGCGACCTGTTCCGTTTCCGCAAAGAAGTTGTCCGGGTTGCGGTCCAGCACCATCTTGCCGACGATTTCCACGGGAACCAGCGCTTCCGGAATGAGCTTGGTGGCGTCCAGAATATCGAAGTCGAATTTGTCTGCGTCCTCTTCCGGAATGAGCTGCAAACCGAGTTCGAATTCCGGATAATCCCCGGCTTCAATAGATTGCCAGAGATCCTTGCGGTGGAAGTCCGGATCGCGTCCTGTCAACGCCTGGGACTCATCCCAGATCAGGGATTTTTTACCATACGCCGGTTTCCAGTGGAAGCGGACGAAGGTGCTTTTCCCTTCTTCATTGACCAGCTTGTACGTGTGAATGCCGAAGCCTTCAATGGTCCGGTAACTCCGGGGAATGCCGCGGTCGGACATGAGCCACATGACGTTGTGCAGGGTTTCAGGCTGGAGGGAAACATAATCCCAGAAGGAGTCGTGGGCCGTCTGCCCCTGAGGCATTTCATTGTGGGGCTCCGGCTTGACGGCATGGACGAAATCCGGGAATTTGATGGCGTCCTGAATGAAAAAGACGGGCGTGTCGTTGCCCACCAGGTCATAGTTGCCTTCCTTGGTATAGAACTTGGTGGCGAAGCCGCGGATGTCCCTCACCGTATCCGGAGATCCTCGGAAGCCCTGCACGTTGGAAAAACGCACAAAGACCGGGGTCTTTTCTCCCGGATCCTGCAGAAAGCCCGCCTTGGTGTACTTGGAAAGGGACTTGTATACCTGAAAATAGCCATGTGCCCCGGAACCTCTTGCGTGAACCACGCGTTCCGGTATCCGCTCCTGGTCAAAATGAGCCATTTTTTCCAGAAAGTGGAAGTCTTCAAGCAGAGAGGGGCCTCTGCTTCCGGCTTTAAGTGTATTTTGGTCATTGGCTATTTTAACTCCCAGGTTGCTTGTGAGCGGCTGGTCCATGCCGTTGGAGCGCATGGTGTCCAGATCCTTGATTTTTTCCGTGGTATTGTCCGGCATTTTCATGGAGCCGGGAGCGGAGGGTTCCGCATTGGGCGGCGTAGGCTTCGGAGTGGGCTTGATCAGCTCCGGATCAATCGTATCCGTGTAATGGGGTTCCGCTTCCTTTCCGTCGGTGAAAGGAGCGAGGCTGTCTTCCATGGGCGGCGTCTTTTTTTTCATTTGCTTGTTCATGATGGGACCGAATTTCTTCTATACGGGTAAGGGTTCGACTTCTCTTTTTCCGGTGATGTTCTGTCATGTTTTGTCAGCAGCCTCCGTTCAGGGATGATGGAGATTCGTTGAAAAGAACTCGACTTGAAACGTTTATATGATAGAGAATGGCATCTATGGAAAAGGCTTGTTTGATTGGCATGGCTTTTCTGCCTGTGGTCCATGCTTCATTCGCAGCAGGGCAGCAGGCGGAAGACCGCGGGGATGTAGCCGTGGACACGCGGACGGCGTTCGGGAAGCCTCCGCGTTCCCTGCATCTGGAACCGGTGGAGAGCCTCTCAGTGCCGAAAAATCCGGATATTCCCTACGGCATGATTAGCCGCGTGCATCTCTATGCCGACCGCTCCCATGGCTCGGGTGAAGATTCCATTTATCTGGTGGCGGAAATGAATTTCTGCGGGGAAGACGGGGACCAGCCCCATATTGTGGGAATCTTTGCCGGTTCTCCCGCAGGGGAACCGTGCATGAGGCTGGCGGACCTGGACAGGGACGGCATTCCTGAACTGGTTCTGGTTCATGAAGCGGGAGCAGGAGCTTCATATATGCGCATTTTTCGCATTTCCCAAGAACCGAATGTCTCCGACGATAAGAGCTGCATCTCCGCCTCTGCCATGCTGAAGCAGGTGGGCTGCTGCCGCACGGGAATGGGAACCGTCAGGCTGGAGGATGACGGAACGGTGGTGGTAAAGACTTATCCGGAAGGAGGAAAGATTCCGGCATCCGTGAAAAAATACCGTCTGGAACAGGGGGCGGACGGAATGAAGGAGGTGGAATAAACAGGAGCGGAGCAGGGGAAGCCGGAATAGGAGGGAGCAGCGCAGCGGCGTTTCCGGCGCAGCGGGACGGGGGTACGCTGCGTACATGAAATGGGACGGAACTTCCACAAATTTTCATAGACGCGGGGAATAAATAGGTTATGATTTTTATGTCAATCGGGTATTGGAAAAAAGGCTCATGCCGTTATGGCGCGGAGCGGCTTTTCCGGTATGGAACCATTTTCCTATTGAATTAAAGTGATGACGGTGCAAGAAATAGCTGAACAGAGTTTGAAGAGCCTTCTGGCCTCCCTGGGTTTTTCCGCGGATATTGAAGTAACGGAGGCGGACGGCATCGTGTGCCTGAATATTTCCTCCCCGGATTCCCAGTACATCATCGGGGGAGACGGGGACAGGCTGGACGACCTCCAGTACCTGGTCAACCGCATGATCCAGCGCAAGATGGAGGATGCACCCCGCGTGAAGGTGGATTGCGACCACTACCGGGAACGCAACGAGGCCCGCCTGCTGGAAAAGGCCCGTTCCCTGGCCGAACGCGTGCAGGAGAGCGGCAAGCCGATGAAGATGCAGCCGCTGAACGCCTACCACCGCCGCCTGGTGCACAATGCCCTTCAATCCATGGAAGGCATTGCGACGGAATCCGAGGAAGGCGACGGCCGTTACAAGCGCATTACCATCCGGCGCGCCTGAAGCCGGCAGTTTTCATGAAGGTTGCAGCGGTTATTGCGTCTGTTTGCCTGGCGCTGGTGACGGCGGTTCCGGGCCGTGCGGAAGCGGAGGATTCCCCCGCTTCCTGCGCCGCGGCTCCTTCTCCGCCGCCTCCCGTGCTGGTGGTGTACGGTTCCGCGGAACCCGGCGCGGCGGAAGCCCGCTGGCTGAAGGCGCTCCGTCCAGGAACGGAAGAACGCCGTGCGCTGGATGAACATGTCCGTGACGTGCAGTTTGTCACAGTGCCCAAACGTCCCTCCGTGAAAGATTGGGAAGAAGGCGGGAGCCTGTTCCGTGCTGCGGAGCATGGCGTGCGCGTGCTGCCTGCGGTGGTTTTGCTTGATTCCAGGGGACGTGTATTTGACTTGGTGGAAGGGGGAGCGCAGGCCGCATCCCTGCGGGAAAAGGCGGCCCTGCTGGCGGATAAGGCCCGGCGCGTGCGCCCGGTGACTTTGGTGAATGACGTTCCGAAGGGTGGAGACCCTGCGGAGGAGGCCGCCGCCATTTGCCGGGCGTTGGAACCGGTGCCGGCGGAAGCCTGGTTCCGGGATTATCCGGGAACGATGAAACGCCTGGAAAAACTGAATTGCACGGTTCCGGCCTTTCTGAACGCCCGCGCGGCAGCCCGCCGCCTGGAGAAAAACCGGGAAACGGCGGCGCTCCTCTGCGAATCCTTCCAGGCCTGTGATGCCCCTTCCATCCGGAAATGCCTGGAAGCGTGGCGGAAAAGGGCGGATGATCCCTCCCTTCCCGTGGAAGAACGCCAGTTGATCCTGCTCTCCATGGTGCATCCCCTCTGGGTCCGGCTGGAAGAAGCGCTGTACCGGGACGCCCACACGGCGGAGAGTGAGGAGGCTTTCAACCGGGCGGTTGCCGTTCTGGAGGAAGTGCGGGACATGGACCGCGCCAGCGTTTGCGGCAGGCGCGCGCACCAGCTCCGGGAAGAGCTGAGGAGGGCTCGCCTGGCTGCCGCGCGGTATGATTGATGCGGTTTTCCGGAGCTTCCGGAAACGGACAGGAAGGCTTCCCGGTTGCCGTCACGGAATCAAGGGACGCGTTTTTTCTTCGTGATTCCCTTCTCCACAGGAAGGGCCCGGCAAATTGGCTTGATTTTGCCCCTGTCCGGGGCTAGTCTTCGGACCGTTATGACAGATTCATCCATCCCGGACATGATGGCGGCGGCGCGCCGTGACAAATGGACTGACCAGCAACTGGCCGCCAAGGCTGTGGAACTGGCGGAATCCATTCTGAAACAGTCGAATGCCGGGATGCGCAGGAAGGAGAAAAAGCAGGCGGAGCAGATGGAGCGCATGATGAACGACCCTGCGGGCAAGGCCTTTACGCTGGCGCTGGCGGACCGCGTGTTCCGCCCTTCCTCGCCGGCGCGGGGCGCGGAGCTGTTCCGCTACCTGCTGGACGGCTACGGTATTCCCCGTTATTTGTCTGCCGCGGACCGGTTCGCCATGAAGCTGGGGGACAAATTCTCCGTACAATTTCCCGGCGTAGTGATGCCCATGATTACCAGCCAGTTGCGGAAGGAGAGCTCCAACGTGATTCTTCCGGCGGAGGATGGAAAACTGCGCTCCCACCTGCGCCGCAGGCGCAAGGCCGGCATCCGGATGAACATCAACCAGCTGGGAGAGGCCATTCTGGGTGAAAGCGAGGCCCACCACCGCCTCCAGCAGGTCGTGGACCGCCTGGCGGACAAGGACTGCGACTATATTTCCGTCAAGATTTCAGCCATTTTCAGCCAGATTCATCTGGTGGCCTTTGAAGAAACCGTGCAGCTGATTCAGGAGCGCCTGCGCATCCTGTACCGGGCGGCCATCACGAATGCGGTGACACTGCCGGACGGCTCCAAAAGACCCAAATTCGTGAATCTGGACATGGAGGAATACCGTGACCTCCACCTGACGGCGGAAGCGTTCAAGCGCACGCTGATGGAGGATGAATTCATGCAGATGGAAGCCGGGATTGTGCTCCAGGCTTATTTGCCGGACTCCTGGGAGGAACAAATGAAGCTGTGCGCCTGGGCGAAGGAGCGGGTGGAGAAGGGCGGCGCGCGCATCAAGATACGCCTGGTGAAAGGCGCCAACCTGGCGATGGAGAAAGTGGAGGCCTCCATGCATGACTGGGCGCAGGCCCCATACGGCACGAAGGCCCAGGTGGACGCCAACTACAAGAGAATGCTCCATTACGGCTGCATGCCGGAGAACGCCAGATATGTGCAGTTCGGCGTTGCCTCCCACAACCTGTTTGACTTGTGTTATGCCATGCTGCTGCGTGAGCGGGAAGGCGTCCGGGACCATGTGGAATTTGAAATGCTGGAGGGGATGGCGAACCATCAGGCGCGCGTCATCCGCCAGGCGGCGGACGGCCTGCTGCTGTATGCCCCTGTGGTGCTGAAGGAAGACTTCCACAGCGCGATTGCCTACCTGGTGCGGCGGCTGGATGAAAACACCAGTGAGGAAAACTTCCTGCATGACCTCTTCGGCATGACGCCGGGCTCCCGGAGCTGGGAGGCGCAGAAAAAGCGGTTCTTAAAAGCCTGCCAGGAGAAAGACGACGTGAAATACGGCCCCAACCGTACGCAGAACCGCGCTACGGACCCCGTGCAACCCACGCATTACCGGGACGCCTTTGCCAATGAGCGTGATACGGACTGGTCCCTGCGGCAGAATGCGGAATGGATCAACGGCCTGATTGCCGCGGAAAAGGAAAAATCCGGCGAGGAAATTCCCCTGGTCATCAACGGTGAGGAAATCACGACCAACCTGTGGGGCGTGGGGCGCGACCCGTCCCGCCACAATGAAGTCTCCTACAAATTCGCGTATGCGGACTTTGACCAGATTGAACACGCGCTGGACACGGCGGACAAGGCCCGCGCCTCCTGGGCGTCCAAGAGCGTTGGCGAACGCGCTGAAATCCTGCACCAGGCGGCGCAGGAGCTGTCCAGAATCCGGGGGGAGGCCATTGCAGCCATGGTGAGGGACGCCGGAAAGGTGCCCACGGAGGCGGACGTGGAAGTGAGTGAGGCCATAGACTTCTGCCGCTATTATGCGGAAGGGCTGGACCGCGACGGCATGAACGACGGCGTGGAAATGACCCCGCTGGGTACCGTTTGCGTGATGTCTCCCTGGAACTTCCCATTCGCCATTCCCACGGGCGGGGTGGCCGCCGCGCTGATGGCGGGGAACACGGTGGTGTTCAAGCCGTCCGAGCTGGCCGTTTATACGGCCTGGCAGATCGTCCAGGCGTTCTGGCGCGCCGGGGTACCTAAGAGCGTGCTTCAATTCGTGCCGATGCCGCGCAATGAAATTTCCCACAAATTCCTGATGGACCCGCGCCTGAACGGCATCATCATGACGGGTTCCTACCGCACCGGGAAAATGCTGCGTGAACTGCGGCCGGACCTGCATGTGCTGGCTGAAACCAGCGGGAAGGACGCCATGGTCATCACCGCCACGGCGGACCCGGACCAGGCCGTGAAAGATTTGGTAAAAAGCGCCTTCGGCCATTCCGGGCAGAAATGCTCCGCCGCCAGCGTGGCTATTGTGGAGGCCTCCGTCTATGACAACCCGGCCTTCTTGCGCCAGTTGAAGGATGCCGCAGCCAGCCTGAAGGTGGGGGGCTCCTGGGAGGTCAGCTCCGTGGTGACGCCGCTCATCAAGGAACCGGAAGGCGACCTGCTCCGGGCGCTCACGCAACTGGAACCCGGGGAGGAATGGCTGCTCAAGCCGGAACCCTCGGAAGACAACCCGTGCCTCTGGTCGCCCGGCATCCGGTTGGGCGTGAAGCCTGGAAGCTGGTTCCATCAGACGGAATGCTTCGGCCCGGTGCTGGGCATCATCCGTGCGGAAAACCTGGAGGAAGCCATTGACATCCAGAACGACTCCGAATTCGGCCTCACCGGGGGACTTCAGTCCCTGGATGAACGGGAAATCGCCCTGTGGAAAAGCAAGGTGCAGGTGGGCAATGCGTACATCAACCGCGTCATCACCGGCGCCATCGTGCGCCGCCAGCCGTTCGGCGGGTGGAACCACTCCTCCATGGGGCCCGGCTCCAAGGCCGGCGGCCCCAACTACCTCACCATGCTGGGAAGCTGGGAGGAAAAGGCGCTCCCGCAGAAACTGCGCACGCCGGGGGAACGCATCACCGGGCTGGTGGAAAAGCTGTGCTCCGAACTGCCGGACTGCGCCAAGCGCATCCGTTCCGCGGCCGGTTCCCAGGCCAAGTGGTGGATGGAGGAATTCGGCGTGGAGCATGACCCTTCCCATATCTACGGGGAAAACAACACATTCCGTTACGTACCCGTGAAGGGGATACTGGCCCGTGTGGAAAACATGTCTGACGCTGACGCCGCCATCCTGCTGCTGGGCGCGAAACTGTGCGGAGCAGCCCTGCACCTGAGCGTGGAGGAAGGCCATCCCTGGATTCAGAAAATGAACGGTTACTATGCGTCCCTGACGGTGGAGACGGAAGCCGAACTCATCGACCGGATGCCGGAGGCAGCCCAGGGCGTGAAATTCCTGCGTGGAACGGGCATCTCCGAGGCTCTGGCGAATGCCGCACGCGCCCGGGATGTGGAAGTGCTGGATCGGCCCGTGCTTGCCAACGGACGCCTGGAACTGCTGGGCTATTTTCGGGAACAAGCCGTTTCCGAAACCGTTCACCGCTACGGCAACATCATCCCGCCTCCGGGCAGTTTCAAGACGGCCGGGGCGTGAGGGGAGCCTTGAACCCTGGCTCCCAGGCGGCGTGATTATGAGTATAAAGACAGCGCAGGAAAATGCCCCCGCAGTCCAAACGGAAAACGCCCTCCTGGGAATGAAGGCCGGGCGGCCTTCATTGGATGAACTGCCGCCGAAGCCCTGCGGAGGGATTTTTCTTGCAAGGGCGGGAAAACCGGGCTTACCCGGTTGGGTAAAAGATAAACTCTGCCGGATACAAGAAATTCCCTCCGGCAAACGGTGAAAAGTTAAAGTAGCACGGAAGAGGGCCTGCGGCGTTTATTGCGCCCTTCGGGCGGCAAAAAAGTTGAAATCCACAGGAAACGCGGCCTCTTCTGACTGGCTTGCCGCTGTTTTTAGCTTCTTCCCGGGCTTTCTTCCGCTCTCGTAGGCCTGTTCCTGGGCGCTTTTGTTTCTTTTCCCCATTTTGTGATAGAACGTTTCCGGGAAACGGGTATATTTCCTGGAACGTCCGCGACGATGCGGCAATTTTCCCTACCACACATCCATGAGCACCAACCAACCACTGACCTCCCACGGCACCCACATCGCCTGGGTTGACTTCCTGCGCATCCTGGCCTGTTTTCTCGTTGTAGTGGCCCATTGCTGCGATCCGTTCGTAGGCAGTTTTGACGGCACCTTCAACTTTAAATCCGCCGTCTTCTGGGGCAGTCTGGTGCGGCCGTGCGTGCCGCTGTTCGCCATGATCTCCGGCGTGCTGCTCTTTCCCGTCACCATGGAAATGGGCGCTTTTTACTCCAAGCGCCTCAAAAGGGTGCTGATTCCGCTCGTCGTCTGGTCCCTGGTGCTTCCCTTGCTCTACTTCGGCTACTTTGCCGCGGGCGTGCATACGGCCAGCCCCAACATCGTGATGGACAACTACACCTGGAGCGCCACCGTCGGCAAGCTTTACACCTTTCTCTTCAACTTCAACTATGACACCACGCCCCTGTGGTACGTATACATGCTGGTGGGTCTCTACCTCTTCATGCCCATCATGAGCGCGTGGCTGACGCAGGCCAAAAGGAAGGATGTGAAAATCTTCCTGGGCATCTGGATATTCAGCATGATTCTCCCCTACCTCCAGATGCTTGCCCCGGCGCTGGGCTATGAAGGCAATTACGGCAACATGGGCATTCTGGGCGTTTGCGACTGGAACCCGTACGGCATGTTCTATAACTTTGCCGGCTTCCTGGGGTACATGGTGCTGGCCCATTACCTGGCCAAATACCCGCTGGCCTGGAGCTGGAAAAAGATGCTCGCCATCACTGTTCCCCTCTTCCTGGTCGGCTTTGCCGTCACGTTCTTCGGCTTCCTGGAAACGCAGAAGCACTTCCCCGGCCAATATTCCAAGCTTGAGGTACTCTGGTACTTCTCCGGCATCAACGTCTTCCTGATGACCTTTGCCATCTTTGCCATCGTCAGCAGGCTCAGGATCAAGCCCGGCCCGGTGCTGGGCAAGGTGGCGGCGCTCACCTTCGGCGTGTACCTGTGCCACTTCTTCTTTGTCCAGTGTTCCTATGACTTCGTGAACTTCATTGGAATGGGGGGGCTCCCCGCCGCCGTGAAAATACCGTTGCTGGCCTGCCTGGCCTCCGCCGTCTCCCTGGCGCTGGTATGGCTGTTGAGCCTGAACAGGTGGACGCGCAAAAGCATTATGTAAACCGCGGATATTTTCCGCAGGGCGCTTCAGGACCACGGCAGTCCCGGGGCGCCTTTTCTTTTGTGGAAAAGAGAATAAGGCGGTTTCCGGGGAGGGGCCTGCAAAATTCTGGACGGGAAAGAGGGAACAGGCTAGGATATTCCTGCATCGTGCACAGGCCCTGGTTGCCGGAGATGTGGGCTTTTTAACGCATGAAAAGCGCGTCTCCCGGTCTCCCTTCCGCCAACCCCAAGCTCACAGAAAATTCCCGGGACACCGGCGATTTACGTAATCCGTTGGGGTTCTAATCTTGACAACTATCATCTCTTTTTTACGGCCTGGAATACGTGTGCCTCCATGGGAGGTTGGCGCAAAACACCCGTTGCGCTGTTGATACTCAAGCCATAGGCGTCCAGGCCGTCGCACTCTCACGAGTGCGTGGATTGAAACTCCACGGCGCGCATGCCGTATATGCGGGAACCGCGTCGCACTCTCACGAGTGCGTGGATTGAAACCACAAAAATTCCTCCCTCTACTACAAAATCCGCGGTCGCACTCTCACGAGTGCGTGGATTGAAACCGGAAGTAACGGCTTCTGCGCAGGAAGTTCCGGGTCGCACTCTCACGAGTGCGTGGATTGAAACTGGCTCATGACGCAACTGACAGCAAGACGAAGCCGTCGCACTCTCACGAGTGCGTGGATTGAAACTCCGTCGTCTCCTACTTCAACCCGGGCGAAATCGGTCGCACTCTCACGAGTGCGTGGATTGAAACTTGCCGTCAGAATAGAGAATATCGAGCGGAAGCTGTCGCACTCTCACGAGTGCGTGGATTGAAACATGATGAACTGTCTTCTATCCGCGTTAATGGCTCGTCGCACTCTCACGAGTGCGTGGATTGAAACTTCAAGCTGCTGCCCGGACAATCCGGCCAGCAATGTCGCACTCTCACGAGTGCGTGGATTGAAACCGATTGACTCCGGAAGAAATGAATCATCCGGACGTCGCACTCTCACGAGTGCGTGGATTGAAACACCAGGATGCGGACAGCTACGCCCACACGGACCGGTCGCACTCTCACGAGTGCGTGGATTGAAACATTGTTGCCATGAAGCAGGGGTGCCGATTGAAGGAGTCGCACTCTCACGAGTGCGTGGATTGAAACTGTTGTCTAGTGGTTGTAGGGGTGTACTTAGCTACGTCGCACTCTCACGAGTGCGTGGATTGAAACCGTCCAACTTTCTTTCCCCTTTTCATGAGCGTAAGTCGCACTCTCACGAGTGCGTGGATTGAAACTTTATTATGAAGATATTCTTCCACAGAAGGTATAAGTCGCACTCTCACGAGTGCGTGGATTGAAACTTTATTATGAAGATATTCTTCCACAGAAGGTATAGTCGCACTCTCACGAGTGCGTGGATTGAAACGGAAAAATGCTTTTTAGTGTTGACAATAGATAGCGTCGCACTCTCACGAGTGCGTGGATTGAAACTTTATCCAGTCCGACATCCTGATACACTTTCATGTCGCACTCTCACGAGTGCGTGGATTGAAACATCTTGGCAAGCACCTAATAACCTCTAACAAAATGTCGCACTCTCACGAGTGCGTGGATTGAAACTTCCTTCTTCTTTTTCCTTTGCATTGTAGTAAGTCGTCGCACTCTCACGAGTGCGTGGATTGAAACTTTTGTGTCATACGTCATGTTCAATCCAAACATGTCGCACTCTCACGAGTGCGTGGATTGAAACCTTAGCCAGTTCATCGAGGATAATCACTTCATCAGTCGCACTCTCACGAGTGCGTGGATTGAAACAGAATAAAGTGGAATCCTATCATCATATCCCTCTGTCGCACTCTCACGAGTGCGTGGATTGAAACTCCTGCACTGGCACAAAGTTTTTATAACTTGTGGTCGCACTCTCACGAGTGCGTGGATTGAAACCGTTATACCGTGTCTTCCCGGCTCAACCTTTTACCGTCGCACTCTCACGAGTGCGTGGATTGAAACAAGGTCTTCTCTCCCGGGTTGGAAAATGTTGACTGTCGCACTCTCACGAGTGCGTGGATTGAAACTAAAAGCCTTTAACCCGTTGTCACTTAGGTTATTGTCGCACTCTCACGAGTGCGTGGATTGAAACTGGATTGCTTCCTTTACTTCCCTTAGCGTATCGACGGTCGCACTCTCACGAGTGCGTGGATTGAAACGTAAATCAGGATATGCAGTTTACTTATTCCCTCAGTCGCACTCTCACGAGTGCGTGGATTGAAACTTCCATTTCAGCGGGGGAAATGTCGATAATTGGAAGTCGCACTCTCACGAGTGCGTGGATTGAAACTCGTGCGGCCAAAACGTCCGGGGAGTATTGGCGAGTCGCACTCTCACGAGTGCGTGGATTGAAACCGTGGCTTGGACCCGGATGTCAAATTCGCCTTTGGTCGCACTCTCACGAGTGCGTGGATTGAAACTTTCGGCGTGGGCATCTTCAGTCCGGGAATAAGGGTCGCACTCTCACGAGTGCGTGGATTGAAACCGGTCATGTGGTATATCGGGCGCAGAATTCAAATGTCGCACTCTCACGAGTGCGTGGATTGAAACTGGGCCTTGGCCCTGGCTCTGCACTCCCTGACTTGTCGCACTCTCACGAGTGCGTGGATTGAAACAGGGAAAGCCAGAATTCCAGGTCATCCTTGCGGCGTCGCACTCTCACGAGTGCGTGGATTGAAACAGGCCATACGAACGAAACATGTCCCTGATACTCCGTCGCACTCTCACGAGTGCGTGGATTGAAACTTCAGAAAATAATGGAAGAAGATGATAGTTTAATGTCGCACTCTCACGAGTGCGTGGATTGAAACACCTGCTCCGGAATCTCCCGGCCGCGCTCTTCATGTCGCACTCTCACGAGTGCGTGGATTGAAACCGGTAGATGAATTCGGAAGCGTAAAAGACTGCGCGTCGCACTCTCACGAGTGCGTGGATTGAAACGTGTTCCTTATTTCCGGCTGCGCCCTGCTGGAAAGTCGCACTCTCACGAGTGCGTGGATTGAAACCCATCCCGGCCTGTATCTCCAGCACTCCGGTAAAAGTCGCACTCTCACGAGTGCGTGGATTGAAACTGAAAGTGGAACGGAGTTTTTACGGAACACAACGGTCGCACTCTCACGAGTGCGTTAATTGAAAGTCCACATGTCTGCGCGGGGCGCAAGCCTCTCATGCACTGCTTCTTGAAAGAGGATCAGATCAAAGCTTTATTTTCCGCAACCGTATCGTTTAGTGTTTGGTCTGTTCCCCTGTTATTTTAAGAAAGGACGGTAAGAATCCATAGTGGAACGGGATGACGTCTCCCTTCCGTTTACCTCTCAGATTGGCATGGTTTGCAGCCTTTTAATGTCCGTCCGCGGCGGGTTGCCGAACATGCGCTTGTATTCCCGGTTGAATTGGGTAGGGCTTTCGTACCCAACGCGGAAGGAGGCGTTTCCTGCGTCCATGTTTTCCACAAGCATCAGGCGGCGGGCCTCATTGAGGCGGATGCGTTTCTGGAATTGAAGCGGGCTGATGGCCGTGAGGGTACGGAAGTGCTGGTGGAAGCTGGACGGGCTCATGCCGGCGCGGCTTGCCAGTTCCCCGATGCTCAACGGCTGGTCGAAGTGCTTTTTTATCCAGTCAATGGCTTTTGCTATCTGGCTGCTATGGCTTTCAGCCACGACGATCTGCCTCAGGCGCCCTCCCTGTTCGTCCATCAGGAGACGGTAATAGATTTCCTGCCGCACCAGGGGAAGGAAGACGGGGATGTCCGCGGGAGTTTCCAGCAGTTCCATCAGGCGTTCCACTGCATTGAGCAGGGCGGGAGTCATTTTGCTGACGCCGATGCCCCGGTCTGTGGGGCATTCCGGACGCGTGGCCACGCTGTCGTGAAGCATCAGTTGGGAGATTTCCTGTAAATCCAGTTCCAGCGTCAATCCCAGGTAAGGTTTTTCCGGGCTGGCCTCCATGATTTTAGAGACAAGGGGAAGCTCCACGGAGGAAACAACAAAACTTTGCGCATCATATAGGTAGGCTTCGTCCCCCAGCAGGATCTGCTTGGTTCCTTGTGCGATCAGGCAAAGATGGGGGGAAAACATATAGCTGTGCGGTTCCGTGGGGGATTCCCAGCGGTGGAGCTCCAGCCCGGGAATGGCCGTGCTCACCTGGTGTTTCCCATCCGTCCAGCCTGCAATCATTCCGGCAAGGCGCAGCGGTTTCCGTTGACGGCCAGCAGGAGTTGGCAGGGAGGCGGACGTTTCCCCCTGTTCCTTTTCTTTTTCCTTCATGAAGGCTTCATGTTATTCAAGGCAGGGTGCGGGAGCAACTTCATTTTGTTTCATTTTGCAGGATCAGGCAATAATGCAGGAGGACCGGGCTACCTGTTTTTTCCTCTGCCTGTTAATATTGGCAGGGTCCGGTGGGAACGCCGGAACAATAAAACAGGAAAGAACAACCAATGAATACGAAATTTATCATCACACGTAACGCCGGAATTCTGGCGGCAACCGCGCTGGGCGCTTTTGCCGTGTCCGGCAGCATGGCTTCTCCGGCGGACAAGCCCTCGGACGCAGACAATTTTTATAAGAGCGACCGGGTCTCCCTGCAGGAGGTTAAGTTCAATAACCAGTATCGCATGAAGGTGGCCGGGAACCTGTTCCTGCCCAAGGACATGGATAAGGAGGCCAGGTGCCCCGCCATTATCGTGGGCCATCCCATGGGAGCGGTGAAGGAGCAGAGCGCGAACCTGTACGCCGCGAAGATGGCGGAACGGGGATTTGTGACGCTGGCCCTGGATTTACCGTTCTGGGGCGGGAGCGACGGAGAACCCAGGAATTCCGTTTCTCCGGATATGTATGCGGAGGCGTTCAGCGCGGCCGCGGATTATTTGGGCACGCGGCCTTTTGTGGACCGGAACCGCATCGGCGTGATCGGGATATGCGGCAGCGGCAGTTTTGCCATCAGCGCCGCCAAGATTGATCCCCGCCTGAAGGCCATTGCGACCGTCAGCATGTACGACATGGGGGCTGCCAGCCGGAACGGTCTCCGGAAGTCGCAGACACCCGGTCAGAGAAAGAAGATTCTGGCGGAAGCGGCGGAGCAGCGGTATGTGGAGTTTTCCGGCGGATCCGTCAAGTATACCGGCGGGACCGTGCATGAACTTCGCGAAGATTCCAGTCCCATTGAGCGGGAGTTTTTTGAGTTCTACCGCACTCCCCGCGGCGAGTTTACTCCGGAGGGACAGTCGCCGGAGCTTACCACGCATCCGACGCTTGCCAGCAACGTGAAGTTCATGAATTTCTATCCGTTTTCCGATATTGAGACGATTTCTCCCCGCGCCCTGCTTTTCATCACCGGGGAGGAAGCTCATTCCAGGGAGTTCAGCGAAGACGCCTACAAGCGCGCCGCCGAGCCGAAGGAGCTTTACCGGGTGCCCAGGGCCGGGCATGTGGACCTGTACGACCGGGTGAATATGATCCCTTTTGACAAATTGACGGATTTTTTCAGTAAAAACCTGAAGTGAGGCCTGGTGCTGCCCGGGAGTATCACATGGAAGCTTTTTCCCGGTAATGTTCCCGGAGCACACGATTAGAGAACGGAAGGGAAGGTCTTATTGGGACCGTGTGAACGGGAGAGCCTCTTTTATTGTATCATTGGCAGAAGGCCATGGCGTACAAGAAGAGTAAGTGGATGGATTTTATTCAGGGTTCTCCGCTTTCCCGTTGCCGGGGCGCCCGGTAGTTCCCTGGGCGCGGAATGGTCCATGGATATTGTCACTTGAAGAATTGAAAAGAAAAACAGATGGATATATTGGAAAGAATGCGCCGGGGAGAGTTGATACGGTTGGACGATCCCGAGTACCCGGTCATAGAAGAGTTGATCACGAGGGCCTTCCGCATCACCGGAGAGTTGAATGCAGGCTACCATGATGCCGCAGAGACGCGGGCTGTCATGAGCGAATTGACGGGGGAGTTGATCGATGAAACGACTTGGATCGTGCCGCCTTTTTATACCGATTTCGGCCGTTTTACACGGTTCGGCAGGAACGCGTTCGTGAATTGCGGCTGCACGTTCATGGACCGTGGCGGAATCACGATTGGTGCCGGCGTGCTGATCGGTCCGGGAGTGAAGCTGATTACGGAGAATCACGCGGAGGAACCGGAATTGCGCCGTCATGTTTATGGGCGCCCCATCGTGGTAGGACGGAAGGCGTGGATAGGGGCCGGGGCTACCGTTTTGCCCGGCGTGACGGTGGGGGAAAATGCCATCGTGGCCGCCGGGGCCGTCGTCACCGGGGATGTTCCGGCCAACGCGATTGTAGGCGGCGTTCCGGCCCGGGTTATCAGGAATATCAGGCAATGACGATTCAGGGCGAGCAACGGAAAGGAGCCGCAGATCCCGGGGAATAACGGCGTTGAAATGCCCGTGGAGGGATTAAGGCGTTGACGGATGCCGGCGCCGTGATAAGAAATGGCGTGGACTCCGGTTGATTGATTTTACCTTTGCAAGGCTGAACGGAGAGGGGGCGGCTGCGGTTGTCCGCAGAGGCGGATTTTCCCGGAAGGTACTGTCGCCACACGGAAGGAGGACGGTTATGGGCCGGGCTATCGGCACCGGCAATTTTCAGCCTGAATGGTTCGGAGTACCTCTCCCGCCGTGCGGCTGCCGTTCCTGTGAAGAGCCGGGAGAAGTTCTTTTCCGGAAGGAGCGGAGGGATAAAGTTCACGGGAAAGAGGGGAAGTGCCGGAGGGGCGGCCTCCTGCCGAAGAGGGACGGAGAAGATTTTTTCAGGCAGGAGGCGGGGTGCCCCCGCAGCACGTATGACAGGACGGTTGCGCGGGTTTTTTGATGACGGCATGCCCGGATGGTATGGGAGGTTGTTTTAAAATGCGTTTACCAGTAGCATGTTGAGTAATGTTTAAATGAAGGATGTTTTGCGCCGCGCCGGGAGAAGGGGAGAAGAAGTTGGGTGAGGCGGCCATGGGAAACGTCCTGATTCTTGAGCTTTTTTTCTCGCATGCTGTCAAAGGTTTATACAGCATGGAATTGTACGATCAGGTAGAAAGAATAGTTGATGATGGAACATTCAGTAATTTTTCCGGACCATCGGAAGGTTTGCGCCCTGGGGCAGGGAACCTGGAAGATGGGAAAATCCGCGTTGAGGGAAGCCGAAGAAGTAGAGGCGCTGCGTGCGGGCATTGAGCTTGGCATGAGCGTGGTTGACACGGCGGAGATGTATGGCAACGAGGAGTTG
Organism: Akkermansia sp. NBRC 115031; assembly: GCF_030268505.1. Taxonomy (NCBI): domain Bacteria; kingdom Pseudomonadati; phylum Verrucomicrobiota; class Verrucomicrobiia; order Verrucomicrobiales; family Akkermansiaceae; genus Akkermansia; species Akkermansia sp. NBRC 115031. The sequence goes on from NZ_BSQU01000005.1 coordinate 140,088, forward strand.
GTGGGAACGGCAATCCGCGGATTGCGCGACCGTGTTTTCCTGGTTACCAAGGTCCTGCCCGGCAACGCCAGCAGGACCGGAACCAAGGCCGCCTGCGAACGGAGCCTGAACAAGCTGCGGACGGATTACGTGGATTTGTTCCTGCTTCACTGGAGCGGTCCCCATCCCATTGAAGATACGGTTGCCTCCATGATTGAGCTGCAGCAGGAGGGTAAGATAAAGGCCTGGGGCGTCAGCAATATGGATGTTCCGGAAATGGAGCGTTTTTATGCCGTCCCGGGGGGAGTCTCCTGCGCCGCCAACCAGATTCTTTATAATCTGGCCCATCGCGGCGTGGAGTACGACCTGCTGCCGTGGTGCCGGGAGCGCCACATTCCCGTGATGGCCTATTCGCCTGCGGATGAAGGGCGGCTGTCCCGCAATCCGGTTCTGATGGAGATTGCGCAGAAGCATGAGGCCACCCCGGTGCAGATCGCGCTGGCCTGGATTCTGCGCCGCCCCGGAATGATTGCTATCCCCAAGGCCGGTTCCGTCATGCATGTTCAGGAGAATTACTGGAGCTTGTCCATTAAGCTGACTGCGGAGGATGTGGATTTGCTGGACGAGGCTTTTCCGCCTCCGGGCAGGAAGGTGCATCTGGATTCCTGGTGAGCCATGGTGCGGGCCGGCCCGCGGGCGAAACGGGGCGCACGGATTTTTCCCGCATCATTAGGAGCGCCGCAAGCCCTTGCGTCAACTGGGGCGGAAGGGCGCCAGCGAACGGTTTTTAATACACGCGTGCCCTGTGGACATGATGGGGCATTGGCTTTTTTTGTTCATGGAGACCGGGGCATCGCCTGTGCGTCTCCGGAAGGGGCCCTTCCGGAGATTTTTTCTACTTGAAATGGAAAAAGGAAGCAGGGAAAGGCGGCAAATCTCCGTGCCACATAGTGGAAAAGGGAGGAAAACACTCATGAACGGTGCATCAGAGATGCTGCCATTTTCTGGTTCCAGCCTCTTCCGGTTGCGCAGAGGATTTTAACGCAGCCGTAAAAAAGGCCGCCCTTCCGGAAATACGGTGTTCCGGGAGGGGCGGCCCATGGTGAGGGCGGGATAAAAAGCGTTACAGCGGCTGCGCGTCCGTCCTGGGTATCCAGACGGGCGTGTTCTGGAAGGTGCTGGCGTAGTACCAGGAGCCGCGTTCCGCGCGCAGGATGAGCGGGGTGGATTCCGGCAGGGTGATGACCGCCGGGCTGTTCATGTCCGCCGCGTGCCTGCCGGGCGTTTTCTGGGTGACGACCAGCAGCCGGTCCGCCGGGATGGATTCCGGGGTTTCCGGGTACATGATGTAGTTCATGATGGCCGCCACGGTGACCAGTCCGCTGAGGGTGGCCAGGATGGTCAGCAGCGCCCCGTGCCTGCGGGTGACGGTCAGGAGTGCCAGGAAGGTGAGCATGACGGCGCCGGACAGGATGGAGATGGGGCCGAGCGCATCATGGCTGATGTAAGTGAGCCACTGGTTTTCCATGGTGTTGGCGGGGAGGATGGCCCCCTCCTTGCGTTCGATGAATTGCAGGTTGTATCTGGCTTCCGTGAAGTACGGGGAGAGTTCCAGCGCGCGGCGGTAGTTGAGGGCGGCCAGACCGGGCTTGTTCATGCGGTAGTAGGAGTTGCCGATGCCGAAGCTGGCATAGGCGCGTTCCGACTTGGAGAGGTCCGTATCGTTGCTTTCCCTGCTGAAGTAGTCAATGGCCTTGGCGTATTCTCCCTGTTCATAGGCCTGCACGCCCAGGTTGTCCGTTTCCGCGGCGTTTCCGGCTGCTCCGGCCACGGACAGGGCCAGGACGGCGGCCATGATGAGCACGGGAAGCTTGGCGATGGCTTTTTTAATGGCCTGGAGCATGTGCTGGCGTTCCGCGTGCGGCAGTTCGTCTGAAGAGCCGGAGGGCTTGAACGCCCTGTCATCCCGGAGCTGAAGGATGGTTTTCATTTCTTCATTCTGCTTGGAAGGAGGAATGTAGGATTCAATGAAGTTGCCGGCGGCTCGCAGGAATTCCGTGGGGCTGGCCTGGCGCGGCGTGGAGGAGAGCCTCCGGAAGGAACGCATGCGTTCCCGGGCCGTGAAGCTTTCCTTCTGGACTCTCCGGATGTAGCGGATCAGGGCCATGCCCAGCAGGACGACGGCGGGGATGTAGGCCAGGAAGTACCATCCCCAGTGGGCCGGAGCGGTGAGGGCGTTCATGACGGCGGCGGGCATGATCCCGTAAATGTCCGTCATTTCCGCTACCGGAATGGTGCCTGCCGGGGGCGGCGTGGCGGGAGCGGCTCCGCCGGCCGCCGTTCCGGTGATGGCGGAGGCCTTCCATTCCAGGGGAATGGGGGAGGTGGTTACGGTTTTGTACTGTTGCGTGCTGGGGTCAAAGAAGGTGAGTTCAAAGGGCGGGATGGCGTCCGTCTGGGCAATCGGGCGCATCATTTGCTGGAATTCCACGGTTCCCTGGATGGAGCGCGTGTTCTGGCCCGGGTCCAGCTTGTTGGGCGGGTAAAGCTTCCAGTTGGAAGCGTCCGTGAGGGCCGGGCAGGCAATGCTGTGGATGTTGCCCGTGCCTGTCACCTTGATTTTAACGGTGATGGGTTCATTGGCGCTGAGGTCCCGGGCATCCGTGCTGGCGGAGATGCGGAAGTCCCCCACGGCGTTGGTGAAAGAGGCGGGCGCTCCCTCCGGGAGTTCCTGGGCCGTGATTTTCACTTCCGGAATGGACATTTCCACCAGCACCTCCGAGCGGATGAAGTTGGCGATGAGGGGGTCCGCTTCCGGCAGGGCGGCGCGTGCCGTGACAGTGCCCGCCGCCGTGACTTCCCCGGCGCGCAGCGGGAACAGAGTGCTCTGGAAGGTCATGACGTTCCAGTTGACGCCTTTATAGAGCACGGAGCCGCGGGGCTGGCCGCGGAGCAACTCCACCAGCGTGGGTTCAAAGCGCCATGTAGCCAGGTTGGAGGTGGTGATGGTGGGCGCCGTGTATTCCAGAATGTATTCCGGAGCATAAATTTTCAGTTCGCAGCGGTCCGGCTGGTGGACATAGGGCTTCTGGTTGTCCACATGCCACAGCATGCCATACGGAACCGTAGTTCCGTTCAGGTTCAGCGTGTTCCACTTGATGGCGCTGTACGGGTAGACGGTCAGCGTCTGGGGAAGCGTGGTATAGGAGCGGCCGTTGTTGGCTTGCAGGGTCAGGGACGGGATTTCCACGGTGCCCACTTCGTCCGGAGTTACTTCAATGGCCATCAGGAAGGCGGACTGGTTGGGGGACCCCGGCCAGCGGATATAGTTGCCCTGGCTGACCCAGCGCAGGCTGGCGCCCTTCACCCTGGGAAGCGGGTCCTGGCGGGCGATGCTGCCGTCCGTCAGGATGATGAACAGGCGGGTTTGTTCTCCCGGCACAACGGCGTCGGACAGCCAGGTGGTGACCACCTGCTGAGCCATGAGCGTGACGGTCATGCAGAAGAAGAGCGAAAGAATGGCGAGCAGTTTTTTCATCATGTTGCGGGATATGTTTGAAGGGTTGGCATCGTGGATGCGGGCGGAACGGGTTAATAATCCTTGTCCGGAGGAATTTCCGGCGAACGCTGGGGAACGGGGCAGCCGGGTTCAATGTCCCTGCGTTCCATCAGGATGGCTCTTGCCTCCCGGCGTTCCTTTTCCTCCTTGCTTTCCTTTTGCGTGGCTACCGGTACGGGCTTGTCCCCTTCCGGCTGCGGTTTTTCCATGCCGGGCGTTTCAGGCAGCTTGTCTTTTTCCGGGGAGGAGGGGAGCTGGGCGTTTTTCATTTCATTTTCGTCCCTCTTGTTTTCCTTGCCCGCGGCGTTATCCTTGTCTTGGTCCTTGTTCTGGTCCTTGTCTTGGTCCTTGTCTTGGTCCTTGTCTTGGTCCTTGTCTTGGTCCTTGTCTTGGTCCTTGTCTTGGTCCTTGTCTTGGTCCTTGTCTTGGTCCTTGTTCTGGTCCTTGTTCTGGTCCTTGTTCTGGTCCTTGTTCTGGTCCTTGTTCTGGTCCTTGTTCTGGTCCTTGTTCTGGTCCTTGTTCTGGTCCTTGTTCTGGTCCTTGTTCTGGTCCTTGTTCTGGTCCTTT
>NZ_BSQU01000005.1:144289-274741 GCF_030268505.1 Akkermansia sp. NBRC 115031
CTGTTCTGCTGCTCTTGTTGTTTTTTCTTTTCCTCTTCCAATTTCTTCTTTAATTCCTCCAACTGCTTGCGGTATTCGTCCAGAGATTTGTCGTAACGGAGCATTTCCTCCTTGTTGGCGGCCGCTCCTTCATGGGAGCCGTAGGCGGAGAGGGCGTCGTCAAAGCGCTTGACGGCTTCCTTGACGTGTTCTTTCGCCACGGGTATTTTTGCCAGGCGGGCGTCAATTTCCTTGATCTGGTCATCAATGGAAGAGGGCTGCGCCTGCGGTTGTTCCCCTTCCGGCCGGGAGAAGATCATGGTTTTACGGGCCTGGGCGGCTTCCAGGTTGCCAAGGTTGAAGTGGGAATCCGCCTGGAGGGAGGCTTTGGGAGAAAGGAGCGCCTGGGAGAATGCTTCCGCGGCTTCCTTGGGGTTGTCCGCTTTTTGTTCCAGGCAGCCTTTGGCGAATTCCAAGGCCTGGCGCGTTTCTTCCGCCAGGTCCGGAACGGCGAGCATTTCATCAATGGCCTTGACGGCTTCCTCTGTCTTTCCCGTCCGGATCAGGTCCGTGACGTTGTCCAGGGCGCTCGTGTCCGCGCGCGCTTCCGTGCCCAGCAGTCCAGCGCAGAGCAGGGTTGCGGCGGCCAGGGCGGTCATGCCGCGGCGTCCGGAACGGCGGAAGGAGCGCCAGCGGGTACCTGCCAGAAGAGTGAGGAGCAGGCAGATGAGGGCCGGAACGGCAAAGATGACGTAGCGGTCGTTCGGCACGCGGCGCACTTCCTCCCGGCCTTCCGTGATGTCCAGGCGGTCCGCGATGTCCCTGACGAAGTGGTTCAGCGCCGCTCCGTCGGAGAGCTGCACATACTGGCCGTCCGTCTGCCGGGCCAGGTATTGCAGGCTTTCCGGATTGAGCTTGGAGACGACATGCTGGCCGCGGCGGTCCCGGTACAGGCCGGAGGGGGATTGCTCATCCGGAATGGTGGTGCCGATGGTGGTGCCGATGCCCGCCGTTACGATGATGAGCTGGTGCTGCCTGGCGGCTTCCGCCGTCTTGTAAGTGATGTTGACGGTGTCTTCCCCGTCGCTGAGGATGACCAGGGCGTTTTTGGCGTCCGCCTCCTTGTCCCGCTTGAAGGTCTGGAGGGCCAGCCGGACGACGTTTTCCAGATTGGTGCCTCCCTGGGAGACCCAGCCGAATTGAAGCTGTTCGATGGTTTCCTTCAGCGCGTTGTGGTCATGGGTAAGGGGCATGAGCAGGACGGCGTCCCCGGAGAAGATGATGATGCCGAAGTTGTCCCCCGGCAGGGCGTCCAGCAGGTCGTAGGCGGCGGTTTTAGCCCTTCCCAGGCGGGTGGGGGAGGCGTCCTTGCTGAGCATGGAGCGGGAGCAGTCAATGGCGATGAGGATATTGCGCGATTTGGGAATCTCCTTTACCTCCGTGTAGCCGTCCACCGGACGCGCGATGGAGAGGATGGCGAAGATGGAAGCCAGCACGGCAAAGATGACGGGGAGCACCCGGTGCCAGGTGGCCGGAGCGTGAACCAGCTCCTGCCGGTATTCCGGGGAGACGAGCACTTCCCATTTTCTGGAACGGCGGCGCCACAGCCACCAGGCCGCCGCCGCGAGCAGGGCCGGGAGGATGAGCGCGTACAGAACGTTGGGATAAAGGAAGGTCATGGCGGGAAAGGGATGGTGTTACGGGGCGGGGGCCGGTTTGAGCACTTGCAGGGAGAGGCCCAGTAGCGTCAGCGCGGCGCCCGTTACGAGGAAGTACATGAAGTATTCTTCAATGTGGCGGACGGTCTGCACCTTGGCCTCGCTTTTTTCCAGCTTGCCGATGGAGGCGAACGCCTTGTTGAAGGAGGCCATGTTCGTGGCCCGGAAGTGCTCCCCGCCCGTGAGCTGGGCTATTTTCCGCAGGGTGGGTTCGTCAAATTCGCTTTGCACCACCATTCCGTTCGCCAGGGTGCCTTCTTCCGTGCCCACGGCGATGGTATAAATCTTGATGCCCAGCTTGGCCGCGTTTTCCGCCGCCACCAGCGGGGATATCTGGCCGGAGTTGGAGGCGCCGTCCGTCACCAGGATGATGATTTTGGATTTGGTGTCCTTGCGGTCGTCCAGCCGGGTGGCCGCCGCCGCAATGGCGGAGCCGATGGCCGTGCCGTCCGCCTGGATCATGCGAGGATGGAAGTCCCGGATGATGCCGTTGACCAGGGCGTGGTCCAGCGTGAGCGGACAGAAGGATTTGGTTTTCCCGGCAAAGCCCACGATGCCGATGCGGTCGTCCGGACGGCTGTCGACGAATTGGGTGATGACATGCTTGGCGGCCACCAGGCGGTTGATGGGCATGCGGTTGAGGACCATGTCCGGCGTCTCCATGGAGTAGGAGAGGTCAAAGGCGATCATGATGTCAATGCCGTTGACGGTGCGGAAGGTTTTATCCTCCACTTTTTGGGGGCGCGCCAGCGCGATGGCGAGGGCCGCCGCCGCCAGCACGAAGCAAATGGCCCCTATTTTTCCGGCCAGGGATTGGGGATTGCGCGCCAGGGAGGAGATGAAGCGAACGGTCGGGTAGGTGATGGAGCCTTCCGCCCCCCGCCTGCGGCGGAGGATAATGAGGCACAAGATGAAGGGAAGGACATAGAGCCATTCAGGTTGTGCGAATTGGAAGTGTTCCGTCATGGTGTGCTAGCGTTGGTTGGGGCGTGGGGAAGGTTTTTTGACGACGAGGTCCGTTTCCTCCTTCGTGCGGTGTGCGTCCGCTTCTATGTCGTTGATGAGTTGGACCGTGTCGTCCGCCAGTTCGTTGACCAGGGAGTCGTTTTCCGGAGTGTCCGGCTCATATTTCAGGGAGGCCATGCGGTCCAGCAGGTCGCGCGTGGGACCCTGGAGTTCCGAGGGGAGCGCGGTGAGCGCGTCCGCCCGGCGGTTGAATTCCTGCTGGGTTTCATACAGCGCCGGGTCTTTGGTTTCCCCCACCAGGTATTTCCGGAGGAGCAGGGAGAATTCCACGGCGGCCTGCCTGAGGGAGGGGTGGGTTTCCCGGAGCATCGTGATGTCCCGGATAGCGGTTTCCGCCGGGCTGAGCGGCGCGGCGGGGGTGCGCCCTTTCCTGCGGATGAGCACGATGACGGCTATGGCGACGGCCAGCAGGATGGAGGCGAGCATGATCCAGATGCCCCACGTATCCCAGAAGCCCGCTTGAAGGTAGGCGTCCGGGGACTGCGTTTCCATCAGCGTGGGGAAGGCCGGCGGTTCCGGAATGGCCGTGGGGGGAGTCTGGAAGGTGGCGGGTGCTGGCATGGCTGGCGGAGAAGGGTTTAGCGTGAGAATTTGCGGGACCTCCTGGTGAAGAGGGCCTGGAGGGGCGGCATGAAGTTGTCCGTGGTCTGGAGGTCCAGGAAATCGATGCCCAGGCGGCGGAAGTCCTGCGTCCATTTTTCACGGTGCAGGTGCACGACGTTGGCGTGGGCTTCCCGGACGTCCTGGCGGGCGAGGTTCAGGAACATGCTTTTGCCGGTTTCCGGGTCTTTCAGGATGACGCGCCCGGCGTCCGGAAGGTGCAGCTCCATCGGGTCCGCGATGCGGATGGGGATGAAGTCGTGCTTGAAGTTGAGCTGTCCCAGGGCGGCCTTGTTGTGCTCGCTCCAGAAGTCGCTGAGCATGATGACCATGACTGCCTTTTTCTGGGAAAGGACGAGCTGCCGGGCTACCTCCGCGATGCTTTGATCCGCCCCGTCGTTTTTACTGGCTACGATTTCACGGACGATGCGCAGGGTCTGCTTGATGCCCTTGGCCGGGGGAATGTAATGGGAGTGGCTGTTCCCGTAAATGAGAAGGCCGCACTTGTCCCCGCTCTGGGCCGCGCTGAAGGCGAGCACCGCGGCCACTTCCGCCGCATAGTCCAGCTTGGAAGCCCGGGCCGCGGAGGAGGCGTAGTGCATGGAGCCGCTGACGTCCACCGCCAGAATGACGGCCTGCTCCCGTTCCTCCCGGAAGCGACGCACGAAGGGGGAGTTCATCCTGGCCGTCACCTTCCAGTCAATGAAGCGGGGATCGTCTCCCGGCGTGTATTCCCGGAAGTCGTCAAAGTCCAGCCCCTGGCCGCGGAAGCCGGACTGGTATTGCCCGGCGAAGTTTTCCGTGGCCAGATGCCTGGCGCGCAGTTCAATGCGGCGCACGCGCTTGAGAATGTCTGAGGCTTTATCCATGAAGTGATCCTCCCTGTTTGAATTCAATCAGGTTCCGGTGAGGCGCCCCGCGGGGGCTGAAGGATAAGGGCGGACGGGGGAGCCGCCTCCTGCCGTCACGGCACGGGAACCTTCGTCAGGATGTGGTCGATGACGTCGTCCGTGGAGATGTTTTCCGCTTCCGCCTCATAGGAGAGAAGGATGCGGTGGCGCAGGATGTCATGGGCCAGGTCCTTGATGTCCTGCGGGGTGACGAAGGAGCGGTGGTGCATGAAGGCGTTGGCGCGGGCCGCCAGGGCCAGGTTGATGGTGGCGCGCGGGGATGCGCCCGCGCGGATGAGGCCGCGCAGTTTCACGTCCACCGTTTCCGGGAAGCGGGTGGCGCGCACCAGGTCCACGATGTAGCCGCGCACGGCGTCGTCAATGTAAATCTGGTTCACCAGGTCGCGGGAGGCCGCCACCTGTTCCGGCGTGGTGACCGGGGAGGTTTCCGGCGGCTTGGCGGAGCTGGCCATGAGGTCCAGCACCTGGAGTTCTTCTTCGCGCGTGGGGTAGGTGACCAGAACCTTGAAGAGGAAGCGGTCAAGCTGGGCTTCCGGAAGCTGGTAGGTGCCTTCCTGGTCAATGGGGTTCTGCGTGGCAAGCACCAGGAAGGGGTCCGGCAGGCGGTAGGTGGTTTCCCCCAGGGTTACCTGGCGTTCCTGCATGGCTTCCAGCAGGGCGGACTGGACCTTGGCCGGGGCGCGGTTGATTTCGTCCGCCAGGATGAGATTGGCGAAGATCGGGCCTTTCTTGGCAGTGAACTGCCTTTCCTCCGGATTATAGATCATGGTGCCCAGCAAGTCCGCCGGCAGAAGGTCCGGCGTGAACTGGATGCGGGCGAACTGCGCGTGCAGTGTGCCCGCCATGGCTTTTACGGAGAGCGTCTTGGCGAGGCCGGGCACGCCTTCCAGCAGGACGTGCCCCTTGCAGAGGAGGCTGAGGATCAACCTGTCCACCAGCGCCTGCTGGCCGATGACCACCTTGCCTACCTCCGTTCTGAGAGCAGAAATCCACGATGAGTTCGCGGCGATAATTTCGTTGAATTCTCGGGTGTCCATGATTCTTAATAGCGGGTGAGACAGTCTGCCGGGCGCTTGCGTTGAAAAATTCCGATTATTTCCCAAGGGCAAATCCGGTTTTCAAGAGAAGGTCTTCCCGGAAATGGGGGGCCGTCATCTGGAAGCCCACGGGGAGCTCCATGCCGCCTTCCTTCACGGTTCCGCAGGGGATGGACATGGCGGGCAGCCCGGCCAGGTTGGCGGGGATGGTGTAAATGTCCGCCAAGTAGGTCTGGAGGTGGTCCAGCGCGGAGTCTCCGATTTTAGGCGCGGGCGCGGGGGAGGTGGGGCCCACGATGATGTCCGCCCTGGAGAAGGCTTCCGCGAAGTCCCTGGCGACCAGGGAGCGGACCTTCTGCGCGCGGGAGTAGTAGGCGTCATAGTAGCCGGAACTGAGCACGTAGGTTCCCAGGATGATGCGGCGCTTGACTTCCGGGCCGAAGCCCTCTTCACGGGTGCGTGAGAAAAGCTCCATCAGGCCGTTGGCGTCTTCCGCCCGCTTGCCGTAGCGCACGCCGTCAAAGCGGGAGAGGTTGGAGGAGGCCTCCGCGCAGGCGATGATATAATAGGCGGCGACCACGGCGTCTGCGTGGGGAAGGCTGATTTCCACCAGTTCCGCGCCCAGGCTTTCCAGTTGCTTTACGGTGTTCTGCACGGCCTTGGAAATGCCCGGATGGTTGCCGGAGGTGAAATATTCCGCAGGAATGCCCACTTTCAGGCCCTTGACGTCACGGCCCAGCGCGGCCTCAAAGTCCGGCACGGGCTCGTCTGCGGACGTGGAATCCTTCGGGTCGTGCCCGGAGATGGCCTGGAGCAGGATGGCGGCGTCTTCCACCGTCCGGGTCATGGGGCCTATCTGGTCCAGGGAAGAGGCGAAGGCCACCAGCCCGTAGCGGGAAACGCGCCCGTAGGTGGGCTTGAGGCCCACGATGCCGCAGTGCCCGGCGGGTTGCCGGATGGAGCCGCCCGTATCCGAACCGAGCGCGGCGATGGCGGTGGCAGAGGCGACGGCGGCGGCGGAGCCGCTGGAAGAGCCGCCGGGGATGTGGTCCGGAGCGTTCGGGTTGCGCGTGACGCCGTAGGCGGAGTTTTCACCGCTGGCGCCCATGGCGAATTCATCCATGTTCGTCCGGCCCAGGGGAATGCCGCCCGCCGCCTTCAGCAGGCGGATGGAGGTGGCGTCATAGGGAGAAGCATAGGGGGCCAGCAGGCGGGAGGCGCAGCGCGTCGGCTGGCCCAGGACGTTGATATTGTCCTTCACGGCGATGGGGATGCCGGCCAGGGGGCTGGCGGTGTCCGCCGCGGCTGCGGCCCGGAGGGCGGCCTTGCGGTCAAAGGAGATATAGGCGTTGGTGGTCCGGTCCGCCTCAATGGCGTCCGCCGTCAGGTTGACTAGTTCGGCGGGGGAAAGTTCCTTGCGGCGCAGGCGGTCGCGCCACTGGGCCAGGGTGCCTTGAATGCTTGACATGGAAAGAAAGGGGTAAGAACGGTTGAAACGTGAAAGGGAAGAGGACCGGGAGGAGGTCAGGCGGATTCCACCACCTTGGGCGTGCGGAACTGCCCCTGGGACTGCTGGGGGGCGTTGGAAAGGGCTTCCTCCTGGGAAAGGCCGGGTTCCGGAACGTCCTTGCGCATTACGTCCATCGTGGGCAGGGGATGGTTCATGGGGGCGATGCCCGTGACGTCGTAGGATTCCAGCTTGGTGATGTAGGCCAGGACTTTGTCCAGGTCCTTGGAAAAGAGGGCGGCTTCTTCCTCTGTCAGGTCGATGCGCGCCAGTTTGGCAATGTAGGCTACGTCAATTTGGGGCGTGCTCATGATGGGAACGTGCGTAATATATAAGAGAAAGGGAGGGTGAGGCCTATTGCTGTTCCAGCAGGCGGACAATCCAGCAGAAGGAGGCGGCGATGGCGCAGACCAGCAGGCCCAGCAGCATGAAGTTTTCACGCAGCTCCCGCCTCATGTTGGTGGCGCGGCCGTCGCGGGCCACCACGGCGCGCAGGGCGCGGTTCTGGGTGCCTTCCCGCACGCGGTCCGGCGGGGGCATGGTATTGCGGTCCAGGCGCATGCGCGTTTGCTGGGCCGGACGTTTGAGAGAGGCTTCCAATTCCTGGATGCGGTTCTCAATTTCCCGTGAGGCGCGGTCCAGTTCTGCCAGTTCGGAGGAACGGCGTTTGGTCTTTCTTTTAATCATGATGCGGAGGGGCTGAAAATCCAGATGAAGAAGAGGATGATAAGGGCAATCAGGAGCAGGGGAAGGTGGAAGGAAAGGCCCTGGAGGAACTGAGTCATGAATTCGCGGGAGCTGATGCGCACTTTGCTGGAACGGCGCACTCCCGTAAGCACCTTGGTGTGCTGCATGCGGGCGCACTGCTGGACGGCGTCCGCGAATTCCTCCTCGCAGCGGTCGATGACCTGCTGGCCCTGGTTGATGAGGTTGTCCGTGTTTTCAATGGGCCATTCGTCCGGGCGCACGGTGCTGAGCATTTTCAGGCTCCGCGTCAGGGCCATGTGAATCTGCTCCAGCTCATTGCTTTCCTGGCGAAGGCTTTCCACCTCCCTGCCGATGAGGTCCGCGGCGTTGACCATGCGGTCGCCCAGTTCGTTCTGCTGGTCCATGAAGCGGGCCTTGCGCAGGTGGGTTTCCTCCAGGCGGCGGCGGGAGCTTTCCACCTCCTCCTTTTCCTTCCGCAGTTGTTCCAGTCGGAGCTGGGCCTGTTCCATGTCGGCATCCACCTGGTCGTCTTCCTGGGGATGGTAGCCGGGATCGGCATCCATGCGGCGGTATTGGGGATTGCTTGGTTTCATACGCGGTAAAAATGATGCGGCCGGTGTGCGGGATTGCAGCATTCCCGGCCGGTATGGCCGTGCCGGGGAATCCCTGCGCGTGTTATTATTTAACTTTCACAAAATAAATCAAGCCAAGAAGAAGGTAAAAAGTGATTTTTCAAGTATGTTTCCGGCGGGGAATGCCGGGGCTTTTTTTCTTCCGGAGCCGTGCGTCCGGACTGTCCTCCGGGCGGCATGGCGCCCCGCTTTCCCGCAAAGGTGGATGCCGTGCACTTTTTTTATGGTCAAGGGCATGGAATTGCTGGTATGTAAGAAACATGCAGTCTGACACGGTAGAATGTAAGCCGACCATGTGGTTTACCGGCAGGGCGGTTATCATGGCTCTCATGTTCCTGGGGTTCGGAGTGTATTTTTATTACGATGCTTCCACCGGGTATCCCCAGAAGAACCTGGAGTTTTTCATGCACAAGGCGTTTGTGGACGCGGGAGCCCTCTTTGACCGTGAGGTGAGCGGGAACGGGGCCTCCCCGCAGGACTGGGAGCGCACCGTCCTGGAGCGCACGGTTGAATTCCCGGAAGGGTACCAGGTCCCGTCCGGCGTGGACCGGGACGCGACGCCGTGGCCCGACGTTCTGGCGGATTACAGGCTGATGTCCGCCCCCGGCAAGGGCTGGAGCGCCGCGTGGCAATCCTATTCCGGAGAAAAGCGTTACCCCATCAAGCCGGTGGACCACCCGTATGACGCCTCCAAGATTTTTGAACAATGGGTGGCCGGAAGCATCTGCATGGTGCTGGCCCTGGTGGCGCTGTTTTTCCTGGTGAGGACGCGCGGCAGGAAAATGGCCCTGAAGGAAGGGCAGGTAACGGCTGCTGGCAGGGTCTTCCGCGTGGATGACATCGCCCGGCTGGACTTGCGCAGATGGAAGATGAAGGGGCTGGCTATTGCGACGCTGAACCCGGAATGCGGAGGGGACCGGATCAGGCTGGACGGCCTGACCTACGGCGGCTTCCGGAAGGAGGATTCCCCCAATAACGCGGAAGATTTCATGAAGGCCCTTCTTTCCCTTTACCGGGGTGAGGTAGTTGACTATGAAGAAGCTCCGGAGTCCGGCGGCACGCCTGCCCGGAAGGATGACGAGGATGCCGTATGAGCGAATCCCTTCCACCGGAAAAGAACGCCCGTGACCGCGCGTTCGGCATCGCCTGCTGGACGCTGGGCGCGCTGGCGTTCGTCCTGCTGCTGATGGTGGGCGTCTCCTTCAGCCTGACCGCCCGCACCGTGGTGGTGGAAAAAGTGGTGGAAACGCCCGTACCCGTTCCGGTGCAGCAAAATCCGGAAGGGCCGGCGGCTGTTGAAGAAGGGGACGAACCGGATACGGCAGGCATTGCGGCCGTTCCGGCGGGTTCTTCTGAAAAACCCCGTTCCGTGGAGGAAATGCTCCGGGCCGTCGATTTGTCGGATCCGGCGGGCGATCCGGTCCCTGCGGCAGTGGCAGCCCCAGTCCCGGGAGGGGAAGGCGTCTCCGGCCAGTCACCCCTGCCGGCTGAGAACCCGGCGGAAGCCATGCCGCCCATGACGGAGGAGGTGGCGGAGCTGGTCAAGGCGGCGCGGTATGCCCAGATTGACGGAGACCTTAAAGTAGCGGTGGTGAAGCTGGAGCAGGCCATGAGGCTGGAGCCGGACAACCCGGTGGTGCTTTATTACTACGGCCTCACCTATGAATGGCTGAGGAATGCGGATAAATCCCGGGAATTTTTTCTGAAAGTATACACCCAGCGGGAAAAGGCGGGGAAATACTTTGCGCGCGCGGCCCAGCACCTCCAGGCCGGTTTTTCCAGCCCTGCGGACCTGCGGGGCGATATGTCCTTCGGCACCATTCTGGAATACCGGGACCCGGAATGCCCCGCCGGAGAGCGCGTCAAGCTGATCGTACCCATCCTGATGAAGGATGGCCTGAACGTCAGGCCGGAGGACCTGCGCGTCATCGTCCAGTTCTTTGACAAGGTCAACGGCAAAAAGGTGGAAAAAACGCACGCTCCGGAACCCTCCTCGCGGTGCGTCACGGAACCTGCGGACTGGGCGGATGGAGAGGAAATCATGGAGGTGACCTACTATATGCCCCCCCTGACGGAGGAGGAGACGATCGCCTACGGAAGCCTCAAGTACTACGGCTACACCGCCAAATTGTACTACAAGGGTGAACCGATGGATTGCCATGCCTCCCCGCCTGTGCTATTTTTGCTGGAACAGATGAACCAGAGTTCCCCTTCCGGCATGCCTGAAATTTATGACGGCGGCCTGCTTCCCCCGGTGGAGGCGTCTCCGGTTTCCGACTCCTATGACTCCCTGCTGCCTCCCTGATGCCTGAATCGTCCATGTTCGACCTCCCCCACAACTTCGGCGACTATACGCTGGTGGCGTTCATTGGCCGCACGCGGGGGGGGATGCTCTACCAGGCCATCCAGCAGGGCATGGACCGCTCCGTGTTCCTGGAGCTGCTGGAGCCGGACAACCCGGAAGGCGTGGGCGTGGAGGATTTTCTGATGAAGGCCCGCACGCGCGCCGCCGTCAGCGCGCCGGTGCTGGGAACCGTCTATGAGGCATCCCAGGCCCAGGGGTACTGGTTCGTCACCAGCGAGCAACTAGGGGGGGCCTCCCTCCAGTCCATGCTGGACCGCGGGCAGACCCTGTCCATGAAGGACCTGCTGAAAGTGATTGAAACGGTCGGCGGCATGTGCGGCAGGTATGAACGCCTGCAAACCGCCTTCAACGTCATGGAGCCGCGCCACATCTTCCTGGATGACAAATCCGCCGTGCGGCTGATGAATACGGCCATGCCCGGCGACTTTCATGAAGAAATATCCCGTGCGCAGATGAAGCGCCTGGGGGCCGACCTGCTGCCCCTGGTGACGCCGGACGTGCCCGGAACCACCCGCATGCGCACCCTGCTGGAATGGATGCGGGAGGGCCAGAACGGCAAGCCGATGCAGTGGGACCAGGTCATGGAGCTGATTGCCGCGGTCCGCGAACAGCTGGGGCTTTCCCCTCGCGCCACCACGCACCGCTATACCGTTCCCGTGGAACCCCGCAGAAACTCCGGAAAATGGATGCTCTGGGCCGGAACGGGCCTGCTGGGCGCAGGAATAGCCGCGGCTGCCGTTTTTCTTTTATTCCCCCGGGAGGAAGCCTCCACGCCTGCTCCGCCCCCGGCGCCGAAACACTATCCGGATTTCTCCGCCAGCGACCATACGGAAGTCTGCGTGAACCTTCCCGGCGGCGGGGAACTGATCGTGGGGGCCCATGAAATTACCCTGGAATCCTACCGCCTGTTTCTGGACCAGTGGGCGCGCCTTACCCCGGAACTGAGGGAGGAATACTCCCATCCGGACCAGCCGGACAAGCAGACCGCCACCCATATCCCCGAGGACTGGGAAGCCATGTGGAAGGCGGCCTCCACTCCGGGAGGCAAATGGAAGGGCAGGAAAATAACGCCCCGCTCCCCCGTCGTCAACGTCACCTTCTGGGATGCCTGGGCATACGCGAGCTGGAAGCCCGTGGCCCCCGGAGAGCCGCGTTACCGCCTGCCCGCGCGCGGGGAATGGATGGCCCTGGGGAACATGCTGGAAACGGGTGAAAAGGGAGACAAGACCCTGGTGATTGACAGATACAGCAATGATTACGACTTAAAGACGGGCATTTGCGGCATGGCTTCCGGCGTGATGGAATGGACCTCTTCCATGGAAAAGGACCCCGCGCGCGTGAAGGAGCCGCCGGGCCCGGTGGCCTGCGGCGGGGACTGGAGGCAGCCCGGCATCACCAACCGGGTGGAATACCTGCGCTCCCGCGGTGAAAGCCGGGACAACCTAGGCTTCAGAATCGTGCGGGACGTCCGCTGACCTGTTTAAAAACACATACTCGACAAACCAATACCATGAAACACATCCTTGCAATGCTGCTGCTGGCCCTGATGGGGGCGTCCGGGGCCCTGGCCCAGATCTACGTGAAAGTAGTTCCGGAAAAGAAAACCTTCCTCAGCGGGGAGGCCATGTACATGAGGCTGACCATCACCAACAACTCCGGCGTGCCCGTGGAACTGAAAAGCCAGGAATATTCCTCCTGGCTGGACATCCATGTGGAGCACTCCACCGCGGGCGCGGAACTCCCCCAGTCCAAATTCGCCATGTTCCCTCCGCTCAAGGTGCCGGCCGGCATGAGCGTCTCCCGTAAAATTGACCTGCGGCACTTCTATGACCTGTCACGTGAGGGGAACTACCATGTGCAGGCCGTCGTGAAAATGCCCAACCAGAAGGACATGTTCGCCTCCCAGAAATCCCTGTTCGCCGTCCGGACGGGCACGCCCATGTGGTCCCAGACCGTAGCCATTCCCTCCAGCGCCAAGCGGTGCACCTTCTCCATCTGCACCATTGCCGTGCGCGGAATCCAGAAACTGTACGTGCAGACGAAGGACCCGGATACGGGCGTGGCCTACAATGCCGTATGCATCGGGGACTGGCTGGGCACCACCCGCCCGCAGTGCATGGTGGACGGCAAGGCGAACGTGCACGTCTTCTTCCCCACCACGCCCATGCTGGGCGCGTATTCCCGCATCAACTACCGCGGAACCATGGAAAAGCTCCAATACTACAAAAAGGTGATGGGCACCCCCTCCATGGTCTTTCTCCCGGACGGCAGCGTGCGCGTGACGGGAGCCGTCCATTATGACCCCACCGTGCAGCCCAAGACGGTGCCGGACGCCGCGGACGTTCCGGGCATGTAATCCGCCCGGTGTTGCCGGTTGTTGCGCGGGAGGAAAAACAAGAAAAATGGACGCCGGGCCGTTCCCTGCGCCGGAAAGGAGTGGAAGACGGTTCAGGAATCCCCCTGCGGCTTTCTTTCCGGCTGCGGCGCGTTTTTCAGGATGCGCTGCACGCTCTCCTGCACCACGCTGATGGGCAGGGCGTAATTTTCCGCCCGGTTCACTCTGGCGATGTTCATGCCGATGAGCTCCCCTTTCAGGTTGAGCAGCGGGCCGCCCATCAGCGTATGCCGGGAAGGGGTGTCATGCTGGAGGACCATCGGAAAATCATCCCTGCGTTTGCTGAAGCCCCCGCTGATCAGGTCGTTGGAATCCTCGGGAGCGTCTTCCCCCAGGGCCTGCCGCCGGGAGCCCAGCGTGATGGCGTAGGAAAGCTTTTTGCCCTTGCGCCTGACCTTCAGCGTCACTTTTTCCCCGATCTCCTTCTTGGACAGGATGGGGGAAACGGCTTCCAGCGTGGTGATGGGCGTGCCGTCCACCTCCAGAATCTCGTCTCCGGCCATGGCTCCCGCCTTGGCGGCGGGACCGTCCTTGACGACCTCCTGAATGGAGCAGGGGGTGCCGAACATCACGCCCATGTAGGCCGTGTCTCCGTTCGGGATGGGCCGCCGCGCCGCGCTGAGGGTGCCCAGCTGGGGGCGCCTGGAAGTGCGGGTGGTGGAGCCGTTGCTGACCACCATCATGCCCATGGCGGCCTCATTGCTGACGGGGCCGGGGGCGGGCAGGCTGGCGGCGTCCACCTTCACCACGGCAATGTCCGTGGCCGGGTCCGTGCCAATCTCCTTGAAATGGCCGTACTTGGAGGAACCTATCCGGACCACCAGGTTCTGGTGGGAGTGGAGTTCCGAGGCCTTGGTGGCGATGTAGCCGTCCGTACTCAGTACAATGCCGTAAATCACGACGTCATGGCCGGAAAAGAAAACCGCGCTCAAATCCTGGAGCCGTTCCCGGATGGGCTCAATGGTTTTCAGAACGGTTTTTCCGTTGATGCGCTGTTCAAAATCCAGGCTCCCGTTAAACCCTTCCGCCAGGGCGGAGGGAAGAAGGGAACAGGCCAGGGGCAGCAGGCAGGCGCAGGAGGAAAGTTTCATGACCATGGAGGGAAAAAGCTAGCCGTCCCGTTCCGGTGACGGAGGCAGGGGGGCCTTTCCGCTTGCGGGAGATTCCATCAGTGCGTCGAAATCCTTCATGGGAACGTGGAGATTGTCTTCAAGCCCGGAACCTACCCGGCTGTGAATGCCGATCAATTCCCCGTTCAGGTTGAAAAGAGGGCCGCCGGAATCCCCGCGGATCAGCTTGCAATCCGTCTGAATGACGCCGTGCTTGAGGGAAACCACCCTCCCCAGGCGCACCATCGGGCCGCGTTTCTGGTCCAGGCCGCCTCCGTGCCCCAGCGCGAACACCCAGTCCCCCACGCGGGGCAGTTTCTCCGCCTTCTCCACGCGGGGAAGGTTCTTGTTCAATTTGGTCGTGATTTCAGCCGTTCCGGCGTCCGAATCGCTGTTCTGCGCCGTGGTTTTTCCCGGCAGGCGGGTGCCGTCCGGCAGGATGATCTTGAGCACGGTTCCTTGTTTGTCAACGACATGGGCCGCTGAAAAAATCAGGCCTTTTTCCGAAACCAGAATGCCGGTGCCGCTGCCGTTGTTCACTTCAATGCAGACCAGGGCGGGGAGCACCCGGGGAAGCACCTGCTGGAGCTGGTGTTCAATCCGCTGGAGGTCCTCCACGGACTGCGGCGTGGTGGAAAGGATTCCGGCGCTGTCGGCGGACTGCGCCCGCGCCTGCGGAGCCAGCAGGGCCGCTCCGCAGAGAATGGCGGAAAAACAGGGTTTCCGGAAAGCCGTGTTCATGATTGCCGGGGACTACTGTTCAGAGGCGGGAGCTTCCGCCTTCTGCTGGTCTGCCTGTCCGCCTTCCGCCAGGGAATCGTGATAATACACGCCGATGAACAGGCCCGCCAGCGTGATCAGGGTAATGAGCAATTCTTTCATGCCGCCACAGCATAGAATGTGTCTTTCATTCTGACGAGAGAATTTCATTTATAAGCCACACTTTGATGCAGTTCGGCAGAAAAAGGATGGATGGCGTATGGGGAAATTGCCAAAATAAAGGTTGCTTTTTCCCGCAACGGGCGTATAAACCTCCCCAGCGGTCGGTTCCGGTCCGCTGACCCATCCAAGCGGATGTAGCTCAGGGGTAGAGCGCAACCTTGCCAAGGTTGATGTCGTGGGTTCGAATCCCATCATCCGCTCCATTTTTAACTTCCTAATTTCAGGAAGTTTTTTGTTTTCAGAGAATAACAATTGCGGGCCGTTCTAATAGTATCCTATTATCCCGAGTAACCGGAATTATCGTCAAAACCGTTACTGCCTGCTGAAACCTGAATGTTACAGTCAATAAAATCAAGGCTGTCTGTTGTATATTTAGAAAATCATTGACGATGAATGTTTTAAGATAAGGTGAAGAAATATCCTGGAGGAAGTTGACGCTTCATGCAGGATGCTATTTTTCTGCAACAGATACAGGATTTTTTTGAAGTGGCAGCAATGATTGCTGTGTATTCGGAAAATGGAGGACACATTAAACCAGGGGATGGCTGGATCAGATTCCTGTTGTCCCGGCTGGAAAAAGGGGCTTCTGTGGAACCCAACATAGAAGCCGCCTAACCGTTGAAGCTGTCAAAATCCGGGAAGACCGCAGGCTTTTCGCGAGTGAGAATGTTTTCGGAGTTACCATCATGGATATGAAGGCAGCAGAGTCGTCATGCCACTTCATTACAAGTAACAATAATAAACAAAACCATGAATACTATTAATATTCTCAATGGAATCACCCTGGCATCCCAGGAGGAAGTAACCGGACATACCGGGAATACAACGATGCATCTTACGGAAGAAGAGCGTACGGCCTGGAATTCCGCCGCCGCTATTCCTGACGCATCCGGTACTTACACCGGCAACAACACGCACGCAGGTGTGGAAACATTCAACGGGGCTGTCGTTCTGAACGGCCCCGTAACATCGGACGCACTGGAAACCGGGCGCATGCTCGCGAAGGTGACGGCTTGTTCCTGCATACCTCTGATAAGCGCCTTCAACGCGACGGTTAAGCAGAAGGGGCCTATGGGGTTCAATATCTCCCGGCCTGCCGACGGAAGGCCGGTAAAAGTGGGAGGCACCGGAAACCCGTGGGGATGGTGGAGCAAGGACAAGGTTGTCGTACAAATCAATTTTGTTCCGGATGAACGGGCCGTTTTTGAGGTGGGCTCATGCACGTTTGCGGATTTTACCGCTCCTCCGGAAGATCATTATGCCTATGCCCATACCATACGGCAAACAGGCAATGCCGCCGGCATTTATATCAGTCTTCAAATCGACAGTGCTCTGCGCAAATTCCGGGTGAAATATCATTCCAGGCTCTCGAATTCCGCCGTGGCTCCGGGGGTGCTGAGCGTTTATGAATGGGATATGCCGGAGGAATTTTACAATGTTAAAATGGCACGCCTCATTTATGCCTACCGTCACCAGTATCTGGACGTGTATTACGTGACGCCCTCGGGAGAACTGAAGCTTATCGCCGCTACGCCGGCCTCACAGGGTTACGCCATCACTGAGGCGCAGCTGCTGTTTCATGGCAACAGTGAAATTTATTCCGCCATAGCGCACGTGGAAGATAACAAGCTGAGGGACTGGCTCGGCAAGCAGCCGCTTCCCTATTCCCGTTCCAAATGGATTGAGCGCAATTCGAATGCTCCTTTATCCGGTATCGATCTGCCCTCTGCCGGGGGGAGCTTCCCGTTGACGCTGAATTCCGGCGCCGGTTCTGCATGGACGCTGGTTTCAAAACCCGACTGGCTGGACGCAGGTGGGGAGCATTGGGAGAACGGCGCTGTCGTGACCGTATCAGCCGGGGCAGCGGAAGAAACGCGGCATGGCTCGCTTATCCTTGCGACGGATGGCAACCATGCGGTGACCGGAGTTAAAGCCTATGAAAAAGTCGTCATCACGCAAACTGCCCAAGCGTGAGGCAGGCGTAAATAACGGTCATGGCCTGCTCTGGACTGATGGACAGTAACGCTTGAAGCGGCTGTCCGAATCAAACGACAGCAGGAACATTGGTTCGCATTCAGACGGGCGGCTTTTAGCCGTCCGTCTTTTTTTGGAGTACGGAAGATGAAGGCTCAAGGCTGCGGTTATTTTTCCGTTTCAGGAAATGCTTTGCCAGGAAGCTCCGGACCGGTTCATCGTAGAATTTCAGGCACAGCCAGGCCAGCAGGATGCTCCCGATGACGACGGCCAGGGCACCGGGGAGGGATTCAGAGAAGGAGAGGTCTCCGTTTTTCACCCACGCATAATACAGATAGATGAACGGGTAATGCACCATGTACAGGGGGTAGGAGATTCTGCCCAGGAACCGGCATATTTTATCCGTATAGGGATCAGTGATTTTTCCGGAAGCGCCAAAGAGGAGGATAAGGGGGAAGAAGACCGCGAAGCACACGGTTTCATAGAGGCTGTTCATCCAGAAAGCGTCTTCTCCTCCCAGGCGGGGCATGGCCAGCAGGATGGCGAGGGAGATGCCGCACAGCCAGAAGGAACCCTTGATGTTGACGGGCTTGAACAGGCGGAACAGAAGCAGCCCGGCGGAGAAGGAGTACAGCAGGCGCAGGGAGCCGCCTGTCCATTCCGTGCCGGTCATGGCGAAGCCGGAGCAGATGTCTCCATTGGGCCCCCAGAAGCTGAAGGAAGCCAGGCCGCATCCGGCCAGGATCACCAGTGCCGCCAGGGAGCGCGTGGAGAGTTTCCGGATGAACAGCGCATAGAGAAGGTTGCCGATGTATTCAAAGAATAGCGACCAGCTTGGCCCGTTGAGCGGGTACATCTCTCCCAGTCCCCGGATTTCCAGACCGGGAGGCGACGGAATCAGCAGGACATTGACGAAGGTGGCGACCAGCAGGGAGATGACCGTGACCTGGGACACATCCCATACGGAACAGCCCTGGAAATAAAAGATGAGTGCGCCAATGACCGCCCCGATCGCCACCATGGGCTGCAGGCGTATGAGGCGGCGCTTGATGAATTCCCCGGTCGTCATCGTTTTCCAGCGGTTGTCGTAGGCGTAACCGATGACGAACCCGGACAGCATGAAGAAGAAGTCAACGGCCAGGTAGCCGTGGTTGATGATTTGGTCCACATGGCTGGTGGCGTATGCTTCAAAGATATGGAACCACACGACGACAATGGCGGCCACCCCGCGCAATCCGTCAAGAATGTGGTAGTGATGTTTTTCACTTCCGGGTGGGATGGGAGAGTTCTGTGAGTTCGACATAGGAGAAGCTGTTTTTTAATGTTGTTTTTGTTTTGCTTTGAGAGAGTGTCCGCCGTATCAGCCCATTCCCCGCTACGGATAGCCCCGTACAGGGGAGAAATCATCCGGAGGCGCAGTTTTCGCGTTACCTAATCAAATACCATTCCACCCTGCAAGTTCTTTCATCCATTGTCCTTTATCATAGGGCTTTATAGGGGGGAATAGGGGGAATAGGGGGAATAGGGGGAATAGGGGGAATAGGGGGAATAGGGGGAATCACCGCCGGGCAGGGAGAGAAGACGGCTTTAGAGGCGGGAGTGGATGGGTGACAGGGAGCGCCTTTTCCTGTATGATGGGACAGAAGGCTACCCCTTGCGGTAGTTCGCTAGCGTTTCCACGTATATTCCGGAGATGCTGCCTCCCTCCATGGGGGCAATATCCTTGAACGCGGGATTGATGGGTTGCAGGACATGTTCCATTTTTCCCGTTTCCGCATTTTTCTTCCGGATCAGTTTTTTCAGCGTGACGCCGCGTCCGTCGTTGTATTCCACGATGGTTCCCGGCTTGGGGACGGGCGGAGCCGTATGGCGCCGCATGACTACCAGCGCGCCGTCCGGGATGAGGGGTTCCATGGATTTTCCTTCTACGCGGACCACGTATTCGTTTTTGCCCAGGGGCCTTTCCATGTAAATGGTGGACGGGACGGTATCGCTTTCCGAAAGGGAGCCCGCGGCGATGTTGCCGACAATCTGCGTGCTGTATTCGCGTCCGGCATGTCCGGCAACGGACGGGAGTTGTTCCGCCAAGGGAATGAAGGAGCTTTGCCCCGTCCGGAGCTGACGCGCGTCCGCCGCTTCATCCGCCAGCTCGGTCAGCCACTGGCGCAGGGGCATGCCCTTTTCAGAAGCGGCCCTTTCATATTTCCTCATGCGTTCCTCCGTGATTTCCAGCACAAGGCGGTTGGTCTGGATAGCCTCATTTTCCAGCTGAGCCGGCCCGTATTGGGACATCAGGGAGTGGATTTTCAAAATGGCGTTGGAGGGGAAGGGGCCGGAGGGGGAAAGCCAGTTGTTGACCGTTCCTTTCTCCGTGCCGCATTCCCTGGCGAGCCAGTCACGGTCCTTTCCGATGGCTTTCAGCCAGTTTTTCACGTCCCCTTTTGTCGGTGTCATGGCTTGATGATACACGATTTTCGTGAATTGTCGATAGAAAGAAGTAAATTAAATCCGTGAAAAATATGTTGACTGATTAACGAATATCGTTAAAAAGAAGTCATGAAGTACATGCCTTTGGACATTTCCATGATGAAGCCGGAGCCGTTCCCGTATTCCGTGATGATGAGGCCCGACCTGCATCCCAAAAGACAGCCCTCCGGGGAAGAAGGATGGCGCGGCCGCCTGGGGGCAGTCTGCAGCGCACTGCAAACGCTGGTCCGTCAATGCAGGGCAAAGGCGGAACGGCAGAAAATGGTGATGACCGTTCTTTCCGTCGCGGGGGCTTGTGCTTTCGGCCTGTTGGCCGTCGGCGTGTTCTGGCTGGCCGTAGAAATGGACAATTCCGATTTGCAGGCATCCAAGTCTTCCTGTTCCATAAGGCCGTAAGCCGGACCCTGGCCGGAGTTCCTGAGCGGTTTTTTGTGGCGCCGCTCCCGGAAATAAACAGGGGCCGCGTTTGATGAAGCCGGGTCCGTTTTCCCCCGGTTGAAATGGCTTGCGAAGGCATGAAAGGTTCCAGTAGGGAACCGGAGTCCGGATGAGCTTCCTTTGTTGCGGAGCTTCTCCGTGGCGGTGGGGGGAATGAATAGAAATCGTCTCTTTTTTGAGGAGGAAATGGCAGGGGGTAATTATTTTTTTGTGTCGGAAATATTTGGTAATAAGTTATTTAAAATAAAGATAAAATTATTTTTAAGATTTTTCTTTCATTAGAGCAGGTGTAACCTTTTAGATGATAGGTAGTGTGTTGCTTCCCGTTTCCGGACGGGTGTTCCGGGAGTCCGGGAAGCGGCCTTTAAACCAACCTGTCATCATGTCAAACCATACCCATTCCGCCTTTCTCATGCATGTGCCCACCCGGCTTCTTTTCGGGGCCGGGCAACTGGAGAACCTGCATGCGGAAGCATTGCCGGGCCGCAAGGCCATGATCGTCATTTCCAACGGGAAATCCACCCGGGCCAACGGTTATCTGGACCGCCTCACGGGGCAACTGGACAAGGCCGGAATCGCCTGCGCCGTCTTTGACCGGGTGGAGCCCAATCCCCTGAATTCAACCGTCAATGCCGGAGGCCGGTTCGCCCGGGAACACGGCTGCGATTTTATCATCGCCCTGGGCGGAGGGAGCTGCATGGACGCCGCCAAGTCCATCGCGCTGATCGCAGTGAATGACGGCGATTACTGGGATTACATTCCCTCCGGCACGGGGAAGGGGAAGCCGGTTTCCAACAGGCCCCTGCCGATCGTTGCCATTACCACCACCGCCGGCACCGGATCGGAGGCGGACGCGGGCACTGTCATCACGAACGAGAAAACGCATGAAAAGACGGGCTTTGTCCATCCGGACCTGTTTCCGGCGCTTTCCATCGTGGACCCGGAGCTGATGCTTACCGTTCCTCCGCTGTTTACGGCCTTCCAGGGCTTTGACGCCCTGTTCCACAGCGTGGAGGGTTACGTTTCCAACGGCACGAACCTGATGAGCGACATGTACGCCCTGGAGGCCATTAAGCATATCAGCCGCTACCTGCCCAGGGCGGTGGCCGACGGCTCCGACCTGAAGGCCCGTACCCATGTGGCCTTCGGCAATACCCTGTCCGGCTACGTGATGTGCGTGGGCCGCTGCACCAGCGAGCATTCCCTGGAGCATGCCTTGTCCGCCTACCATCAGGAGCTGCCCCACGGGGCCGGCCTCATCATGATCAGCAAGGCGTATTTTACGCACCTGATTGAACGGCATGTGGCGGATGAACGCTTTGTCCGCATGGCGCAGGCCATGGGAATGCCGGAGGCGGCGGACCCCATGGATTTCATCACCATGCTGGACAGGCTGCAACGGGATTGCGGCGTAAGCGGCCTGCGCATGAGCGATTACGGCATTGCGCCGGAGGAGTTCGGGAAAATGGCTCGCAATGCGCGGGAAACCATGGGGTTCCTGTTCCTGTGCGACCGCGCGGAGCTGTCCGTGGAGGATTGCGTTTCCATTTACCGGAAGTCTTATCTGTAAGCCCGGGAGCCTGTACCATGAGCAAGAAGATTTTAATCATTTC
The DNA here is from genome assembly GCF_030268505.1 of Akkermansia sp. NBRC 115031. Classification (NCBI taxonomy): domain Bacteria; kingdom Pseudomonadati; phylum Verrucomicrobiota; class Verrucomicrobiia; order Verrucomicrobiales; family Akkermansiaceae; genus Akkermansia; species Akkermansia sp. NBRC 115031. Next base: position 165,731 of record NZ_BSQU01000005.1, read on the forward strand.
CTCCAGTCCGCGCAAGGGCGGCAATTCCGACCTCCTGTGCGATGAGTTCATGAAGGGGGCGCGGGGCGCAGGGCATGACGTGGAGAAGGTGCGCCTGGCGGAGAAGCGCATCGGCTATTGCCGCGGCTGCGGCGTGTGCCATGACACCCACGCCTGCCTCCAGAAGGACGATATGGAAGAGTTGCTGGACAAGCTGCTGGAAGCGGATGTCATCGTGCTGGCCACTCCCGTGTATTTTTATACGCTGTGCGGCCAGATGAAGACGTTTATCGACCGCACGGTTCCCCGTTATCTGGACATCCGTGACAAGGAGTTTTACTTCATTCTGGCCGCGGCGGAGGATAACCGGGCCAATATGGAGCGCACCGTGGAGTGCTTCCGCGGTTTTCTGGACTGCCTGGAAGGGGCGGTGGAGAAAGGCGTGGTTTACGGCACCGGGGCCTGGAAGATGGGCGGCATCAAGGGCAATCCGGCCATGAAGCAGGCCAGAATCATGGGGATAGGGGTTTGAGCCTTTTTCCCCACTAAAGAAGATCAGCCGTAAAACCGCCCATGGAATAATATCAACCGGATTTCATATAGAATGTTTTTTGCGCCCAGCGAGGATAGGTGAGACAGCTTCCCGCGGCGTCCGATTTCCCGGGTGGGGATGAGGGCGCCGCGGGAAGAAAAGCTCCGGCAATGTTTCCGGCTTTTCTTCTGCCCGTGGTGCGCCTTCCGTTGCCGGAGAAGGCCGGCAGCCGTTTTTTCCTTCTTCGCGGGGATTCCCGGTCCCGTTCAATCCTGCCGGGCAGCCATTCCTATTAAAATATAGACGATGAAAAAATTATTACCATATTTGTACGCGGCAGGGGCTTTCCTTGCCCCCTGTTGCGCCGCGGAGCCGGAGATTCCCCAGCCATCCCCGAACACCATGAATATTACGATTAAAGCAGGAGAAAAGGAAATTGCCGCCACTCTTCAGGACAATGCCGCCGCCAGGGATTTCGTGGCCCGGCTTCCCCTGACGCTGACGCTGGAGGATTACGGCGATACCGAGAAGATCAGCCCTCTGCCCGGCAAGTTGTCCACCGCCGGGGCTCCGGCCATGGGGCAGCCCTTCCGGGGGGCCATCGCCTATTACGCCCCGTGGGGCAATTTGTGCATTTTCAGGAAGGCCTTCGAGCCGTCCCGCGGCCTGGTGATTCTGGGGAGCGTGGACGGGGAAGGGATGAAGGCGCTGGATGTTTCCGGAAAGATCCGCGTGATCATTGACGTGAAACGCTGACCTTCCGGTTTGTCCGGCAGGTTTTTATCCCGGTTCTCCGGGATGGGGCAGCGTTCCTTTTTTAAGGAATCGGGAGAAGGCTGTTTTTCCCGGGCGGGGGCCTGTTGCCTCATTTTTTTGGGAGAAAAGATATTAAAGATACATGAGATTTTTTTAATGATATGAAAATAAAACATTTATTGAATGCGTGCGCTGCGGTGCCCGGTGATGGAAAAGGAGGGGCGGATGCCTCCCGTTGACAGGATGGGCCCCGTCAGCACGCGGGAGCGTTCCGTGATTCTGGACGCCTTGAGGGGACTGGCGCTTTTCGGCATCTGCCTGGCGAATTTTCCGGAGTTTTCCCTGTACACGTTCCAGAGTCCGGAGGTTGTTTCCGCCATGCCCACCGCCGGAATCGACCGGGTGGTCCGCTTCCTCCAGTACGTGTTTATTGACGGCAAGTTTTACAGCCTGTTTTCCCTGTTGTTCGGCATCGGCTTTTCCATCATGATGTCCCATTCCATGGAGAAGGGGCGCGACGGCATCGCCGTTTTTTACCGCAGGATGGGCCTTCTGGCCCTGATCGGGCTGCTGCACCTGATGCTCCTGTGGAGCGGGGACATCCTGCTTCTGTATGCGCTGGCCGGCCTGCTGCTGCCGCTGTTCCGGAATGTGCCGGACAGAAAGCTGCTGGCGATTGCCGCCGCGCTTGTTTTCTGCCCCGTTCTCATGGATGCCCTGAAGGTTTTTTCAGGCTACCGGTTTGACCTCGCCGCCCCGGTGGGGGGCGCAGTACGGTATTTCAACGGCCTCAGCGGGATTACGGACGCGAATTTCGGCAGATGGCTGGTGGACGGGGAACATTATTCCGACGTTCTGAAGTTCACCCTGTCCGGGGCGTTCATCCGCGTCCAGGAGCTGCTGGAGAGCAACCGCGTCTTCAAGGTGCTGGGCTTGTTCCTGCTGGGGCTGTATGTGGGAAGGAACGGAATTTATGCGAATCTGGAGAGGCGGCGGACGCTGTTGAAGAGGGTATGCCGCTGCGGTTTTCTGGCGGGGCTGCCCCTTTCCTTCCTGTACGCCGCCCATGCGCTTCACCTGCTGGGCGGCGGGCCCGTGGCCGGGGCCTTCCTGTATGCCGTCAGCGTTATTCCCCTCAGCCTGGCGTATGTGTTCGTTTTCTGCCTGTGGTTCCTTCGCCGGAAGGACGCTCCCTTGTTCCGGGCGCTGGCGGCTCCCGGGCGGATGGCGCTGACCAATTACATCGGGCAGTCCGTGCTGGGCATCGTCCTGTTTTACGGAATAGGCTTCCGCCTGGGGACCCGGCTGGGGCTGGCGCAGGTGGAACTGGTAGCTGCCTCCGTCTTCCTGTTCCAGGCGCTGTTCAGTCGCGTCTGGCTGAAGTTCTGCCTGTTCGGCCCCCTGGAATGGGGCTGGCGCATGCTGACGTACGGGAAAAGGCTCCGGTTGTTCCGGAAGACTCCGGTTTTCCCCGGAAGGAAGGCGGCTCCTTTTAACAAGTAAAGAGTTCATGGAGGTTTTCCAATGGCTGTTTATCCAATCACGGAGCCGCCGGGCCGGCTGGGAGTCATCACCGCGTATCTGATGATTTACGTGGTGTGGGGGTCCACCTATTATTTTATCGGGACGGCGCTGCAGGGGTTCCCTCCGTTTCTGCTGGGCGGAATGCGCTTCTGCTCGGCGGGGCTCCTTCTGCTGCTGGCCGGGCGGGCAAGGGGGGAGGATATTTTCCGGGGTCCCCTGGTCCGGAAGTCCGCCGTCAGCGGCATTATCCTCCTTTTCGTGGATATGGCCGTCGTCATGCTGGCCCAGCAGTATTTGAGCAGCAGCCTGGTGGCGATCATCGCATCGTCCACGGCCATCTGGATTATCGCGCTGGATGTTCCCATGTGGCGCAGGAATTTCCGGAGCATTTCCGTTTTGGCGGGGATAGCGGCCGGATTCCTGGGAGTGGGCCTTTTGTTCGCGGAGCAGCTTGGACGGGAGGAAGGGGGCGGCCAGGGCGCGCACGGTATGCTGCTGCTGGTTTTCGGCTGCGTTTCCTGGGCTTTGGGGACGCTGTACGCCAAGTACCGTTCCTGCGCGGAGGAGGCGGTCAACAATGTGGGCGGGGCGGCGTGGCAGATGCTCGCGGCGGGGGTGATGTTCTGGTGCTGGGCCCTCGTCCGGAAGGAGCCGGAGAACATGGATTGGGAGGAAGTTCCTGCTTCCGCGTGGCTGTCACTCCTTTATCTGGTGCTGTTCGGCTCCGTCCTGGCGTACACCAGCTATATCTGGCTGCTGAAGGTTCGTCCGGCGGCGGAAGTAGGGACGCACGCCTATGTGAACCCCCTGGTGGCCGTCGTCCTGGGGTGCGCGGCGGGAGGGGAAGGGATGACGTGGGCGCGGATGGCCGGGCTGTTCGTCATCCTGGGGAGCATCGCGCTGGTGAGGAGAACGCCTCCGGAAGATTCCGCCGGGAAAGGGCGCGCGCTTTCCCCTGCGGCCGCCATGGCGTACAGAAAGGGAATATCGTGCCGGGAATCTGAAAAATGAAGTTGTTTTCATGATTTCACGGTTCATGAAATGATTTTTATGACAGTTAATATTTATTAATTATGAATACATTACAAATGATGAACGAGAAAATGCTAAAAATCCTTTGCATTACAGTTACTATAAGGAATAGCCTGAAGGAAGAAAGAAGAAGGCCAGGAATGCGGAGAATGCCGCTCCCCGTCTTTTTCCCGGTCTTCCTTTTCCGGATGCCGATTGCCGCCGCTTAAACGCATATGATGAATTCCAAAAGAACATTTTACCAACCCATCACCATGACCAAGAAAATGATTAAGAATACTTCCTACGAGGGGGAGCGCCCCTTGTTTGCCTCCCATCATCTGAGGCTGGAAGACGTCACGATTTATCCGGGAGAGTCCGCCCTGAAGGAATGCTCCGACATTGAAGCCGTACGGTGCGAGTTCCGGGGAAAGTACCCTTTCTGGCACAACGACGGCTTGCTGATTGAGAATTGCCTGTTCAGGGAAGGCGCCCGAGCCGCCATCTGGTATTCCCGGAACCTGCGCATGAAGGATACGCGGGTGGAAGCCCCCAAGATGTTCCGGGACATGGACGGGATGGTTCTGGAGAACGTGGTCCTGACGGACGCCCTGGAATGCTGCTGGCACTGCCGGAACGCGGAGCTGCGCAACGTGCAGGCGGACAAGGGCGATTACCTGTTCATGCACGGGGAGAATATGGACATTGACGGTTTCCGCCTGAACGGGAACTACTCCTTCCAGTATTGCAGGAATGTGGTGATCCGGAATGCGGAGATTCATTCCAAGGACGCCTTCTGGAATACGGAGGACGTGACGGTGTACGATTCCGTGGTGGACGGGGAATACCTGGGCTGGCATTCCAAAAACCTCCGCCTGGTGAATTGCCGTATTTCCGGCACGCAGGCGTTGTGCTACGCGGAGAACCTGGTGCTGGAAAACTGCACGTTCGGGGAGGATGCGGACCTTTGTTTTGAATATTCCTCCGTGCAGGCGGAAATCAAGGGGCGCGTGCACAGCGTCAAGAACCCGCGCAGCGGACGCATCGTGGCGGAAGAGTACGGGGAGGTTATTCTGGACGAGCACTGCAAGGCTCCGGCCAACTGCTCCATTGAAACGGGAAAAACGCAGTCGGGAGAAGCAGCATGAAGTACGATTTTGACACCGTTGTGCCGCGCCGGGGAACGAATTCCTACAAGTGGGATTCCATGCCCCGGGCGGACATTCTGCCCATGTGGGTGGCGGACATGGATTTCCGCACGGCTCCGGCGGTGACGGAGGCCATCCGGAAGAGGGCGGAACACGGCATTTTCGGCTACACGCGGGTTCCGGATTCCTATTATGAGGCGGTCACGAACTGGTTTGAACGCCGCCACGGCTGGAAGATCAGCCCGGAGTGGATTATTTACACCACGGGGGTGGTGCCCGCGCTGTCCGCCATCATCCGGGCCCTGACGGCTCCGGGGGACAAGGTGCTGGTGCAGACGCCCGTGTACAATTGCTTTTTTTCCTCCATCCGCAATAACGGGTGCGTGGCGGAAACCAGCCCGCTGAAGTACGAGAACGGGAGGTACGCGCTTGATGCGGAGGACCTGGAGCGGAAGGCGGCGGATCCCGCCGTCAAGCTCCTGCTCCTGTGCAATCCCCACAATCCCGCCGGGCGCGTCTGGACGAGGCCGGAACTGGAGAAGATCGCGGATATCTGCCGGAGAAACGGCGTGCTGGTGGTGGCTGACGAGATTCATTGCGAACTGACGTATCCCGGCCATCCCTACACGCCGTTCGCCTCCCTTTCGGAGGAGGCCCTGCGCCATTCCGTCACCTGCATTTCCCCCAGCAAGGCCTTTAATCTGGCGGGCATTCAGATCGCCAATATCGTCGCGGCGGATGAGGAGGTCCGGAGGAAGATTGACAAGGCTATCAACATCAACGAGGTGTGCGATGTCAATTCCTTCGCCGTGGATGCTCTGGAAGCGGCCTACAACGGCGGAGAGGACTGGCTGGAGGAGCTGAAGCTTTACCTTTACGGGAATTACGAGACGGTCCGGGACATGCTGGGCGAACGCCTACCGCAACTCCGCGTGCTGCCGCTGGAGGGAACGTACCTGGTCTGGATAGATTGCTCCGCGCTGGGGCTTTCCTCCGCGGAAATTGTCCGTTTGCTGGAGGAAGAAGGCCGGGTGATGGTGAACGGCGGCGAAATGTACGGGGAATCGGAGGGCTGTTTCATCCGCCTGAACATCGCCTGTCCCCGGAAACTGCTGCTTGAGGGGGTGGAAAGAATCTGCCGTACGCTGGGCGGCCGCGTTTCCGGAACATGAACGCGGCCGGCGGCCTGAAAGGTCTCAATGGAGAGAGCGCGAAGAACGATCATCAAGAACAAACAATCAAGTTGCCATGAGAAACAATATGACGAGAAGAGCGTGGCTCCAGTCTTCCACCGCGGCCCTAGCGTGCCTGGCCTTGCCGGAATATGCGCTGGGCGCGGCCGCGGAGAAGAACGGAGCTTCCAGGGTATGGATGACGAAGGAGATTTCTCCGGAGGCTCTCGTAAGAATTTACGAGGCCCTGGGGCGTCCGGCCACGGGAAAGGCGGCCGTCAAGATCAGCACCGGGGAGCCGGGCGGCCGCAATTTCCTGAGTCCGGCCCTGATCAAGGGCCTGGTGCACCGCGTGAACGGCACCATCGTAGAGTGCAATACGGCTTACGGCGGCAAGCGGTCCCGGACGGAAGACCACCTACGTGCCGCGAAGGAGCACGGTTTTTCCGACATTGCCAGGGTGGACATCATGGACGCGGAGGGAGAGTTCACCATTCCGGTGAAGGACAGGAAGCACCTGGAATACGATATCGTAGGGAACCATTTGAAGAATTATGATTTCATGATCAACCTGGCCCACTTCAAGGGGCACGCCATGGGCGGCTTCGGCGGCGTGATCAAGAACCAGTCCATCGGCGTGGCTTCCGCAAGCGGCAAGGCGTACATCCATTCCGCCGGAAAAACGCGGGACGTTGCCGCCGTGTGGAACAATCTGGCCGCGCAGGACGACTTTCTGGAGTCCATGGCCGCCTCCGCTCAGGCGGTGGCCGATTACTTCGGGGACAGGATTCTGTATATCAACGTGATGAACAAGCTGTCCATTGACTGCGATTGCGATGCCCACCCCCATGACCCGGAGATGAAGGACATCGGCATTCTGGCTTCCCTTGACCCGGTGGCGCTGGACCAGGCCTGCCTGGACCTCGTTTACGCCGTCAAGCCTTCCGCCGGAGACAACAGCAAACCCCTGATTGAGCGCATTGAAAGCCGCCATGGGCGGCACACGGTGGATTACGCCGAACAGATAGGCCTGGGCACCAGGAAGTATGAGCTGAAGAAGCTGGAATCTTAGCAGGCTTGTTAAATCCGATGACGTTAAAGAATGGATACTGATGATGGAGCGGTGCATTCCGTAATGAAGGCAAAGGGATTGATGCAGTCGGTGGACTGGGAGGGGAACCTCCGTCATTTCTACTGCGACTTGGCGGGAGGGGGGCCATGGGAATACACATCGTTTATTCCATAAAGAGGGGGCCTAAAATCAATCTGATGAGAACGTCGCGCAGACACTGCCGTAGAAAGCCAAATAATCAGTTATCGTTTTAAAGAGAATGAAAAGATATCTTTTTATCAGCTTATTGATTTTGATCACATCGTTCCAGCTATCAGCCCAAACGAAGCCGGCCGTTTCAGCAGAGAATATGTTAATCCGTATTTCCGAAATCGAAGTATATCCCCAGTATTTGAAAGAATATCTGGAATATGCCTCTGTGGTAGGAGCTACATCGGTCAAAGAGGAATCGGGAGTTATTTGCATTTTCCCGATGCAGATGAAGCGGGATTCCACACAAATCCGCATCCTCGAAATCTACGCTTCTCCCGAAGCCTACCGGTATCATATTCAGACCGCTCACTTCCGGAAGTACAAGACGGCTACGCTGCACATGGTGAAGAGCCTCGACTTAGTGGACATGCATGCCCTTGATCCGGCAGGCATGCCTGAGATATTTCTGAAAATAAAAACAAACAAATAGAGAAGAATATGAAAACAATATAGGCAGCGTACCGGAGCTTTATTCTCCTCCTACGGTGGCAACGCTATGATGATAGTCCACTAAAGGATGTTCTTTCAGGAAGTCGACTGCCATCGGACAACTTTTCCGTTTGATGGATGGAGCGAATGTCGAAATGGACGATGCCCCTTGCGCGGACCTTCCTTGAAGGAGGTGAGGTATAAGGATTTATCTTGATTTTATTAAAAAATACAACCAGAAATAATTATGGAAGAAATTACATTAAATAACGGAGTTGTCATGCCCATCCTGGGCTTTGGAGTTTTTCAGATTCCCGACGCCGCAGAGTGCGAGCGCTGCGTGCTGGACGCGATCGGCGCCGGCTACCGTTCCATTGATACGGCCCAGATTTACGGCAATGAGGAGGCCGTAGGCCGCGCGGCGGAGAAGAGCGGGGTGCCGCGCGAGGAATTGTTCCTCACCACGAAGGTGTGGATTACCAACGGCGGGTATGAAAAGGCGAAGGCTTCCATTGACGAGTCCCTGCGCAAGCTGCGCACGGATTACGTGGACCTGCTGCTCATCCACCAGCCCTTCAACGATTATTACGGCACTTACCGGGCCATGGAAGAGGCTAACCGGGCCGGAAAGGTCCGCGCCATCGGCGTGAGCAATTTTTATCCGGACCGTTTTGTGGACCTGGCGGAGTTCTGCGAGATCAAGCCCGCCGTCAACCAGGTGGAAACGCACGTGTTCAACCAGCAGGTGAAGGCCCAGGAACTCATGGCCAAGTACGGCACCCGGGTGGAATCCTGGGGGCCCTTCGCGGAAGGCCGCAATGGATTTTTCACGAATCCGGTGCTGAAGGACATCGGAGAGAAGTACGGCAAGACTCCGGCGCAGACGGCCCTGCGCTTCCTGATCCAGCGCGGCGTCATCGTCATTCCGAAGACGACCCACCGGGAAAGGATGGAGGAGAATTTCAACGTCTTTGACTTTGAACTTTCCCGGGAGGACATGGGGGCCATCGCCAGGCTGGACCGCGGAGAGAGCCTTTTCCTGTGCCATCAGGACCCGGAGTCAGTCCTGTACCTGATCAATTACGGAAAGCAGTAATTCACCTTAAGTATTGGAAAGATGACAGGGCATTCATTTAAAAGGTTTTGCGCGGCTTTCTCCGCCTGCATTTGCTGTGCAGGGAGCTTATCCGCTGAAAATAATAACGCCAACACGGACAGGATCATGAACGAACAACTGAATTTAACGCAGGAATGGGACAAGGTGTTTCCGAAGAGCGACAAGGTAGACCACCGCAAGGTAAGCTTCCGCAACCGCTACGGCATTACGCTGGCCGCGGATTTGTATATCCCCCGGAAGGCCGGCGGAAAGTTGCCGGCTATCGCCGTTTCCGGCCCCTTCGGAGCCGTGAAGGAACAATCTTCCGGGCTCTATGCCCAGACGATGGCCGAGCGCGGTTTTCTAACGATCGCGTTTGATCCCTCGTATACGGGAGAGAGCGGCGGGGAACCCCGTTATGTCGCTTCCCCGGACATCAATACGGAGGATTTCTCCGCAGCCGTCGACTACCTCTCCACACGAGACGACGTGGACCCCGAACGTATCGGAATCATCGGCATTTGCGGGTGGGGCGGCATGGCGGTGAACGCGGCGGCTATCGACACCCGCATCAAGGCGACGGTAGCGTCCACGATGTACGATATGAGCCGAGTGAACGCCAACGGCTATTTTGACGCGATGGACGCCGACGCCCGTTATGAGCTTCGCAAACAACTGAATGCCCAGCGCACCGCCGATGCAAAAAACGGTTCTTATGCGCTCGCGGGGGGCGTGCCCGATCCCCTGCCTGACGATGCCCCAGGATTCGTGAAGGATTACTACAATTACTATAAGACGCCCCGCGGCTACCACAAGCGTTCGCTCAACTCGAACGGCGGATGGAATACCACCTCCGCGCTCTCGTTCATCAATATGCCCCTGCTGGCGTACAGCGGTGAAATCCGCAGCGCCGTGCTCATGATTCACGGAGAAAAAGCCCATTCACGCTATTTCAGCGAGGATGCCTTCAAGAAGTTGAAAGGGGATAACAAGGAGCTGATGATCATTCCCGGCGCGAGCCATGTGGATCTCTATGACAATCAAGCCGGGGTTATTCCTTTCGGCAAAATCGAGCAGTTCTTTCAGGAGCATCTGAAATAAGGCGGTTCTGCGGCTGACTTTGAAGGAAGCTGATTACGGTGAGGGACTCAACATGATAAGCCGTCTGCCGGTTGTTCGCAGGGGAAGGACAGCGTTCTTCCCGTTCCGGCGGGGTTCAAGCCATTTTAAGCAAGAGACACATGATACTGATTTTCGGAGCACTGCTGGCGGTTTACGTTTTCTGCCGCGCCATTCTGCCGCTTAGACTGAAATGGGGCTGGAAGGCCCTGCTCGCCGTCCTTCTGGCGGTGGCGGCGTTCAAATTCCATCTGCTGCATTTGTTCGGCGGCCCCATGTTTTTCTCCCCGGTTCTGCCGGAAGGCGTCCTGCTGGCGGCTGCATGGCTGTTCTCCGTGCTTTTCCTGTTCTTTTTCCTGCTGCTGGCGGCGGACGTGGCGCGCCTCCTGTACCTGCTGGTTCTGTTCTGCCTGCGGAAGAAGAGGACGGAACGGTTCCGCATCATCGGCAACCGGGTGAACCTTGCCCTGCTGGTTTTCGCCGCCGTACTGGCTACCGTGGGGATGGCCGGAGGAACCGGGGTGCCGCGGGTGAAGGAGGAAACGATTTCCGTGAACCATCTGCCGGATGGGGCGGACGGCCTGGCAGTCGCCGTGCTGGCGGACCTTCATGTGGACGGCATCACGCGTGCGGACCGCATCAGGAAAATTGTGGAACGCACGAATGCCCTGAATCCGGACATCGTCATTATTGCCGGGGACTTCGTGGACGGGACGGTTCCCGTGCACGGGGATGATTTGAGGCCGCTTGCGGATTTGAAGGCCAGGTACGGGGTGTTCGGCGTGCCGGGCAATCATGAGTATTATTCCGGTTATGAGGAGTGGATGGAGTTCCTGCCCATCCTGGGCATCCGTATGCTTCACAATGAACATGTGCAGACGGGCGGGGGCGCGGTAGTGTTGGCGGGGGTGACGGATCCTGTAGCCGGCATCATGGGAAAGGAGGAGCCGGATATACGCAAGGCGTTGGCGGGAGCCCCGGAAAAGGGCGTGCGCATCCTCGCCGCCCATCAGCCGCGGCTGGCCCCGGAAGCGGCGGAGCACGGCGTGGACCTCCAGGTTTCCGGCCATACGCACGGCGGCATGATTGCCGGCATTGACCGGCTGGTGGCCCGGTTCAACGAGGGCTTTGTGTCCGGATTGTACACGGTGGGGGGTATGAAGCTGTATGTCTCCAACGGGGCGGGGATTTGGAACGGCTTTCCCATCCGCATCGGCGTTCCTTCGGAAATCGTGCTGATCCGGCTCCGGAAAGAGGAATAAGAGTGTTGAGAGTTGAGAGTTTAGAGTGGAGTGGGTGCAATCTTTGGAACAGATGAGGGAAAACATGTTGACTTATAGCTGCTCTAACGTTTAGACAGGAAGAAGGAACAAGGTTCGTGCACGGAGACTGCCGGATGAAGCCGTTTTTCTTCCCGGGCTGTTTTCTGCGCGGCCTTCCAACCCAGACATTAAATTCATGAAAACAATATCAATGATATGCACGCTGGCGGCCGCCCTGATGACGGGGGCCGGATGCTCGGGACAGGAACAGCCCAAGGTTTCCGCGGAACCCTCCAAGGTTCTCATTGCCTATTATTCATGGGGCGGCAATACGAAGTACGCCGCTGCGCAGATTCAGAAGGCGACGGGCGGAACCCTGTTTGAAATCAAGCCGGTCAAGCCTTATCCCGCCGAGTACCGGGAATGCACGGTACAGGCTAAAAAGGAGATTCAGGAGGGCTTCCGTCCGGAGTTGGCCGCCAGGGTGGAGGACATGAGCAAGTACGACGTGATTTTCATCGGCAGTCCCAACTGGTGGAGCACGATTGCGCCTCCGGTCGCCTCTTTCCTGGCAAGCCACGACCTTTCCGGCAAGACGGTGATTCCGTTTGTGACGCACGGAGGCGGCGGCATGGCGCGCTGTGGGGACGAGGTGCGGAAGCTGTGCCCCAAGTCCACCGTTCTCAAGGGCGGAGCTTTTGCCGGGGAAGGCATCCGGACGGCCAGGCCCGCGCTGGTCAAGTGGGTCAATGACACAATCACCATCAACAAATAATGCTCCTTATGAAACGAACCCTTGCGGGAATGGCTTTTTCCCTTGCCTGTCTGATGAACCTTTCAGAAGCCCAAACCATGAATAACGATACAAGCGCCTTGTCGCCAAAAGAACAACAGATTGCCGCCATCAGCGCCCATACGGCCAGGGGCGACATGCCCGGCCTGCGGAACGCCCTGACGGCGGGGCTGGACGCCGGACTGACCCTGAACGAGCTCAAGGAGGTGCTGGTCCAGATGTATGCCTATTGCGGTTTTCCACGCAGCCTGAACGCTCTCAATGAGTTGATGGTTCTGGCCAAGGGCCGCGCCTCGCGCGGCATCAATGATACGGTGGGAGCGGAGGCGGGAGCGCCGCCCGCCGGAAAGAGCATCGACTTTGGCACGGCCAACCAGACGAAGCTTTGCGGCGCTCCGGTGAAGGGGGATCTTTTCCTGTTCGCCCCGGCCATTGACGAGTTCCTGAAGGCGCATTTGTTCGGGGACATTTTTGGCCGCGACAATATGGACTGGAAGACCCGGGAGCTCGCCACCATCGCGGCCCTGGCCGCCATGACGGGCACGGAAAGCCAGTTGAACTCCCACATCCGCATCGGGAAGCACAACGGCCTGACTGACGGGCAGGTGGAGGCCATTCTGGCCGTATCCGCCGCTGCCGGGAAGAAGGACGCCTTCCCCAAAGGGGAGCCGGCTCCGGCCAATTTCACCGGAAAAGCCTGGGTAGCCATGCTGGTGGACAACAGGGATTACGACATGTCCGCCTATAACGTCACCTTTGCCCCCGGCACGCGGAACAACTGGCACAGCCATTCCGTGGGCCAGGTGCTGTTCTGCACGGAAGGCACGGGATACTACCAGGAGCGCGGCAAGGCCGCCCGGCGCCTGACGCCCGGTTCCGTGGTGGAAATCCCGGCCAATACGGAGCACTGGCACGGCGCGGCTCCGGACAGTGAGTTCGTGCACCTCGGCATCACGCCCAGGGCGGCTTCCAACAGGACGGCGTGGGGAGGCCCCGTGACCGATGCGGAGTATGCGGAGGCGACGGGAAGCAAATAAAAGCGCAGGGATTTTCCGGCGTTTCCTCCTTTTCCTTCGGAGAGGGGGGCAGCCGGGAAGGTTTTTCTCCCTGACGGGAAATGAAGGAAAAAACGGGGCATCCGGGAATTCCACTGGAATTCCCGGATGCCTCCTGTTGCGGATTTAAGGGAAAGATTATTCTTCCGGAGCGATGTTCGGTTCGCTGGCGCTGACGTGGTTCAGCGGATTGCAGCTGTCCGGCCTGTGGTTGTTCAAAAGATCCTGGTAGAATTTCTTCTTGTACTTCAAGACTTCCATTTGCTTTTTCAGGATGCGGAGTTGTTCACGGAGGCTTTTCTCCTGCTTGAAAATCAGTTCGGCGCGTTCCGGAATGGTGGTGTCCCCTTCCTGGCACAGGTCGATGTAGTGCTTGACGCCTTCAATCGGGAGGCCCGTCATCCGGAGGCAGTGAACCAGGCGCAGCCAGCCCAGGGTGTAGTCTGAAAACATGCGGGCATTGCCTCCGCTGCGGTCCACGTCCGGAATCAATCCAGCGTTTTCATAGTAGCGGATGGTGTAGGCGGACATCTCCATCATTTCCGCAACCTGTTTCACGGTATATTTGGGAGTGCGGTCATAGGAAGGCCGGTAGGAGCTGGATGGGGTCTTTTGTGTGATCATTGTGCAGTTGATGGCTTACAGTTACTCTAATATACTACCGGTTGCGGGATGGCAAGCGTTTTGCGTTGCCTCGCGGGCAATAACGTGTTCATAAGGCAGGGAAAACGGCTGGGACCGCCTTCCGGCGGACGGAAGGGTTTTCTGACTGACTAATTGCCGGATGAAGGAAAAGGGGAAAGGCCGGAAAGCCGTCTCCATGGTTGCTCCTGGAGAAGACGCCGGAACATGAAAAAGGCTGTTCCGGTGAAGGAACAGCCTTGATTCATTGGAAGAAAGCACATTTCAGGCGCGCACCCTGCGGCGGCGCAGCATCATGGCGGCAAGCCCCAGCAGGCCCAGGGAGGCCGCGGCCGGTTCGGGGACGGCCAGCGTCCCTTCCAGGGAAAGGTCTTCCACGGTGGCGTTATCTCCTCCCCGGCCTCCGGAGCTTCCCACCACGGCATAGACCTTGCCGTTGCCGTTTTCCTTCATGGCTCTCAACTGGTCTTCCGTGAGGTCATAGTGAACGTTCCAGGGGGAGCCGTCATTGTTCCTCGTTCCCTTGCAGAGTTCCACCATTTCCCCGTCCCTGGTTTCATACCAGACGGAATACGTGTACGTTCCGGTGGTTCCGGACGGGGTGAGGTTCATGCTGAAGCTCAGGCCGGAGTAATCCTGAATGTTTTCAATGGTCATTTTCAGACCGAAGCAGACGCCCGCCGTGCCGGACATGCTGGGCAGGTTGATGGTCTGGTCTTCCGTGTTGGAGGTGGCGTTCCCCCAGCGCATGTCGCCGTTGCCGGTAGTGGTGTACCATCCGTCAGCCCGGGAACCGAGCCAGTTTTTAACGTCGTCTCCCGTGATGCCGTCCCCGGCAAGGCGTCCCGCTGAGTTGTAGCCCTGGCCCGTCATGGCGCCGATGTCGGGCATCAGCTCGACGGTTGCCGCCGCAGCGACGCCTGCCAGAGAGGCCACGGCCAGGTGGATGATGAGGTATAATGCTTTCTTCATATTCGTGTGGAATGATTGAATTATTCGCAAACTACCGGATTAACAATCCGCGGAGCTCCGGAGACGTTTCAAACGGGAACGAAGGAAAGCTCAAATGCATGGTTAACAAACACTTTCCCGTTTTCTTCCAAGCCCGCATACTGCCTGGGAATTGGGAACTCCCGGCCCTAATGGATACTCTCGCCGGAGCAGGATGGCGGCTATTGAAGGAGAACCTCCGCTGCGCTGCGGAAAGATTTTTTACCCACGAAAGGCGGGAGCCTTCCGTTTCCAAGCGCGGGAGGTGCAAATCCACCGTTTCTTTTGCAGGTTGCCTTTCGCCTGGAAAGGACGGGAGCCTGCTCCTCATCTCATGGCTGTTTCCTTTCCCAGACGCGTCTTTCCCGGAAGTTCGGGCTTCCCTGCTTCGTTGCGGAACGAAGAGAAAATCTATTGCATCAGGAACAGAAGCTGACGATTTACGGAGTATGGACAAGGGAAATTTCCCGAAAACGTTTTTCTTTCAAATGTTCATGCTTGACTCCGGATTGTTAATCCGATGCATGGTCTTCTCTATGTTTTATGTAATTGAAACAGAATATATTATGGAGACGTTAAGAAGGTGTTTTCCTGCGCTGGTGATGCTTGTAGTTGGCAGCCGCGGGGGAGGAATACCTCAATAAAGGGAGGCGGATGGAGCCAGTGCCTCCCCGTCCGTTTCCTGAAACTCCGGTTTCACGGCTTTCCTTCCGCCGGACGGGGGGCCGGTCAGGAATTGTCCGGAGCGGGAAGTGGGGGCCGGCGTGCGCCGTGTCCCGGCAAGTCCGGGAATTCCCATGGAAAAGGGTCAAAGGGTTTGACGGGCTTTTCCGGCCCGTTACAATGAGACCGCTCCGGGATGGAGCCTGCGCCATGATTATTGCCTCCCTTTCCGATTCCGCCCGTTACGAGTCTTTGAATCCCCTTTTCCAGCGGGCTTTCGATTTTGTCAGGGAGGCCGGTCCGGCTTCCCTGGAACCGGGCCCCCACGTCCTGGAGGAAGACGCCCTGATTGTGATGGTGAATGAGCCGGCGATGAAGAAGCCGGAGAAGGCCCGCATGGAAGTGCACGACAGGTTCATTGACATCCACGTTCCCCTTTCACGGGAGGAAGGGTTTGCGTGGAAGGACCGCTCTGCCCTGGAAAAGCCTTCCGAACCGTTCAACATGGAAAAGGACGCGCAGCATTACGACGATGCGCCGGACACCTCTTTTACCGTGAAGCCGGGGCAGTTCGCCGTCTTTTTCCCGGAGGACGCCCATGCCGGCTGCATCGGGGAAGGGGCTCTCCGTAAACTGGTGATTAAAGTCAGAACGGCCTGACCCGCGTTCCGGAAAGATGCTCCGGCGCCGGGACAGGCCGTTCCTCCACGCCCGCTCCGGCTTGCCTGCCGGCGGGGCAATCATTCAATTTATTCCTCGTCTTCCACCCTCGCGTCCTGCTTGGGGTCCTGCGGAGCGTTTTCCGGAATCCAGACGGCTACGTTGCCGCCGTGGACGAGGAACTGGCCGTTGCCTTCCTCGTCAATGGTGACGGTTTCCTCCACGTTTCCGGTGGCTTCCTTCCAGGTTTCCCCGGCGTGCTGCTTGCCCACGTTCATCACCTTGTCCCCGTCCTCTCCGTTGGAGATGAGCACGGCCACGCCGGAATGCGGGTGGTCGTCATCCCCCACGCGGGTGAAGCCGATGGTGTTCGGGTGGTCGAAGTAGTAGTTCTGCTCCCCGAAGGCATGGTTTTTACGGATTTCCAGCAGGTTGTCGATGATGCCGCGGTGCATGGGCGGGTTGCCGCTTACTCCGTAGTAGTCCCCGTAGAAGATGCAGGGATAGCCTTCCTTCATGAGCAGGATGAGCGCATAGGCGGAGGGCTTGAACCAGTCTTCCACGGCTGATTCCAGGGAGCTGCCCCACTGGGAGTCATGGTTGTCCACAAAGGTGACGGCCAGCGTGGGGTGGTTCTGGACCAGGGTGCCGTCCAGAATCTTGGAAAGGTCGTAATCACGGCCCTGCTTGGAAGCCTGGTACATGTTGTAGTGCAGGGGCACGTCAAACAGGTCCACCTTGTAGCGTTCCTCCTTGAGGTATTCGTTCAGGGAGTCGAGGTCCTGCTTCCAGTATTCGCCCACGGCGTAGAAATCCTCTCCCCTGTCCTTGCGGACGGCGGCCAGGAATTTCTTGATGAACTCGTCATTGATGTGCTTGATGGCGTCCAGCCTCATGCCGTCCAGGTCCAGTTCCCGGGATACCCATACGCCCCATTTTTCCATTTCTTTCACCACTTCCGGGTGGTCGAAGTCCAGGTTGGCGAACATGAGGTAGTCATAGTTGCCGTTTTCTTCATCCACGCCTTCGCTCCAGCTTTTCCCGTCCCCCATGATCTTGAAGATGGAAGTTTTTTCCGTAGCGGCGTCGTAGTCCGTGCCGGTGAAGTGGTACCAGTGCCATTTGAAGTCGGAGTACTTGTCTCCGCGGCCGGGGAAGTTGAAGCCGGTCCAGCCTTCGATTTCGTAGGCGTCCGTGATTTCCTTGTCCCGGTTCTGCTGGTCCACTTCCTTGGCCATGAATTTTTCCGTATAGTCCGCTCCGGCTTTGTGGTTCATGACGGCGTCCAGGTAGACGCCCACATGGTGTTCATGAAGGGCCTTGATGGCGTCCTGGAGTTCCTGCTTGGTGCCGTATTTGGTGCGGACCGTGTTCTTCTGGTCGAATTCCCCCAGGTCAAACAGGTCGTAGGTGCCGTAGCCCACGTCGTTCTGTTCCTTGCCCTTGTAGGCCGGGGGAATCCAGACGGCTGTGACGCCTATCTCTTCCAGATGGGGGGCGTCTTCCTTCAGCTTGTTCCAGAACTGCCCGTCATTGGGCAGGTTCCACTCAAAATATTGCATCATGATTCCGTTTTTCATTTTGTCAGATTCCTTGTAAATGTCGTTCGGGTTGTTCCGCCTTCAGGAGGCCGGCTGATGGGGAAGACGGTTCCCTGGCGTCTGCCGGGCGGGGCTCCGGATGATGATTTCACACGAAGCCGTCAACAAAATAGAGTCCTTAAAGCGCGGCGCGTTCGGCATACTGCCGGTGTTATGTCCCGCAAAATGTCAGGGAGAACGTGTGGAAAGCTGGAAAAGAGGGCTTTCCGCCAGGGCCGGACTGAACTTGCCCGCGAGCCGTCAGGAGTGAAACTGGCCCTTGCTGCTGCTGGAAAAACGAGCGTCAGCGAACGAGTGTGGAAAGAGAGGGCGCGGCCTTTGTCCGCCTGTTCATTCCGAAGCCGCAGAGGCCTGCGGCGCTCCCTGGAAGGGCTTCACGCTTCGGCCGTGCTGTGGTCCAGGTAGTGCCTGTTTTTCAGCCGGTAGTATTTGAGGAACCTCCGGATGAAGAGCAGGGTGACGATGAAGGAGAGCACGTCCGCCAGCGGGAGGGAGGCCCAGACGCCGTCCTGGCCCCAGAACCTGGGCAGCACCAGCAGGAACGGCAGCAGGAAGAGCATCTGGCGCGTCAGGGAAAGGAAGATGGCCAGACGGGCCTTCCCGATGGCCTGGAAGAAGTTGCCGATGATGATCTGGCTGCCGATGAGCGGGAAGGCCAGCACGCAGATGGTGAGGCCGTTGGCCGCCAGGCTGATGAGCGCGGCGTCATCCGTGAAGAGCCCGGCAATGCCGCGGGGGAAGAAAACGCAGGCCAGGAAGCCCAGCGTGGTGAAGGAAGTGCCCGCCAGCACGCCGTACTTGAGGGTGAGCAGGACGCGCCCCGGCTTCATGGCCCCGTGGTTGTAGCCGATGATGGGCTGCATGCCCTGCGTGAGGCCGATGACGAGCATGGCGAACAGGATGAGAATGCGGTTGATGATGCCGTAAGCGCCGATAGCCAGGTCCCCCCCGTGGTCCGCAAGCTGCCTGTTGATGGCGATGGTGACCGCGCTGCCGCAGACGTTCACCAGGCACGGAGCCATGCCGATGGACAGGATGCCGGTGACGATGGCCTTCCGCAGTTCCCAGATGCCGCGCCGGAAGTGGACCGTGCTGGCCGCGTCCGAGAAGTGGAGCAGCACGCGCGCCATGCCGGTGACCTGGGCCAGCAGGGTGGCCAGGGCTGCCCCGGTGATGCCCCATTTGAACCAGAAGATGAAGATGGGAGCCAGGATGATGTTGATCCCCACGGAGAGCAGGGTGGAGCCCATGGCCTTTTTCGGGTAGCCGGTGGCCCTCATCACGTGGTTGAGGTTGAAAAAGACGTACGTGACGGGCAGCCCCAGCAGGGTGACGAGCATGAAGTCGTACGCGTACGTGAGCGTCTGCCCGCTGGCGCCGAAGGCGGTCAGGATTTCCGTCAGGAAGAGCAGTGTGGGAACCACCAGCACCACGGCGGCGATCAGGCTCATGATGAGGACGTTCCCCAGCGTGCGCTCCGTCCCCTCCTGGTCCTTCTTGCCCAGCCGGATGGAGCTGATGGCCGCCCCGCCGATGCCCACCAGCGTGCCCAGCGCAAAGGTCAGGTTCATGATGGGGAAGGTGACGGCCAAGCCGGACAGGGCCAGGGGGCCCACGCCGTGGCCGATGAAGACGCTGTCAATGATGTTGTACAGGGAGTACACCACCATGCCGGCGATGGAGGGCAGGGAGTACTGGACCAGCAGACGCCATACGGATGCGTTTTCCAATTCTGCGATGTTGCGTGACTGGGCTGCCATGGACGGACCTCCTTTTCAGACGGGAGGCAAACTATAGGAATGCGCGGAGGGGTTGTCAAGCTGTCCACCCGTCCGGGGAGCGGGCATTTTTCCGCCGGAGCGGCCGGAAAGGCCTGTTTTTGATTGACTGGGGAAGCTTTTGGGGGTTGATTCCTTTCCGCCTTTTTCCAGGAACACGCCATGACTTTTTCCGTTTGCCCTTTCCTGCGCCTTGCCGCCGTCTGCGGAGGCGCCCTTCTATGCTCTTCCT
Organism: Akkermansia sp. NBRC 115031; assembly: GCF_030268505.1. Taxonomy (NCBI): domain Bacteria; kingdom Pseudomonadati; phylum Verrucomicrobiota; class Verrucomicrobiia; order Verrucomicrobiales; family Akkermansiaceae; genus Akkermansia; species Akkermansia sp. NBRC 115031. The sequence continues at coordinate 185,497 of NZ_BSQU01000005.1, forward strand.
GCCTGCCCATGCTCGGCACCGGGCAGATGCTGGCGGGCAGCCATCTTGCGGACGGCCTGCTGTCCACCTCCCCCCTGGACCTGGTGTGGAGAGGGGACATCCGGTCCTTTCCCTCCTCCGGGCTGGATACGCCCAGGGGCTTCAAGGTTTCCCCCGCGGATTCCTATTCCCTGCTGATGGAGGCGCGCCCCGGCATTGCCGGAGAGTGGGCCTGCTACCATGACCGGAACAGTTACTACTGGGCCTTTGTGGCCGGGAAGAAGGAGGAGGAAGCGGGGCTTTACGCCGTGCGCCGCGGCGTGGCCGTGAACGGAACCACCGGGGAGATTGAAGACCACCCCGCCGCGCAGGCCGTCAAGCCTCCCTCCGTCATGTAGGCGCGGGTTCTGGTCTTTTTGCAAAAACCGCTGCCGGGAACCCGTTTTCCGGGCTGTGGAACACGATAGATTTGACAGGCAGGGGCCTTTGCGGGCGTATTATTACCCGCATGAAGTTCCTTTTATTATCGTTTGCGTGGATGTGCATGGCGTGCGCCGGGGCGTGGGGGCAGGATACGGCTCCCTCCTTCCCGGCGAACGGAGCCAATTACAGGCTGTTCCCGGCGGACCAGCCGCCCCTGGTTCCCAAGCCCCAGCAGCTGCACTGGACCGGCAAGGCCATTCCCGTGCAGTCCGTTCGCATCCTGGCCCCGTCTCCGTCCAGGACTTCCTATCCGGAACAGATGAAGTTCATCGTTTCCGAATTGAAGTCCTTCCTGGCGGACCACCGGGTGAAGGTGGCTCCGGACGGGGCGTTCGCCGTCAAGTTCGTGAAGGGGGAGGTGAAGGCCGGCACGGAGAATCCCAAGCTGAAGGAGGAGGCCTATTCACTCCGCGTGACTCCCGGCGGCGCGCTGATTACGGCGGCGGACACCAGGGGGTTTTATTACGGCATGAAGACGCTGGAGCAGCTTCTTCTGCGCCGCGGCGGGACGACGACCATCGCCGCCTGCGACATCGTGGACTGGCCGGATTTTGAAATCCGCGGGTTCATGAACGACGTGGGCCGCAATTACATGCCGCTCCCCCTGATCGCGCAGGAGCTGGATTCCATGGCGCAGCTTAAGCTGAACGTGTACCACTTCCATTTCACGGAGCATCCCGGCTGGCGGCTGGAGTCCAAGATTTATCCGGAATTGAATGATCCCAAGAATTTCACCCGCATGCCGGGCAAATTCTACACGCAGAAGGAGTTCAAGCAATTGGTGGAGTACTGCCGCCTGCGCAACATTCTGCTGATTCCGGAGATGGACATGCCGGGGCACAGCCAGGCGTTCCGGAAGGCCCTCAACGTGAAGATGAGCGATGAAAAGGCCACGAAGGCCCTGGTGGCCCTGATCAAGGAGATGTGCGCCCTGGTGCCCAAGGAGAAGATGCCCATCATCCACATCGGCACGGACGAGGCCCACGGCAAGGACGAGCAGGTGAACAATGACATTCTGAAGGAATACATCAATGCGGTGGAGTCCTGCGGCCGCACGCCCATGAGGTGGCACCCCGGTCTGACGCCTAAGGGCTATAACGGCTCCATCCTGCAATTGTGGTCCGGCCGCCAGAACCGCGGCGCATGGCCTGTCAACGGGTCCAAGTACGTGGATTCCCTGGAGACCTACCTGAACCACCTCGATCCGTTTGAAACGGCCATGACCATGTACTTCCGCCGGGCCTGCCCGTTCCAGAATGCGGACGGCCTGGGCATGATGCTGTGCTCCTTCCCGGACCTGGAAATTACGGACCCGCGCAACCAGGTTCTCCAGACGCCCGTTTACGCAGGGATGGCGTTCGTTTCCGAGCCCTTGTGGAACAATCCCCATGAAAAGGTGCAGGGAGACCCCAACCAGGACGAATACATGAAGTATTTCTCCAACCTGCCCGTGCAGGGGGACCCGCTGCTGAAAGGATTTGCGGAGTACGAGAACCGCGTGCTCGCCATCCGGGACCGCTTCTTCGTGAACAAGGAGTTCAATTACGTGCGGCAGGCCAATATTCCGTGGAAGCTGCTGGGCCCCATTCCCAACGGAGGGAAGACGGAAACGGAGTTCGCCCCGGAGGCGGACAACAAGACCGGGAAGATGAAGGATTCCTACGAGATTGACGGCGTTACCTACGAGTGGTCCAAGGACGCCTACACCGGAGCCACCATCATCTTCAAGCATTACTGCGATTTCCCGACGCTGTTCAACGGAGCGAAGATGGGGGCGTATCCCCACAAGAACCACACCTATTACGCGCAGACCTGGATTTATTCCCCGAAGGCGCAGACGGTGCCCTTCTGGATCAGCGGCCATACCTGGGCCACGTCCGACTGGCGCAACGGCCCGGCGAGCGTTCCCGGCAAGTGGTTCCACGCGAATCCCAGGTTCTTCGTGAACGGGCAGGAGATTGCTCCCCCGCAATGGAAGAAGCCGCGCAACGGCGGCGTGCTGGTGGATGAGAACTACCATTTCCGGGAGCCTTCCATGGTTCCCCTGAAGAAGGGCTGGAACCGCGTGCTGGTGAAGAGTCCCAGCAACAATTCCGCGCGCCGGTGGATGTTCACGTTCGTTCCCGTGCAGGTGAACCCCAAGACGCCCGGCTGCAACGTGAAGGAGTATCCCGGCCTCAAGTTCGCCGCGGAACCGAAGTAAAGGGCTTTTCCGGTTGTTCCCGGGCAAATGACGAAGGCATGAGGCGCGTTCCGCTTCATGCCTTTTTTATGGCCGGACGGGGTTCCGGGAGAGCACGGCGTCCTGTCAGAGTTTTTTCCAGGGCAGGGCTTCCAGCATCCCGTCAAAGCCCAGGCCCGTTCCGGCGGGAACGGCTACCTGCGGGTTCATGCCGCCCATCTGGTCAAGGAAGGGGTCCGGTTCAAACAGGAGGTGCGTGCAAAGGCCACAGAGGGGGATTTCCGTGGGCAGGGCGTTGCGGTAGTAGTCCGCCGCCTGGTAGACGGCCCAGAGCTGCCCCACGGGATGGTCCATGACGGTGGTGAACACGGGGGGCTCGTAAAGATACTCCGGCGTGGCTTCCCTCGCGGGCTTGACGATGCGGATGATGGGCAGGTCCGAGGAGATGGCCGGCTGGTGCTCCGAGTCCGAGCCCATGTCCAGGGCCAGCGGCATGCCGGCGTCCACCAGCCGTTCCCAGCTCTGGACGGAGAAGGGGCACGGGTCTTCAATGAAGTCTATCCGGGTTTTCAGGTGGTGGGGCAGGGATTTCCAGAATTTCAGGGCGTCGTTTTCATTGAGGCAGCCGTTGAAGTCCAGCCGCCAGCGCCAGGCGGGGACCATGGAGGCGAGCATGGTCAGCCGTTCCAGGGCGGCGGCCAGGTTGGGGCTTGCCTTGATTTTTCCGGCCTTGAACCCCTTGGATTCCATGATGCGGATGGTGGCGGGGCTGACGCAGGAGGGCAGCGTGGCGTGGCTGGCGGGAATGTGCAGGCCGTCAAACAGGCTGGCGCCCTTCGCGCGCGCCTCCCCGTCCGTCCGGGCGCATTCCAAGGCGCGGATGCCCAGCGGCAGCGGGTTTCCCTTCCTGAGCGCGTCCAGTTCCTCCTGCAACGTGGCGTCCCCCAGCTCCGGCCACGGCTGGATGCAGCCGTACCCGCCTTCATCCGTTTTAATGAGGGCTCCTTTCCTGCATACTTCCGCGGCTCTGGCGTTCAGCGGACCGCAGGCCGTTAAAGAATATTCATGGTAAAACACAACTTTAATTCAAACAGCCTTTCAATCTTTTGTCACGATGAAAAAAGGTTTTCATTGGATTTTGGAGGGGGAATGGCTAAGCTCCGTGTCATGTACAGAACATTGGTGTTCGGAGCGGGCGGCCGTGTGGGGAGCCGCCTGGCGGCGCATCTGGAAGAGGAAGGCATGGAAGTGGTGAGATGCGGACGGGACGCCTGTGATTTAAAGGATTTAAAAGCCCTGAAAAACGTGCTGCTTTCCTCCGGCGCCACCCACGTGGTGAACTGCGCCGCCGTGAGCGGCCTGGAGGCCTGCCTGGATGATCCGGAGACGGCGCACCGCGTGAACGCCATGGCCCCGGAGATGATGGCCCGCATCTGCCGCCTGGAGGGCATGCGCTTCATCCACCTGAGCACGGACTACGTGCTGGACGGCAGGAGGGGCGGCCTGAAAACGGAGTTGGACAAGTGCCGCCCCGTGAACGTGTACGGAGAATCCAAGCTGGAGGCGGAACTCCGCGTGCGGGAGGAAATGCCGGAGGCGCTGGTTGCCCGCGTTTCCTGGGTGTTCGGCAATCCGGAACGGCTCTCCTTCCCGGAGATGGTGCTGCGGAAGGCGCTGAACGGAGAACCCCTCTCCGCCGTGGCGGACAAATGGTCCATGCCCGCGTGGGTGGAGGATTTGTGCGGGTGGCTCCGTTTCCTGGCCTATGAAAGCGACGCGTCCGGCGTGCTGCACCTGTGCCAGTCCGGGGAACCCGTCTCCTGGCACGGATATGCCGTGACCGCTCTGAAATGCGCCGTGAAGCACGGGCTGCTGCCTTCTTTTCCGCCCGTGGCGGAACAAAAGCTCGACGAACATGCCGGTTTCAGGGATGCTCGGCCCCGGCATACCGCCATGTCCTGCGAACGGCTCGCTTCCCTGATGAAGCGGCCCGTGAGGACGTATGAAGAGGCCATCGACCTGGCCGTGGCCCGCTATGCCTCAGATTCAACCTTCCTCTCCCGCATTTCATGAACGATTTCCGCAATTCCCGTGATTCTAGCGATTCCCGCCCCAGGCCCGCCTACCGGGACCGCCGCTCCCAGCCGGGGCGCCCGCGCACGGCTCCCAAAAAGAACCTTTTTGTCAACAAGTCCCCGGAGGGCAGTGAACAATGGCTCACGCCGTGGGTGGAGCTGAAATACTTTACGTACAATCCCGCCGTTTTCCCCCGCATGCTCGGCTCCGTGAGCGGGGAAATAGCCCCGGGAAGCCTGGTGCACGTCTATGACAAGAACGGGGAACTGTTCGGCGCGGGCTTCTGGAACGAGGCCAGCCGCACGCCCCTGCGCGTGGTGTACCACGGGAAGGACGCCTTTACCGAACGGGACCTGGACGCCGCCCTGGAACGCGCCGTGAAGCTGCGCCGGGAGATTCTGCGCCTGGATGAAACCACCAACGCTTACCGCGTGCTGCACGGTGACTCCGACGGCCTGGGCGGCCTGGTGGTGGACCGTTACGCGGACGTGCTGAGCCTGGAGGTGAGCACGCTGGCCGTCTGGCAGAGGCTGGACCGCTGGCTGCCCCTGCTGCACCGCCTGTGCGGCACAAAGCGCCATGTGGTGCAGGTGGATGAGGGCATTGCCCGCATGGAGGGCATCCGCGCGGAAGACGCCCCGGAATCCCCGGCTCCCGTCCGGCTGGTGAAGATTGTGGAGAATGGCATCACTTATGAAGTGGACTTCGCCCAGGGGCACAAGACGGGCTTCTTCTGTGACCAGCGGGACAACCGCCTTAAATTCGCCTCCCTGGTGAAGGGAGCCACGGTGCTGGACCTGTGCTGCTACAGCGGCGGCTTTTCCATTGCCGCCAAGATGCTGGGAGGCGCCGCGGAAGTCACGGGCGTGGACCTGGATGAAAAGGCCATCGCCATGGCGAAGAGGAACGGCAATATCAACCAGCAGCGCATCGACTTCGTGCATGCGGACGCCTTTGTCTACGCGCGCCAGATGGTGCGCAACGGGCGGCTGTTTGACGCCGTGCTGCTGGACCCGCCCAAATTCATCATCGGCAGGGAGGGGTATGAGGAAGGCATCAAGAAGTACCATGACCTCAACATGCTGGGCTTGCAGTGCGTGCGCCCCGGCGGCCTGTTCGTCACCTGTTCCTGTTCCGGGCTGCTTTCCCCTGCGGAGTTTGAGCACACCGTGATTAAGGCCGCCCAGCGGCAGGGGCGCAAGCTCCAGATCATGGCGATGACCGGCCCCGGCTGGGACCACCCCTTCCTGAGCACGTACCCGGAAGGCCGCTACCTGAAGGTGCTCTGGGCCATTGCCCTGTAGGGAAGGACTGGATATTCAAACAACTCTCCCAGCCTTTGCAAAAGCAAGGACCGGGAAAAGAAGGAGGAGATACCTATATTCCTTTTTTAAGGAAGGGAGTTGCTACTTGGGTAGAAAACTATATCCATTCTCGGAAAGATATTTTTAAGGGAAAGAACCGGATTTTTTTATTTCTTTCTCTTCTTTTTAAAAAGCCGGTCATGTTCAATCCGGTGCCTGCCTTGGTATAGAAAATCGGTTTTAGCATCCCGTCCGACGGTGCGGTCAATCAGGCCGGGAATGTCTTCCCTGGAATATCCGGCTTTAAGAAGAAAATCCTCTACCTTAGCATATGTACCTGGAAATTCGGCGACGAGGAGTTCCATAAAAACCTTCTCGAGATAGTTGACTTCGTCTTTTACGATGATGTTTCTTGCATTGATGAAGGATTTTCCATCTGCGATTTCATTCATGCGGGTAAAAATTTCTTCCAGCTGTTTTCGGGAGGTGACGTAAATGGTTTTTTCTTGTTTATGTTCTCCCTGCTCCTTGGTTTCGGTGATACTATAGGGATTGTGCTCGTGGGCATTTTTAAATTGTTTCAGAATGTGTGCGTAATAAGGGAGCAGAAGGCGCCGGATGATCGTTTTTTTGAGAGGTTCCTTGATTTCTCCGGAATCCCGGATTAGTCCTATATACTTTTCAAGAAAGCCGCATACCATGGATTTACGGCTAAGATCAGCCGTATCATCTATATCAATATCCGGTTCCGTTTCTTGGTATGTTTTAAAAGTAAAAACAGGAGCCGTAGCTACGAGATAGCAGTGCCATATTTTATTTTTCAGTTCAGTATAAACATTATCCTTTGTTGTTATGCTGAAAGTAAGTTCGTTTTTTTCTGCTTCATTGTAAAAAGATTTAATCTGGTTGTCTTTTAGTATGGCGTTCAGCTTTTTGATGGTGTTAGGAGAAGTTTTGTATTGTTCAATGCACTCTGGAGTTTCCAGAGTAAAATTATCGGCATTTGTATTCCAACTGATGATGAAGAAGACAAAACAAAAAAATAGGAATGGCATTATTTTCATAGTAACTCTAACCGTCGTTGCTGTTTCTTTCAAAGGTAACGTTAAATTTTTTGATGATCGTTTTTGTTGCTATCTCTTTCAAGAAAGCCTCAATGTAAAATTCCTGATTTGTCGTACCGAGCTGGAACAAATCTTTCTTTTGGTCTTTCAAATAGACATGAGCATTACATACCCACCAAAATTCTTGAGGATTTTCGTTGGTTTTCCTAATAGTGTCGAGAACAACGATGGTATCCTCCAATTCACTGACACAATCATAAAACGTGTTTTTATCTTGTATTCTAGCGATTTTTCCCGCTCCATTTCCGGTATGGTTGGAAGCCAGAGCAGGTTTGGGCTTGCCATTGTCTTTTCCTTTCCACTGAAGTCCTCCGTCTTTTTCAATAACATTAATATTCTTAAAACTTACATCCGTAGGCGACAAGGTTACCTCAATGAATCCAATGACCCCGTGTCTGCCTGCCGGAATTTTGTAATCGCTGACATTAATGGATTGACCGTCGGAGCCTTCGAATGTGCCTGTGTATTTTTTCCCTTCTATTTTGTTAGGAACTTTTATATTAATCGTTATTGCTGTCTGAAGTCCTTCACTTGTTTCCGCTTTGATTTTAGCAGTTGTGTCTTTTTTTAAATCATTCTTTGCAATTAAGGAAATTTTTAAGTTTCCTGTAAATTGGTCTAAATTGGTTTTTTTGAATCCATCTCCTTCAATGTTCCATTTAAGTTCTTTAATGGAGCCTTTCTGTTTGCCGACAAGCAGAAAAGTGATTTCTTCTCCAATTCCAATGTTTATCCTCTTTTTATCCTCATTTTTGTCTCCATTTCCACCCTTGATATAGTAATCTGCGGAGCAGAGTTTTGTCTGTGATTTGATTTTAAGGGAGCCTGAGGCTTCTTCCTCGGTTTCTTCTAAAGTGTCCTCTTCCTCTTCATCTGCCCATAGAATACAGGAACTGAATAGTACCGCCAGGATAAGAACCAGCAGACGGGAGAGCGATGAAGGCAGGAAAAGTGGCATTATATAGAAAACAGTTAATTATTTTCGGAACTATATACTTTAGTCTTGCAATCCCTCCATAATCCATTACACTACTCCTAGAAAAAGAAAGGAGTAGAACATGACGTACCGCGAATTCATTGAAAAATTCCCTGATGATGAGAGCGTGGCAAAATATCTCATTGAAAAACGGTTTGAGGGGAAAATAGTTTGCCCGTTTTGTGGGAAAACAGAGAAGGTTTATCACGCTCACTATAATTGCCGCAATGCCTATTGCAACAACTGTAAGATGGAATTCTCTATTTTCAAGGGAACCATTTTTGAAGAAACAAGAATGCCTTTAAGGCATTGGCTGTATGCTATCAATATGGTTTGTTTGTCTAAAAAAGGGATTTCAGCCATGCAATTGAAAAGGGAGTTAGGTGTTTCCTATAAAACCGCTTGGAGGATGATGCACAAGATTAGAGGGGCAATGGCAAAAAGGGAGGTAGGAGAAACCTTTGAGGCGATTGTTGAGATTGACGAAACCTATGTTGGAGGAAAACCCCGGAAGAAAAATGAACATGGGGATGATGACGATTTGCCGAAAAATCCTAGAGGAAGAGGAACGGCCAAAGTTCCTGTTATTGGAGTCAAAGAAAGGGGAACTGGGAAAGTTCATGCCGTCGTTGCCAATAGGAATGAAGAGGGGAAACAATTAACGGGCAAACAATTATTCAATGTCCTTAGTAAGGTTTGCAAACCTAATACCAAAGTCATGACTGACCAGTTCAAGGGCTACAATATTCTGAACTATCCTAACAATAAGAATCTTACCCGCATCATGATTGACCATAACGTTATGTTCAGCGCGGGCAATGGGGTTCATACCAATGGGATTGAAAGCTTCTGGGCTTTATTGAAAAGAGGGATTCATGGAATATTTCATCATGTCTCCCTTAAACACCTACAGAAATATGTGGATGAATTCTGTTTCAGGCAATGTTATAGGAACGAAAATGAGGCCTTTGAGGTTTTGATGGGGTTGTGCTGGAAATGAAAAGCCGCCACCCTGCAAACAAGGTGACGGCCTAAGTCATGCAAATCAAAGAATCGCCCCCTTCCCCGAAAGGAAGGAGGCCAGTTAATTCACCGCCGAAGGGGGTTAAAAGGTCCAGCTAATGCCAGCTTGGATGACATGGTAAGGGTCAGTATCGTGGAATTTGAGAAGTTCGTACCCTAAAATCAAATCTGTTGTATTGCCAATGGCAAAACGGAAGCCAGCCGTAAGAGAAAAGGTAAAATCAGCATTGTATTCTGAAGCACTAATTCTCTTACGCTCAATTCGATAAGAGGAATTATGCCAAACTTTTCTATCAAGCGTTGCTGTTGCTCTCCATGTATTAAAGGTGATGCCAATCTTGCCTCCTAAGTAGAAATACGCTTTCTCCTGAACCAGAGGAAGATTCAATGTATAACCTCCCAATAGAGGAATGGAAGTCTTCAATTTGCCTTTCAAATCGACATTTGCAATATTTTTATCATCAAGGAATTGTTGAATTTGAGCATCCGAATATCCCAATTCGCGGCCAATATCAAAGGCACTAAAGTGCTTGTTTCCAGAAGACATAAGCCCCGTTGTCAAAGACAATTCGTGAACGATATCCCCTGTTTCAGTATAGGAATTTAGGCTGAGCAGACCGCCGCCAAGATTGGGCATGTCACTATCTCCCGCAATCCCATAAACACCCTTGATACTCATTCCAAAGGTAGAATCGTATTTCTGAGTATAGGATGGGGAACTGTAAGAACTGCCTGCTCTATAATAGTTCCAAGGGTCAGACGCTTGGACTGAAAAAGCACAGGATAATAGACCTAATGCACACGTTATAAATAAGTTTTTCTTCATGGTCGTTTATGGGTTGAAGTCATAATGAAGTCACGCTTGCCAACAAAGATTCCCTCTTGAGGGTCTCAATTGCGAATCGCAATAATCATCATATGCGAGTTATTAACATAACAAATGCGAATAACACAAGCTCTTTCTTTCTATGAACTGGGTTCTATCAGATAATCAAACCGCATGTTTACGAGCAATTCCAAGCCTGAACCGGACTATGTGGACACTAAAAAATTAGGCCAATGGCTCAACGAACATTCCATTAGCCGCGCTGAAATAGCTAAAGCCCTTGGAGTCCAAACCACCGTGGTTCACAACTGGTTTGCCCGTCAAAGAATCCCTAAAAACGTGCAAGGCTCATTGCGTCATCTAATGAGTGCCGATTATCCTTCGGAACTGGAATCTCAAATCGCCGTTCGAATGAAAAATTCTACCCTGAACGAGGTAGTCAAGAGGGCTGTCAAGGAAGGATTGTCCGTGGAGGAATGGATTTTGAGGGCGGTGGGAGAGAAATTGAGCAATAATTCTTAAAATCCAAAAAATATCCATCATTTTTTATTGACAGGAAGATTTGTTCTGTGGTAATGAGGGATATATGAACAATATATTCGAAGTAAGAGAGGGCCTTTATATCAATTTCAACCAGGTCGTCGCAATTGATTTTTCTTATAATAAAAGCGGTAATATTGAGTCAGCTTTTGTTTATTATGCTGCCCCTATCAGAAACGGTAATTATGCTGAATATTTAGAAAAAGAAGAGGCTATTGAACTCCAAGGTTTTTTATCCGAATATAACCAAAGAAATTCTTAGATTCTGAGGCAACTTTATACTTTGCTGGGCGTCCTACCCCAGCACTAAAGAATACTTTCCCATTTTCAATAGGGACGAATTCTTCAAGTTCGTCATTGATTAGAATTGAAATGCTTTTCTCTTTTTCGAAAAGCTCGACTATGCTTTTATCTAATTCACAAAACTTTTTCATAGTATAAATCTTCTTCAAAAGGATTTACACTAAATTAGATTCCAAGTTCATCTTGGCATATTTTAGTAAGAGGTTGTATTTCTTCTGGACTTATAGCTTCTTTCTCGCATCTTTCTCCTAACTCTCTAAACGTTTTATCAAAATTTGGACTGCAAAATATGCATCTTTGACTTTGTAACTCATTTAGTTCATTAATTAAAATGCAAATTCTTCGGGTAGATTCTTCTGGACTTATTTTAGATAAATTTCTTTTATAACCAGCATAGTTAATCATCCAACGTATCATTGTTGAGTATATTTCTTCCTTTTTCCTTTTGAAATATTTTTTCTCTTCTCGTTTAAATCTCAATTTATCTTGCCACCAAAGGCCAAATATTGTAATAAAAGACCCCAAAGCGACTCCTGCAATACTGAATAGAGATGCTAAAACTGTATCTGACATATCTTGTATGATAATCGCAGGAATGGGAATGACAATTCTGATTCTTTAGTGGTTCCCAGATTTTTTCTTTACTAAAGAAGAGGGAGAAGAATTTTCTTTGAATATCTAACAAAAAGCTCCTTCTTTGAAAGGAGCTTTTTTCGTGCCTACTCCTACGAAGTAGGAGAGGGTAACAAGACTAAAAGGGATAATTCCGATTATTTTTATAGGTATATGCGACCTAAAATATGATTACTTGTCAAGTTTTTTTTGGAAATTTTAATGAGTGTTTCCGGTTAAAAACTTGATTCTAATAGGTGATATTAGCCTGTTCCGGGTATAGTTCGGTCAAATGGATTAAAACAGACAGTATATGAAATGGTCGGTTTTCTGCATCACCTTTCAGGCGTGTTGACGGCTTTTCCTCCTCCCTGCTTTGGTGGGGAGGAATATGGCAAAACAAGTATTACAGCGGCTCAGTTTCACCGCCGGGGAACTGACCCCGTGGCTGGCCGGGCGCGCCGACCTGGACCCTGTGTCCCGCGGCGCGTCCCGGCTGAGGAATTTCCTGGTCAGCCCCTTCGGCGGACTCCGGCGCAGGCCGGGAACGCGCCTGGTTGCCCGCGCTGGGTGCACGGAGGGGGGCGTGAGGCTGGTTTCCTTCAAGTACTCCACGGGGGTGCAGTTCATGCTGGAAGTGGGGCGCGGCTACATCCGGTATTTCAAGGACGGCGCGCCCCTGCCGGATGCGGAGGGCGGCGTGCTGGAAACGCCTACCCCGTGGAAGACGGACGAGCAGGTGGGGAACCTCCGGATGCAGCAGCTGAATGATGTGATTTACTGCGTGGAGCCGTCCACGCCGCCCATGACGCTGGCCCGCCATGCGGACGATGACTGGAGGCTGGAGGCGCTGGAGTTTTCCGGCATGCCCTATGAAAGCTCCCTGTTCAATGCCGTGAGGCTGGAATGCCGCATGGTGCGGGACGGCAGCGCCAACAGGCTGCTGGCCACGGCGGACGATGATGTGTTCACGCCGGAAATGGAGGGAAGGGAATTTCTGCGCGTCACCAGGAAGTACGGAGAGGCTGTTGTGGAGGGAACGCAGATGCCCTTTTACCATCTGACGACCCTGGACCGGGACCTCTACAAGGGGGAGACTTTTTCCATGGACCGGGAGGACGGCTGGCGGCAGGCCTATACCTGCATCCGTGATTTCAGCCGGAAAAACGACTACCAGCCCGGAGTGAACCGCCCGGAGCGGTACACGGCCTTTTTTGAAAAAGGTTCCGATGCCAGCGCGCGCGTTTACGTCAGCGGCGCGTGGACGCTGGAAACGACGGGCACCTGGGATGCGGAGTGGGATATCTGCCGGGGGTATCCGGACGGCTCCAACTACCTTCCCAACCAGCCGGAGCTGGTGTGGCATTCCGTGAAGAGCTTCCAGCAGCGGGACGGGTTCCGGAACAACTTCACCCTGAGCGGCAATGAAGAGGAAATGTCCTACTATAAAATCCGCCTGATGGCGTACAGGAACGGCGTTTCCACGGGAACGCCCGTGTTCCGGGCCGCCGCCGGCTCCTTCAACCATGAAATGGTAGTGGAGGAATATGTTTCCCCCCGCAGCGCCTACCTCGCGAACGCCCTTCACCTGTCCTATTACGTGCTGGGCGACTGCGAGACCAATGACTGGTCATTCGGCGCGTTCGGCGTCCGGAACGGTTATCCGTGCACGGTGGAGTTCCACCAGGGGCGGCTGTGGTTCGGGGGTACGCCGGGGCAGCCGCAGACGCTGTGGGCCAGCAGGGTGGATGATTTTTCCGCGTTCACTCCCGGCATTCCGTCGGATTCTCCCATGATTCTGACGATGGCGGCCTCCCAGCAGAACCGCATCTCCTGGATTGCCTCCCTCCGGGGGCTGATGATCGGCACCAGCGAGGGAGAGTGGCGCTTGTCCGCCTCCAACTCGGAAGGGCTGAATGCGTCCAATGCCGGGTTTGAGCGCCATTCCGGGGTGGGGTCCGCCTCTCTGGACGCCCTGACGGTGGAAAACAGCCTTCTGTTCGTGCAGCAGGGAGGGATGAAGGTCCGGGAATTGTTCTATTCCCTGGAGGCGGACGGCTACCAGACGCGGGACGTCAGCCTGCTGTCCGACCACCTGCTGGCGGCGGGGATTGTGGACTGGACGGTGCAGAGGAGCACGGCGTTCCACGTCTGGTGCGTGCTGGGGGACGGCAGCGCCGTGTGCATGACGCTGAACAGGGAGCAGAACGTGGCGGCGTGGCACGCCCACCGCCTGGAGCATGGACGCATCCTGTCCGTGGCGTCCCTGCGCGGCTCCTATGGCACGCCGGATGAAGAGGTGTGGTTTGCCGTGGCGCGCGGGGAAGGGGAGCGGGCCTGCATCACGGTGGAACGCCTGGCGGACGGCAACGTCTGCCTGGATGCCTGCACGGAGGCCGTGGTGCAGGGAGAGAAGATGGCCGGCCTGGGCCATCTGGCGGGGTGCGGCGCCCTCCTGCTGGACGGGGAGGGAGCCTGCCTGCCCATCAGCGTGGATGGGGAGGGGAATGCCGCCTGTCCCGGCAGGCTGGACGGAGAAACCGTGACCGTAGGGCTGGCCGCTCCGGCGGAGGTGAGGACGATGCCCCTGGAGACGCTTGAGACGCTGGGCAGGTTTAAAAAGCAGCTTGGCGCGCGGGCGCTCCTTCATGAAAGCACCCTGAAATTCCGTTACGGAACGGGCCATCCGGATGCGTGGAGGGATTTCCAGCCCGGCAGGTACGGCGTGGCGGAGCCTTATTCCGGCTACGTGCGGATGATCCACAACTACGGCATGGATGAACAGTCCTGCTTCGCCCTCCGTGTGGAGACGCCGGACCAGTTCAATCTGCTGGCCCTGGTGCTGGATGTGGAATTATAGGGCGCGGGAGCGCTTACGGCTGTTCGGCCGCCTCCTCATGGGAAAGCATGTGCACGATGACCTTGAGGCCGTGCTTTTCCCCGGCCGCCTTCGCTAGGGAGCGGATGGCGGAGGCCGTCATTCCGTTGCGGCCGATGATGCGGGCCACGTCCGTCTTTTCCAGAATCAGGCGGAAGCGGACGGCGTCTCCCTGCGGAGATTCCGCAACGCGCAATTCCGCCTGTTCCGGATGTTGCACGAATTGCAGGGCGATCAATTGCAGGTACTGGCGGATTTGTTCTACGGCAGGATGCATGAAGGGAAATGTGGGTTATTTCCATTACCCTACTATAAAACCGCCTGATTGAAAAGATGCAATTCCAGACATTCCCTGAAAAAGAAAGTCGCCCCGGTCGTAAAACGACCGGGGCGCCCCAACTACCCTATGAAACTGGATCCGTTAAGATCCAGAGAGCTTTTTTAACGAGCGCTCACCTGCTCGAAACGCAATATAGGACAGGAAAAAGGGATAAGCAAGTATTTTTTCATTGAAACGATTGTTTTTATTCAGGAAAAACAACATCGTATTCTTTACAATATCAGGCCGGAAAGAAGGATATTGTTATAATAACAAAATCATCTGCCGGGAAGCAGTTCATAAGTGAAGCCCTTAAGGTATTCCGTTTCCGGAATGTTCAGTAAAATTGGATGATCCGGTCTTTGGCCGTGTTGCTGTATCAGGCGCAGGGTGGCGGGCGCATCGATGGCGGCGTCGAGAACGCTTTCCCGGAACAGGTCCGCCCCGGCGTGGTGGGAACAGCAGAAGGTGGAAAGAATGCCTCCCGGGGCCAGAAGCTTCATGGCGCGGAGGTGGATTTCCTTATACCCGCGCATGGCGTCATGCACGGACTTCTTGTTTCTGGTGAAGGAGGGCGGGTCCAGGATAATCAGGTCCCACTTGTGTTCCCCTCCGTCCCGGACGAGGGCCGCCTCCTTCTTCAGGAAGTCAAACGCGTTGTCCGTAACGCACTGGATGGAGACGCCGTTCAGCTTTGCGTTGCGCGCTACGGCGTCCATGGCGTCCTGGGATACGTCCACGGCCGTTACCTCCGCGGCTCCGGCAAGGGCGCAGGCCAGCGCAAAGCCGCCCTGGTTGCAGAAGCAGTCCAGCACGCGGCGTCCGCGGGCAAAGCGCGCCACGGCGGCGTAATTGTCAAGCTGGTCCAGGTACAGCCCTGTTTTCTGCCCCGTCTGGAGGTCAATCATGAATTGCACTCTGCCGCTGCTTGCGGCGAAGGGTTCCGGCTCCTGCCCGCGCGCCACCCGGACGGAAGGCTCAATGCCCTCCGCCGCCAGCATGGGGGAATCGTTCCTGACGATGATTCCCCTGGGGGAAAGCAGGTCTTCCAGAACGTTCAGGATAATGGGGAGGCGGCGCTCCATCGCGATGGTCAGCGTCTGGACGACCAGGTAATCCGCGTAACGGTCCACAATCAGGCCGGGGAGGCCGTCAGACTCGCTCCAGACGAGGCGCGTGAGCGTTTCCTCCGGCAGCCACTGGCGGCGCAGTTCCACCGCCTGGCTGATGCGCCTGGAAAAAAAGTCCCCGTCCAGTTCCTGCTTGCGGCGGGAAAAACGCCTGGCGACGATCTGGGAATGGGGGTTGAACATGGCGGATCCCAGGAAGCGGTCCTTGAAATCCTTCAGCGCCACGACGTCCCCCGGCTGGGGATTGCCGAAGACCTTGCGCACTTCCGTGCCGTAAACCCAGTCGTGCCCCTGAAAAATGCGTGCTCTTGGAGAAATAATCAAACCTGCCATGTCAGGAAAGGCAATACATGATCAGGGTGGAAAGTTCAAGGGTAATGCGGAGGGGTGGCGCAAGGGCCGCCGCTGCCGAAGGGAAGGGAATGTCTGTTAAAGGAGAAAAGCTTTTTTCTCTTCCCGTGCTGTTTATGCCCTTATGGGAAGTAAGAAATAAGCTCCCTGCCGTGCTCCGGATGATGGTTCGGGAGGGAAGGCCGGGAGAACCCGCCTGGTGGCTGGACGGAAAGCGAAGCATGCAACGCGAGGAACGGATGAATTTAAAAGATGAACGGCTCAACCCTACGCTTCCAGTTGGCCGTTTTCCATTTAAGCCGTGAACCTCCGCTGTCTCTCTTGATGGCCGCGCCCCGGGAACAAGGGCCTCCCGGCCCTCGTAAATCAAAACAAACCGGGTTTTCCTTCCTTGGCAGTCAGGAGCGCCGCAAACCTTTGCGGCAACTGAAGGGGAACTGGATGGTAGCGAAGTAATATTAAAAATGGCCTTTTCTGATTAAAGGGCGCGTCTTTCAGCCGAATATCCATCCGGCTGTGGCAGAGGCCTGCGGTCATTTTCCGCAGCGGGAAGGGTGAAGGCTTCCGTTCCCTGGAATTTTCCGCACAAGTGAACCAATGCGCATCATTCCGGGACTATTTCGGTTGAAAATGCCCGGAAACGAAGTAAAATGTGGCGCGTTATGAAAGTAGAAACTTTTGAAACTCCCCAGGATGCTGCCAAAGCTTTGGCAGGAGAAGTTGCGGAACTGATCCGCACGCGCGCCGCCGAAGGCAGGAACGTGGTTCTTGGCCTCGCCACGGGCGCCACTCCGCTGCCCTTTTATGCGGAGCTGGTCCGCCTGCACAAGGAAGAAGGCCTTTCCTTTGCCAACGTCATCTCCTTCAATCTGGACGAATACAGCGGCCTGGACCACGACCATCCGGAATCCTACTGGTACTTCATGCACACCAATCTCTTCAACCACATCGACATGAAGCCGGAGAACATCAACCTGCCCTCCGGCACGGTGAAGGGTGACGAGATTGCCGCCCACTGCGCCGCCTACGAACAGAAAATCAAGGACTGCGGCGGCATCGACCTCCAGATTCTCGGCATTGGCCGCACCGGCCACATCGGCTTCAACGAACCCGGCTCCGACGATACCACCATCACCCGCCAGGTGCATCTGGACGAACTGACCCGTTCCGACGCCGCCCCCGCTTTCGGCGGCATTGAAAACGTTCCCACCACCGCCATCACCATGGGCGTGGCCACCATCATGGGCGCCCGGGAAGTGGCTCTGATGGCCTGGGGCGAAAAGAAGGCTTCCATCGTGAAGAAGGCCGTTCAGGGGCCTGTGACGGTGGACGTGGCCGCCTCCTACCTGCAGAAGCACCCGAACGCCAAGTTCCTTCTGGACAAGGGCGCCGCTTCCCAGCTTTAATTATCCGTTCAACAACGAACACGCCGCTTTTCCCGGTTCCGTGGAAAGGCGGCGTTTTTGATGGAATGAAGGAAGGCGGAATCTTCTTTTTCCAGCGGGGATGGCGTGGGGGGAGCTCCGTATGTCCGGACCGTTGGTCCCGTGAAGGAAGATTTTGTGTCATTGAGGGGAGTGTGGAACAGCTGTGGCTGCTCCGGTGGACGCAGGCCGGCAGGTAATAAAGAAGGTCCGTTTTTCCCTTCCATGGCTGGTCCGGTGGGATGAAATGGGGGTGATATTTTTATTGTTTATTAAAAATGAATGAGTTTTAATGATGTGTGGGACGTGTTTTCCTGTTTCCGGATGCGGTTCCGGAGCCCGGAGGCAAACCCGGAGTTCCTGTCAGGGATTTCCTTTAAAAGGGGGATGGCGGATTGGCCGTTTAACCGGCTGCACCTTTTTATTAGGATGGAGTGGCGCATTGACAAGAGTTTCATTTTCCGTGCATGGTTGAAGGTGCCAATAGATGAAAAATAAATATATCCGGCAGTGTGTAATTAATATTTCATTCAGGAATTACAGATGATGGCCGGTTTTTATAGATAGAACAGGAAAAACAGAAATATGAAACAAATGAAGATACTGATGGTCGTAACCGGAACCGGGATGTTTCCCGACGGAAAACAGGAAACGGGATTGTGGCTCAGCGAGCTCACCCACATTTACGACAGAGCGAAAAAGCGGGGATATGACATCGTCATCGCAAGTCCGAAGGGAGGCGACACCCCCGTCGATCCCATGAGTCTGAAAACGATGTACATGGACAAACTGTCCAAAAGCTGCTGGGACGATTCGGAATTCCGGGATGTGCTGCGGCACACGAAAAGCCTGGATGAAGTTTCCGGTGAGATGTTCGACTGCATTTATTTGGCCGGAGGCCACGGCGCGATGTTCGATTTTACGGATAACGCCGTTCTGCAGGAACTCATCAAAAACCACTATGAAAATAATAAAATAGTTGGTGCTATTTGCCATGGCGTATGCGGATTGTTAAACGTGAAGCTTTCGGACGGACAATATCTGGTAAAAGATAAGAAAGTCACGGGATTCAGCTGGTTTGAGGAAGGTCTGGCCGGAAAGAAAAAGGAGGTGCCTTTCGATCTGGAATCCGCGCTGAAGGAACGGCGGGCGGATTACAAGAAGTCATTGATTCCGATGATGCCGGAAGTAGTGGCCGACGGAAATCTGATCACGGGCCAGGACCCGTTCAGTTCGGAAAAGATGGCTGAAACGGTCATGGGACGGTTTAATCAATAGCAGTTGGCGGTGAATGGCATGAATTTGGAAGAAGCCTTGAATTACCGCCGGGCCGTGCGGGTATTTGATAAAAATAAACCGCTGGACCCTGAAAAGATGAAACACTGCCTGGAATTGGCCTCCCTGGCTCCCAGCAGTTCCAACATGCAGTTGTGGGAATTCTTCCAAATCACCCGGCCTGAATTGATAGCCCGCGTTGCCGGGGCCTGCCTAGGCCAGCCGGCTGCCGCCACGGCTTCGGAAATAGTCGTTTTCGTGACGCGGCAGGACCTGTACCGGCAGCGGGCGCAATTCGTCCTCGAATTCGAGCGTGGAAACATCCGGCGGAACAGCCCGGAGGAACGCCAGGCCAAACGCATCAGGGACCGGGAATTATACTATGGAAAGCTGATGCCGTTCCTCTATGCGCGCTGCTGCGGTATTTTGGGGGCTTTCCGGGCTTTGCTGGCCAGGGGCATCGGCCTTTTCCGCCCCATGATGCGCGAAGTCTCGGAGTGCGATATGCGCGTCACGGTCAACAAATCCTGCGCCCTCGCCGCCCAGACGTTCATGATTGCCATGGCCGCTGAAGGATACGATACCTGCCCGCTGGAGGGATTTGACAGCAAGCGGATGAAAAAACTGCTGAAATTGCCTCATGGCGCCGGGATCAATATGGTAGTCCCCTGCGGCATACGGGACAGAGAGAAAGGTATCTGGGGCGAGCGGTACAGAGTCCCGTTCGATGAGGTGTACCATAGGCTCTGACCCGCCGGGGAAGGAAAGTTCCGCTCCGCCGGCAGCGTGCGGCGTCAGCGGGGAGCGGGAGAGGACCGCCTGCGCTGCGTTCCTGGGGCGCGGCATGCCTCACAGGAAAAGGGTTCCGGCTACTTGAGCCACGCCAGGAATTCATGGTTCCCGTCGGTTCCGGTGATGGGGGAGGGCTCGCAGCCCATCCAGGAGCGGTTTAGTTCTTCCGTGACGAAGGCGCGTATGGAGTCCACCGCCCGCTGGTGCAGGGCCGGGTCCCGGACGATGCCGCCGGGGCCGATGTCTTCCGGCTGGAGTTCAAACTGGGGTTTGATGAGTACCAGGGCGTCCCCTCCGTCCTTAAGCAGGGGGAAGGCCGCGGGCAGGATTTTTTTCAGAGAAATGAAAGAGACGTCGGAGACGATCAGGTCCACCTGTTCTCCGATGTCTTCCGGAGTCATGTAGCGGGCGTTGAATTTCTCCTTCACGACGACGCGGGGATCCTGCCGCAGTTTCCAGACGAGCTGGTTGGTGCCGACGTCGATCGCGTGCACTTTGACGGCGCCGTGCTGGAGCAGGCAGTCCGTAAAGCCTCCGGTGGACGCGCCGATGTCCAGGCAGACCTTGCCTTCCGCGGAGACGGGGAAGGCGTTCAGGGCTCCCTCCATTTTCAGGCCGCCGCGGCTGACGTAGCGGGGGCGGTTCCGGATGGCTATTTCCGCGTCTTCACTGACCTTGAGGCCCGGTTTGGTGGAAGGGTGGCCACCCACGCTTACCTCTCCGGCAATGATAAGCCTCTGGGCCAGTTCCCGGGATTCTACGAGATTGCGGGAAACCAGAAGGACGTCGAGTCGTTGCTTGCTCATGATTCGGAAGGAAGGTGCGTACGCAGGTATTTCATGAAACCGCATGGGGAATCAAGAAAAACCGCGCGAAGAAAGGCATTTGGGGGCAAAAAGGAGGCATGGCGCGCGCTGGAACATTTTACGATTGATTCAGCCCGGATTTATAGGAGACTTTGCGGCGAATGGAACACCGCTACAGGCAATTGATGCGCAAGGTCAGGCTTTACCTGCTGACGGAGGTGCGTAAAAAATCGTGGGCCAGCAAATTCCTTTCCGCCAGGATTTTTGACCCCGTCTACTGGTCCTGGAACAGGCAGTCCGTAGCGACAGGCGCCGCCTGGGGGGCCGCCGCGGCGATTGCCCCGCTGCCCATGCAGAGCCTGTGGGGCGTTTTCGCCTGCCTGTGGCGCAAGGGGAATATCCCCGTAGCCATCCTGATGGCGTGGCTTTCCCCCCCCGGCTTCACCTTTTTCGCCATTCCCGCCCAGTGGTGGCTGGGGTGGTTCCTTTTTTCCCTTGTGGGGCTCCCCACGTCCGGAGCGAACTGGCAGATGCTGAAAACGGGAGTGCAGCAATGGTCCTGGGCCCCGTTTGACGGGTTGAGCATCGGCATGGTAAGCCTGGAGTTCCTGACGGGCTGGATTGTTTCCAGCGTGGTGCTGGGCTGCCTGTGCTACGGTCTGGTGCAGCTGGGGTGGGGGATAGGCCATTTTCTGCGCAGCAGAAGAAAGGCTGCCGGGGAATAACAAGAACCCTCCGGCCATTCAGGGCAGGCGGGTCCGGAAGCCGTTTGCGGCCATGGCACGGTGGCGGGAAGGTCAGACGGCCACTTCCATCAGAAGAACGGTTGAGTTCTGGATGGCTTCAATGGTGATGGAGTCCGTATCCGTTATTCCGGCTCCGTCCCGGCGGTGCAGCACCGTGTCTCCGATCTTGATTTCTCCGTCTATCACGAAGACGTACACCCCGGTGTTCTGGCACTTGAATTGATATTCCCGTTCCACGCCCCGGTCGAGTTCCGCCCAGGAGAACCAGGCCTGCTGCATGATGGAGATATCCGTTTCCGGAGCCAGGAAGGTGGAAATCTCATTGTGCTTCAGCAGGGGCTTGATGTCGTAGTCCCGGTATTTGGGGGGCGTGTTGACCCTGTCCGGAATGACCCATATTTGAAGGAATTCCAGGGGTTCCGTGGAACTGCCGTTGAATTCGCTGTGCTGGATGCCCGTTCCGGCGCTCATCACCTGGATTTCTCCGCGGGTGATGGTATGGCTGTTGTTCAGGCTGTCTCCGTGGCGGAGCTGTCCCTTCAGGGGAATGGAAATTACCTCCATGTTCTTGTGGGGGTGGGTGCCGAAGCCTTCTTCCGGGAGAACCGTGTCGTCGTTGAGTACGCGCAGGGCTCCGAACTGCATGCGGTCCGGATTGAAGTAATTGGCAAAACTGAACGTATGGTATGTATTCAGCCATCCGTGGTTGGCATGCCCACGGGAAGATGCACGGTCAATGATGATGTTCATGATTGATAGGGTTGGTATTGAAAGCGGATTCCCGCCTGTAGATGGTTTGACCGGATGGACCCCGGGGCTGTTCAAGGCGCATGACAGCATGTCCGTTGCCGTAAAATAAATCGGCAACACAAATTGATGGTGCAATGTCTCTTATTTTAAGGTAGCGTGTCGCGGTACCTGTGCAAACAAGACAAGGCGTATGGCTCATCGGACATTCATGAGATGGATCAAGGGATTGGTTCCTACGGTGATTATTTTGCTGGGCGCCTTGGTGCTTGGGTGCATCTGTTATGTCTCCATCTGGGGCGCTCCCTCCTTTGTCGTGCAGCGTGTGGAACAGGCTCTGATGGAAAAAGGCATTCCCGTCCACATAGAGACGCTGAAGATTTCCCTGTGGCCCCGCGCCGTGGTGACCTTGAAGAATGTGGAGCTGCTGGATCCTGGTGTTCCTCCGGAGGCGCGCCGCCCCGTGGCCCTGCTGCATGAGGCGGACGTGGCCCTGAACTGGAAGGAGCTGATAGACGGGCAGGTAGTGCCGGAACGGCTGAACGTGAAAGGGCTGGACGTCAATCTTCCCGTGGACGCGGAAAAGCCTGAAAGAGTTTTTTCCACCGCAGGGCTGAATGCGGAGCTGGACCTGGGGCGTCCCGGCATGGTGGACATCGTGAAGGCTGATGCCGTGGTGCAGGGTATCCGCGTGACTGCCCAGGGGGCGTTTTCCATCGGGCAGGGGGATTCCGGAGATTTTACGCTGACGGCTGAAGACATGGCCGCCGCCAGGGAGCAGTTGAACCAGGTGCTGAAATACCTGGACCGGGTGAAGTGGCCGGAGGCGTCTCCGCCCAGCCTGGCCGTCAATTTGAACGACGACCCGAAAGGGGGAGTGCGCGTGGGCATGGATTTGCAGGCTCCTTCCCTGAGGTACGGGAAAATCCGGGTCAGGGATTTCCTGTTCAGCGGGGATTACGCGGATTCCGTCATCATGGCCAAGCGCTTTACCATGAGGGATGCGGAAACGGCCGGCTTCGTCAATCTTTCCCTCCAGGCCGATTTGAAGAAACGTTCCCTGATCTGGGATGTCCGCAGCACGGCCCCCCTGGTGTCCTGGGCCGTAGCCATTGTTGATGAAGCCCTGGTGCCGCGGGAGATGAAGTTCCTGAGCGAGCCGCACGTGCAGGTGTCAGGCCGTGCGGTTTTCACGGAGAACTGGGAGGGCGTGGAGCATCTGAACGTCATGGGCTCCGGCTCCATGGGAGCTTTCTCCGTGCTGGGGGAAAAGTTCCAGAGGGCCTCCTGCGATTTCAGCTATGAGGACGGCAATTTTTATGTGACGGATTTGGACATACGGCACCCCGGCGGCGTTTTTTCCGGCAAGGTGATGGGCGTGGACGGAGAGATCAAGATAGACGTGCACAGCACGCTGCCCATGCATGCGATGCTGGACATGGCCCGGTCCATTGCTCCGGAAGACGTGAAGCTGCCGCTTACGCTGGAAATCAAGGGAGACCCTGAATTGAAAGTGTACGGCACCGTGGGAATGGGGAAGGGCTGGAAAGGGCCGTTCCGGGTGGACCGCCTCCAGATTGAGGCGGCCGTGACGGACGTCTCCTACCAGGGGGTGGAGTTCGCCTCCGCCGCCGCCAGGGGGGAATTGATCGGCCGCTCCATCAATGTCACCCAGTTGGACCTGGCGCGGGAGGACGGCCATGTGAAGCTGGAAGGCAGCTATCTGGGAACCGATCTTGTCTTCACGCTGGAATCTGATTTGAAGCCTGAATTGCTGGTAGCCCTGGCCGGGAATTTGGCGCCCATTCCCGAGAATTTGAAGTTGCCGGAAAAAGCCTCCCTGTGGGTGCACGGCAGGCTGGATATTCCGGAAGGCAAGCCTGTGGAGCCCACGCTGGTCCGGGCGCGCATCAATGCGGAAAACCTGGCCTGGAACAAGGTGCCCGTGAAGACGGCGAATGTGGAGGTGGAGTACCGCCCCAACCAGCTTTTTGTACAGAATTGCCGGATCGGGATGGAGAAGGGCGTTTTTGAGCTGTTCGCCAACGGTTTCCTAGACGGCCAGATGTTCGTGATGGGGCAGTCCACGGTTCCGCTGGAAACGATAGACCGGCTGCTGGGCATGAAGGATGACGACTTTTTTATGAGCCGCTTCGTCTTCCGCAAGGATTCCGGCCTGGAGCTTTCCTTCCAGGGGACGCTGGGCCTGTACAATCTGGAAAAGGCTTACGATTTGCAGGCCACTGTTTCCGCGACGAATACGCGGTACAAGGGCGTGGACCTGAAGTCCGCGCGGGCGGATGCCCATCTGGTGACGGACCAATTGGTGCTGACCAACGTGACGACGGTGGTTTCCAACGGGAATTACCTGTCTTCCGCCGGGTTGTCCGGCGGTCCCGCGGAGTGCACGCTCAAGGCCAAGAGCATAGATTTCCGCTTTGTCCAGGATACGGTGGAGGTTCTGGGCATGGAGGGGCAGGCCTACCCCGGTTATACCATGCGCATGTTTTCCGACAACGCCGCCAAGGTTTTGAAGGAGTTTGTCTTTACCCGGCCCGTGACGCTTTCCGGCGGAGGCATGTTCCCGATGGGGGACGACATGAAGCTGATGAAGGGGCGCATCCGCTTTGACGCCTCCGCGGGGCGCGTGCGCTATCCCTTGCTGGGAACTACGCTGGACCTTGGAAAGGCGAAAGGGGAAATTCTTATTTCCCCGCAGTGGGTGGTGGTGGACAAGATGAAGGGCACCATCTGGGACGGCTCCTTTACGGGCCGCGTGCTGGCGCAGATTGACGACGGGGACGCCCTGAACGGCTCCTTTGTCCTCCAGGACATGAACCTGACCTCCATCGGGAGATCCTACGGCAAGAAGATGGAGAAGGCCACCGTGCACGGGGCCATTGAATTTTCATCCAAGGGAGGCAATATGAACTCCATCCAGGCGAAGGGCGAGGCCGCCCTGGTGCATGGGGACCTGGTGGAAATCCCCCTCTTCGGCTTTTTGGGGGAAGCCCTCTCCAATTATATTCCGGGCCTGGGCCACCTGATCAATTACAAGATCACCAGGGCCGACTGCGATTTTTCCATTGAGAAGGGCTATATCCGCACCAGCAATTTCTCGGCCAAGGGCAGCAATATGTCCCTGGAAGGCGGCGGCTGGATACGCCTTGCCGACTTGCAGGTTAATTCTGATTTCAAGCTGGGGCTTCGCGGCCTGCCGGGGCTGATTACCTCTCCCGTCTTCCTGCTGGCGGGGGGATTGTTCCAGGTGCGCGGCACGGGGCCTTTGAGCAATGTTTCCTGGAGCTTTGCGCCGTTCTCCGGCGGAAAAGCCCCTGTTCCCCCCGCGGCGGCTCCCGCCCGGAGGAGGTAGAGAAGGGGAATGCCGGGT
Organism: Akkermansia sp. NBRC 115031; assembly: GCF_030268505.1. Taxonomy (NCBI): domain Bacteria; kingdom Pseudomonadati; phylum Verrucomicrobiota; class Verrucomicrobiia; order Verrucomicrobiales; family Akkermansiaceae; genus Akkermansia; species Akkermansia sp. NBRC 115031. The sequence goes on from NZ_BSQU01000005.1 coordinate 210,784, forward strand.
TTCCCGGAGAAAAGCGTCATGGAGCGCCGCATGCCCACGCGGCAACTGAACGGAAACGCGGCTGCAAGCCGCGCCCTTTTGTAGTCCCGTATTGGATTGATGTTTCCCGTCTTTAATGAACCGGTCCGCCAACGCTCATTGATAATCCGGTTGACACACAGCATGCAATGTTCCGTGACGCAGCAGGGCCGTTCCGGACAATGCCGGAACGGCCCTGCTGGCTTGGAGAGTGGAACGTCTCCGCTCCACTCTCAAACCTCAACTCTCCTTAGAAGTCATAACGGTAGCCCACGCTTCCGTTCACCGAGTTGGCTCCGTCACGGAAGTCCGCGTTCCCGTTGATGAAGACCGTTCCCTGCGTTCCTACCGGTACGCTCAGCCCCGCTCCGATTTGCAGAGCCGTCGTTCCAACCTTGGTCCCACGCACGCTCTGCATGAAGCCGGGGTTGCCCAGCAGCGCCACATTGGTTTCTCCGCGGCGGTCGCCCATGTCCTGGGCCGCGTTCACCCGGAACTCAGCCAGCGCTTCTCGCCCGAAGATGTTGCTGCCGATGAGCCCCATCCACCGGCCGCCCAGCGCAACCGTTCCCGTCGTCCATTCCTGCTTGCCTACGTTCAGACCCGCGTTCCCCGCTCCCGTTTCCGTGTAGCCGTCCATGCGCGTCGTCACTACCGAGGCGTTGGCCAGGGGCTGCAGGATGCTGCTCCTGTCTTCGTTGAGGTACACGTCGTAGGTCAGTTCATACATCGCTCCAAAGCCCCACCCGTTGGTGTTGCCCTGCGTCCTGTAGCTGCCTTCCCCGTAGTTGACCGTGCGGTTGAGCTTGGCGTTGTCCCATTCTCCGGAAAAGGAAGAGGCGTCCCAGCGTCATTCATCATGGATTCCTGTAGAAAATGGATTTCCTGAGGGAGATTCCGTCTTCCTTCTGCCAGAAACCATGATACAGACGGAAACGGCAATGATGAGCAATTCCAGAAAAAAAGACCAGTGCAGCAGGAAGTTCAGCCACCAGGGGGGGTACTGCGCCTGGACAGTGGCCAGCGCGTGAAAGCGCATGGACCACGGAGCCAGGAGAGGGATGTCTCCCACGATGCAGTCCAGAAGGAGGTGCAGGAAGCCGCTCATGGAAAAGATCAGCAGCCATGTTCCGCCCGTGCTCCATGGTTTGATCCGGCTGGCTCCCCATGCGAGGAGCATCAGCGCGAACCAGACGGAAGGATAGTGCGTCCAGTAGGAATGATGGTGGTGCTGGCGGCCGTCCAGGGTATAAAAATAAAACAGGTCCAGGTCCGGGGCAATCGCCCCCAGCAGGGCGGCGGTCATGACGGCCTTCCTTCCCGGTGTGCGTAAACGGATGGTTTTTGCCAGGAGATAGCCTGCAGGCAGATGGGCGATGAACATGAGCGTTCAATAGAAGAAAAACGGACAAAGACGGACAGTCCGGGTGCGTACTACCTGGAAAAAGGTTTTTCCACCCAGTCAAAGGATAGTTCCCTGTTTCCGCCTCCCACGGAAGAATAGACTGTTCTAACGCCGCTGGATGAAGGATTCTTCCAGATGAGGGACAGTTCCTCAATCCGGCTTTCCCCCGATTCCAGGAAGATCTTGTGAATGCGGAGGCCAGGCAGGCGCCAGGCCCTCACGTCCGGGTGGACATAGGTGGTTTCCCAGGCGGTTTGATGTTCTTTGCCGGTTCCGCACGTCCATGTAATGCTCAAGGACATTTTTTTATCAGGGGTGCTTTTTCCGGCCCCGGTATATTCCACACTGACGGGAATGGTCCCGGAAGATTGCGGGATGGCTGCCGGGCTGCAAACAAGGGCGGCGAGGGATAGGGGAAGGAGGCTGATCATTTTTTCACAAGGGAGGGGGGCGTTGAGAAAAAAGGGGGCGGCTGGCCTGCATCAGCCGCCGCCCCCTTGGAGAGGGGGGTTATCTGCCGGATTTGCCCAGCTTGTACCCGGCGTAGGTTTCCGTGTTGTACAGGGGCTGGTTGTCCGGCACGGCGTAGCCGATGGATTTGCGGATGGCGAGGAAGTCCGCCACGCCTTCCGGTCCCACCTGGTTCAGGGGGGCCTTGTGCAGCCCGGCCATCAGCACCATGCGGCAGTAGGCGTCCGCGTTTTCCATGAACCATTCCGCTTCTTCCACGTCGCGGGCTCCGGCGATCACGCCGTGGTTTTCCATGAAGACCACGGTGGATTGTTTGGCCGCTTCCGCTACAGCTTGTGCCGTCTCCAGAGAGCCGGGCGTGCCGTAGGGGGCCAGCGGGATGTGGCCCAGGAAGATATCCGCTTCCGGATTGATGCCGGAGGGGGGAACCTGCCCGGCGAACAGGAAGGCGTTGCAGTGCGGGGGATGGGCGTGGATGCAGGAGTTGACGCCCACGGATTTCATCATGGCGATGTGCGTTTTCACCTCACTGGTGGAGGGGCGTATGCCCGCCTTCTGGCGCGCGTCCATGTCCACCAGGCAGATGTCTTCCACGGTCATGAAGCCCTTGGAGCACAGGGTGGGGGAGCAGAGCAGCAGGTTCTGCGCCACGCGCACGGAAATGTTGCCCCCGTTGCCGTCCACATATTCGCGGTTCCACAGGCGGCGGCCTATGTCGCACATGCGTTCCTTGATAACCAGGATTTCAGGGGAATGGAAGAATTCGTTCACTTCCTCCCGCGTGACGGGGTTGTATTTTTCCCACGGGAACACCTTGTCCGGGAGGGGAGGGGAGATTGACCAGTCTTCTGACATATATAGTTACGTGTTAGTGGTTGAGCTTTTCGTAGGCGGTTTCCTGGGGACCCGGCAGGTACGTCCGGTAAGTGATGCCGAAGGCATCCCTGGCTTCTTCCGGCGTAGAGTACACTCCGGCGCCCGCAAAGGCAAACATGGATGCGCCCAGCACGGTACTTTCAGATACTTCAGAGACCTTCACGGGAATGCGGAGGATGTCCGCGCGCATCTGGGTCCAGACGCTGTTTCTGGCGCCGCCGCCCACCAGGATGAGGAATTCGCTTTTGAACCCGCCCACGGATTCCAGGCGGCGCAGGCGGGATTTCAGCCGCCAGGCAAGCGCCTCCATGGCGGCGCGGTAAATGTGGCCGCGCGTCCGGCCCAGCACCAGGCCGCCGATGGAGCCTTTCCGGTCCCCGGAAGCCAGGAAGTCCGGAGCCATCGTTACGCCGTCGCAGCCGGGGGGGATGGCGGCCGCTTCCGCATCCATGGTATCGTAGGATTCACCGCGGAAGCAGGTGGCTTTCACCCATTCAATGATGCCGGAACCGAGCCATTGCAGGCCGGGGTTCAGAAGGCCCGGTTCCGCGTCGAATTCCGCCGTGGCTCCGTCCGCGTAGTCCTCCGGTGTCAGCCGGGCCTGCGCGGAGCGCGCCATCAGGATTTCCCAGGTGCCGGAGGAAAGGACCGGCTGGTCCCTGTCCGCTCCGGAACCGAAGATGGCGAACTGGGTGTCGTGCCCCGCGGAAATGACGGGGATGCCCGCCAGGGCGGGAATGCCCATGGTCGCCGCCGCTTCCGGAGTAAGAACGCCGATGGTCTCCCCCGCGTCCACCGTGGGGGGGAAGAGGCCGCGGCGCAGGCCTAGGCGGTTCAGGATAAGCTCGGAAAAGTCTCCCGTTTCCAGGTCCGTGAGCTGGGAGGTCCCGGCCATGGTCCGGTCCGTCGCCATGACGCCGGTGAGCTTGTACGCCAGGAGGTTGGAGATGAAGAGCCACGCATGGGCCTTTTCCAGCAGCTCCGGGCGGTTTTCCTTAATCCAGACGAGCTTGTAAATGGTGTTGAAGGCAAAGGCGCCCACGCCGGAGATGCGGTCAAGCTCTTCCTGGGAGATGTACTTGCCGATGTTTTTCATGACCTCCGCCGTGCGGGGACACTTCCAGGATATGACGGGGTAAAGCTGGCTGCCGGAGGCGTCCACCAGCGCGCCGTCCACGCCGAAGGTGGTGACGGTTACCGCCCGCACCTGTTCCACATCCAGGCCCTCAAGGGCCTTCACGGCGCATTCGGAGAGCTGCTTGAAAATCCGGTCCGCGTCCCAGACGTGGAATTCCGGGTTTTCCTTACCGGGCAGCGTGGCGTTCGGCTGCGAGGCCTTCCCCGCGATGACGCCTTGTTCATCCACAACCATCGCGCGCACGTTCGTCGCGCCGCAGTCCAAGCAGAGGGAGTACATGAGTTAAGAGTTAATAGTGAAAAGTTAATAGGTGTCCGGTTGTGCTTGTTGAGCTGTTTTGTTAATAGAAATGAGCATTTTAAGGATTTCCGTGCAGTCCTGGTTGATAGAGGAGTATTCCGTTTCCGTCAGGCTTCCGGTGGCATGCAGCAGTTATGCGTCTCGGAACATTCCTTCAGGGCAATGCGGACTTTGGAAAAGAAGTCCTTTCTGCTGCTCCCGTAGACAGCTTCGGATAAATTGGCGGCAATGCTCGTACCGGAACGTATGAGCTGGCTGAGCAATTCCCGCTCGACGTCCTGCTTTTTCAAGTGCCTGCATAAGTGAATAATGCGGACCGCGAAAGAAAAGCTTTTAGCGGAAACGAGACTTTCTGCCATGTTTTATCCGAAGCTGTTAACTATTACCTATTAACTGTTACCTTTCGTTTTCAGTATTTTCCGTATAATGGCCCGTAGTTGGCGCAGGCGCGGAAGTCGGCGCCTTCCGGGTCCGCGGTGCCATGGAGGCCCCAGGCGGAGGGACGGTAGATTTGGTCGTCCGGGATGTTGTGGGCGTATACGGGGATGCGCAGCATGGAAGCGAGCGTCAGGATGTCTGCGCCGATGTGGCCGTAGGTGAAGGCTCCGTGGTTGGCGCCCATGTTGGCCATGACGCTGTAGACGTCCGTGAAGGCTCCCTTGCCGGTCAGGCGCGGGGCGAACCAGGTGGTCGGCCAGCCCGGATCGGTGCGTTCGTCCAGGGTCTTGTGCACCTTGGCGGGCAGGTCCACGGACCAGCCTTCCGCCACGATGAGGACGGGGCCGAGGCCCTTGACGATGTTCAGGCGCATCATGGTGACGGGCGCGCCGCCCTTGGTGACGTAGTGGACGGAGTAGCCGCCGCCGCGGAAGTATTCCCGGTTGGCCGGGCACCAGACGGCTTGTTCCATCATGGTTTTCGCGTCGTCCGGGGTAACGTCCCAGTGCTTTTTCATGACGGGCTTGCCGTCCTTGTCCGTGCAGGCCATGCAGCCGTCCAGGGCCGCGGAGCCGGAGTTGATGAGGTGGATGATGCCGTCCTTGGCATGGCCTTCCAGCTTGTAGCCCGTGACGCGCTTCACGGCTTCCGGGCTCCAGTAGGTGCGCACGTCCGCAAAGACGTTGGCCTGTCCGGTGAGCAGGTAGCCGAAGAGGAGGCAGGCTCCGTTCAGGGAGTCGTTTTCCGTGGCGAAGGGCATCGGCGCGCGCGGGCCGTTCCAGTCAAAGGTGGAGTTGAGCAGGGTTTCCGCAATGTCTCCGTTCGGGTAGAAGTCCGTCCAGTGGCGCTGGCCCTGGAAGCCGCCGGCAATGGCCTGGTAGCCCATGGATTCCTCTTCGCGGTCGATTTTCTTGAGCTTGGGGTTGCCCTGCATCATGTCCCGGAAGATCATGGCCATCAGCACGCTTTCCTTGAAGGTCCTGCGGCGTCCGGCTTCGTCCAGCTTCAGGTCCGGGCGGTTCTTGTCTTCGGCGAATTTGAAGACGGCGTCCGCCCATTGCATGGCGAGGTCGAATTCCGCTTCGTCGTAAATCTTCTGGTCCATGCGGCGGCGCACTTCCGTCATGTCCACGGCCTGTACGCGGATGCCCAGGTAGTTTTCCCAGAAGGACTGGTCCACGATGGAGCCGGCGATGCCCATGGAGCAGCCGCCGATGGAGAGGTAGCCCTTGCCGCGGAGGGTGGCTACGGCCAGGCCGGCGCGGCAGAAGCGCAGGATTTTTTCAGCTACGTCTTCCGGAATGGAGGTATCCCCGGCGTCCTGGACGTCTTTTCCGTAAATGGAGAAGGCGGGGAAGCCCTTCTGGTTCAGTCCGGCCAGGGCGGCGGCCAGGTACACGGCGCCGGGGCGTTCCGTGCCGTTGAAGCCCCAGATGGCCTTGGGCGTGAACGGGTCCATGTCAAAGGTCTCGCTGCCGTAGCACCAGCAGGGCGTGACGGCCAGGGAGACGCCGACGTTGTTGGCCTTGAATTTGTCCGCGCAGGCGGCGGCTTCCGCCGGACCGCCAATGCAGGTGTCTGCGATCACGCACTTGACGGGTTCGCCGGAGGCGTGGCGGATGTTGGCCTCAATGAGAGCCGCGGCCGCCTTGGCCATGTTCATGGTTTGATCTTCCAGGGATTCCCGGACGCCGAGGCGGCGGCCGTCAATCGTGGGGCGGATACCGATGGTTGGTAATGCTGTTTTCATATCTTGCGTAGGTGATGTGAAGCTGGTTCAGGCCTGGGCAGGCGCATCCTCTTCCTTTTTCAAATGGGTGTTGCGGAAGAAGAAGCCGTAGATTAGTACCACGGCAAAGCAGATGATGGGAATAAAGAAGGATGACCGCACCGCTTTTTCCACAAAGTTTTCCTGGGCCGTCTGGAATTGCTTCATGTCCAGGGGGTCGGAAATCAGGTTGCCAAGTACCTCGGCCTGGTTCCCGGAGAGCGTGGTGAGCGCCGGAATCAGGGAGAATTGCTGGATCTGCTGCTCCCGGTCCGCGGGGGCGGGCAGGCGGTCCAGGTTGGCCTTGAAGACCGCCAGTTCTTCCGGCTTGAGGCCGGAGCAGCCGGGCAGGGATTTGGCCGCCCGGTCAAAGGCTTCCCCGTCCAGGGTATGGAGGGAAAGGAAGGTATCCAGGTTTTTCTGGAATTTGGCGGCGGCTTTGGCCTGTTCTTCCCCCCCGGCGGGATTGGCTTCCGACATCTTGTAGAGGGCCAGCATGGCGCCGGAGACGGATTTGCGGGAGTCCGCTGCTTCCGCCTGCGCGATCAGGGGACGGTCAATGGATTCAAAGTAGGCCACCTGGTTTTTTACCGTGGTGTTGTCAATGAAGGAGCCCATGTACGGGGTGATGACCGCTCCCCCCAGAATGGCCATGATGAGGCCCGCGGCGCCCAGCTTCACTTCGGAACCCAGTCCGCGCAGGGCGATGCCGTAAATGGTGGGGAACATCAGGGACATGCAGCCGGAGATGCCCACCAGCGTCCAGACGGAGATTTCCTTGGGCAGGTACATGGTGCCCAGGCAGCAGAGGATGCCCGCGATGGCAAAGAGGGACATCATGTTGGCCGGGTTGAATTTTTTCATCAGCGCCGTGGTGATGGCGCGGCAGGCGATGAACAGGACGATGGAGAAGATGTAGTAGTTGGAGGCCGCCGCTTCCTGCATGCCGGGGAAGACGGACATGATGTACTTGATCGTCCACGTCCAGACGGCGATCTGCACGCCCACGTAGAAGAACTGGGCCACCACGCCGCAGAAGTAGCGCGGCAGCTTCACCAGCTTCATGAGCTGGCAGCGGTAGTCCGGCATGATGAGCAGGAAGGCGATGGGCCCGATCATCATGATCAGGATCTGCTGCACCATGCTGAATTCAAAGGTGGAGTAGTACTGGAACAGGAAGGGAATGAGGATGAAGGCGACGCACAGGCCCAGGCGGCCGAGCTTGGAGGAAAGGGGTTGCGTGTTTTCCCGGGTGGGCACGCTTTCATCGTCGGACTTGTAGCGGCAGAAGAAGAACCAGATGACGGCGGCGATGGCGACCAGGCCCACATAGGGAACGCACACCCAGAAGAGCTCGTCGCTGACGATGGCGTTCAGTTGTTCCGGGTCCATGGCCTTGCGGGTGTCCATGTCCGCATCATTCAAGTGCGCCAGGATGAAGTATTTGGCCAGGAAGATGCCCGTCAGGGAGCCGATTGGGTTGAAGGCCTGGGCGAAGTTCAGGCGGCGTACGCTCGTCTCCTGGGACCCCATGGAGAGGACGAACGGGTTGCAGGTGGTTTCCAGGATGGAGAGGCCGCCCGCCAGCACGAAGATGGCTACCAGGTAAATGTCAAAACTTTGCCCGATGGCGGCGGGTATGTAGCACAGCGCGCCAATCATGTAGAACCCCAGCCCGATGAGAACGCCGGCCTTGTAGGAGAATTCCTCCAGCAGGATGGACGCGAAAATGGCAAGCACCGCATACGCCCCGTAAAAGGAGATTTGCACCCCTGCTGATTCCGAAGCGTTGATCATGAATATCTTGCTGAATGCCGGAACCAGGTTGTCCGTCATGTTGTTCAGCAGCCCCCACAGCGCAAAACAGGAGACCAGCATGAAGAACGGCAGCCGGTACTGTTTGGGAACGATCGGCACGGTAGAGGTACGGTTTTTGTCCATATTGCTTTTGTCAATCTCTCACAAGGACGGCGGTGCGTCAATCTGGAAACGGAAAAGAGTCCAGAAATTATCCAACATATTGACATTGAAAATAAAATGACGTTCCGGCATTGGGATATCCTGTCAGCGTTCACGGGAGACCCGGCTTCTTCTTGACTCCTGTTTCCGAGGTGGCTAAGGATGGGCCGATGAAGAAGTGCATTCTTGCCGTTTGTCTTGGACTGGCCGGTTTTTGGGGCGTCCAGGCGGAAGATTCACCCGTCGCCAATCCGGAAAAAACGGATGAAAAAGGCGACGTGACGCTGCCGTCCGGAGAACTGCTGTCAGACCATGTGGCGGAGGCGGAGTTTACGGGCGTCATCCACCGGAAATGCAGGTTCCTTACCTCCCTCTGTCCGGACAAGTGCGACCACGCCAAGGATTTCGCCTCCTTCCGGATCATCAAGTATCTGGATTACCGGAAACCCGGAAAGTACGGGGATGAAAAGCAGGAGCAGCTGATGATTGACGTTAATCCGGCGCACAAGCCCATCCTGCAGGGGGCGGACATCCTGAAAAAGGTAGCCGCCCTGAAGCCGGGGGACAAGGTGCTCCTTCACTGGTCCCATTACTACATGCACCGGGATTCCAGCTCCTTTCCGGAACGTCCCGTGATTTCCATGGAGCCGGCGGCTTCTTCCAGTGGAAAAACGGAGGGTTGAGGACTGGTCTTTCTACAGGCTTCCCAGGCAAGGCTGGACGCGGCGGAAAATCGTGTGTTAGGAAACAGGCTGGCAATGACGCAGCTCCGGGCAAGATTGTTCCGGTTCGTTGCGTATTGTCCTGCGAAACACACCATAAATACGATGCGTTTACCTTTGAATACATTAACGGGGCTTGCCCTGCTGTGTGCCCTGGGCATGTCTGTTCCCGCTGCCTTGGGTACGGAAAGCTTTGAGCAGGCCAAACACGGCAAGTTTACCACGCTTTCAACCAAGTACGGCCCCATGTCCTGTCGGGACGGCGTGGCGGAAATCGGGGGAGGGGGAAAATCCGGGAAATCTTCCCTGCGGATGTTCGGCGGGCAGGATACCGAACTGAAGCTGGACTTGAAGGATACTCCTTCCAGGGAAGTACGGCTGTCCGCCTGGGCGGAGCGCTGGACCGGACAGGCCCCCTTTGAATTTTCCATTGTGGCCGTAGGGCCCAAGGGGGAAAAGAAGATTTATGACGGCAAGGACATCAGGACGGGCGGCTTCAATACCAGGATAGAGGCCGGCGTTCCCGCCGGAACGCGCTCCCTGGTGTTCAAGCTGACGTCGCCGGAGAACAAGGGGTTGAAGCTGGACGACCTGTTCATCGTGCCCTGCATCCCCATGAAGGTGAATCCGCAGGTGGAGATGGCTTCTTCCGCCTATCCGGTGATGGTGCGCATCCCGTGCAGTCCCGTTCTTTCCCTGAAGGTTCAAACGGACGGCTGTCTTAATCCTCAGTTCCTGACGGCCGTCAATCTGGATTTTACGGGCACGACGAAGCTTTCCGACATTGAATCCGTGACGGTGGTGCGGGGGGAAGAGGCTCCGCCCATTCAGCACGGGGAAGACCCGTTTCCGAAGGATGCCTCCCAGGTACTGGGTACGGTGAAGCTTTCCGGCTCCTCCAAGCCCCAGGTTTCTGTGAAGGGGAAGCTGGAGCTGGACCCCGGCGACAATTACCTGTGGGCATGCGTGACGATGAAGAAGGGCGCCTCCCTGGACGGCAGGGTGGTGGTGCGCCCGGCCAGCGTTGTGGCGGGGAACAAGCTGATGAAGGTGGCCAATGCCGCCCCGGTGGCGCAGCGCATCGGCGTGGCCGTAGTGAAGCACGGGGATTTCAACTCCAAGTTCTACCGCATTCCCGGCCTGGACAGGTCCAGGAAAGGGACTCTCTTGGCCGTTTACGACATCCGTTACAACCATTCCGGCGACCTTCCGGCCAACATTGACGTGGGCGTGAGCCGCTCCACGGACGGGGGCCGCACCTGGTCCGACGTCAAGATCGCCATGGACGATTCCAAGATTGACCCCTCCCTGGGGGCTACCAAGGGCGTGGGGGATCCCGCCATTCTGGTGGATGAAAAGACGGGCCGCATCTGGGTGGCCGCCATCTGGAGCCACAAGCATTCCATCTGGGGCAGCAAATCCGGGGACAATTCCCCGGAAGCCTGCGGGCAGCTGGTGCTGGCGTACAGCGATGACGACGGCCTTACCTGGTCCAAGCCCATCAACATTACGGAACAGACCAAGGACAAGGACTGGCGCATTCTGTTCAACGGCCCCGGCAACGGCATCTGCATGAAGGACGGCACGCTGGTCTTTGCTGCCCAGTACTGGGACGGCAAGGGCGTGCCGTGGTCCACCATCGTTTATTCCAAGGACCAGGGCAAGACCTGGCACTGCGGCACGGGCGTCAATGAGCAGACGACGGAAGCCCAGGTGATTGAGTTGAAAGACGGCTCCATCATGATCAATGCCCGCTGCAACTGGGGCGGCTCCCGCGTGGTGGGCGTTACGAAGGACCTGGGCAAAACCTGGGAAAAACACCCCACCAACCGCACTCCCCAGTTGAGGGAACCCGTCTGCCAGGGCAGCCTGCTGGCGGTGGACGGAGTGCCGGGCGCGGGCAGGGTGGTCCTGTTCTCCAACCCCAACACCACTTCCGGACGCTCCCATATGACGCTGAAGGCCTCCACGGATGACGCCGGCTCCTGGCCGGAAGACAAGTGGCTCCTTTACGATGCCCGCAATTGCTGGGGGTATTCCTGCCTGGCGCCCGTGGATAAAAACCACGTGGGCGTGCTGTATGAATCCCAGGGTGCGCTGAACTTCCTGAAAATCCCGTACAAGGAGGTTCTCAACGCGGGCAGTGCGCGCTGACGCCGCTTTCAGGTAATCGTTTACGGGCCGTTTCCTTCCGGGAGCGGCCCGTTTTTTGGCGGCGGTCTTTGGGTAGGAATTCCTCCAAAGCGCAGGGGAGGGAGTTCAGGTACGGAGGACGGAAAGAGAAGCTTGAAACGCGCAGGAGGAGTGAATCTGAAAGAGGCACGAATCAAGCCTCCGTTTCCCGGCGGCGGTGTTTCTTCCAGGCCGCGGGAATGTGAGTCCCTGGTGGCCGCGCTGCTGGAGCAAGGGCCTCCGGGTCCTTGTAAAAAAGCTTTCTCCGGATCAGCCCTTTTTCCTGTTCCCTGGCCGTCACTCCAGAAAAGAAGCCAGCGCGTCCTTCAGCATGTTCCTGGCGCGGAACAGCAGGCTTTTGGTGGCGGGAACCGTCATGTCAAGCGTCCGGGCTATTTCCTCGTAAGGCATGTTTTCAAAGCGGCGCAGCTGGACGGCCAGGCGCGCCTTTTCCGGCAGGGCGGCAATCGCTTCATCCACGGCCCGCTGGAGTTCCGTGTGCTCCATGGCTTCATCCGGGGCCTGGGAAGGTTCCAGGAACACGGTCATGCCGCCTTCCTCCTCCATGGCGTCCGCGGAGGTGGTGGGCTTGCGCTTCTGGCGGCGCACTTCATTGAACACCAGATTGCGCAGAATGGTGAACATCCAGGTGGTGAAGCGTGCGGAGGGTTCGTAATTCCCGGCTCCCTTCCAGATGCGGATGAAAACCTGCTGGGCGATGTCCTCCACCTCCGGCCCGTTGTTCAGCATGCGGGCTACGGTGGCGTACACGGAGTTCTGGTGCTTGCGGACCAGCATTTCCATGGCGGAAGCGTCGCCATTCCTGACTCTCAGCATCAGCTGGGCGTCCTCGTCTGGTTCCGCAGGCGGCATGTCTTGTGCTTCGTCCATGAAATTCCCTTCTATAAACCCCGTGTCCGGTGAAAGGTTGCATCCGGAAGGGCGCATGCCCCGAAAAAAAGGTCTATCCCATTTTTCCGCGGCTGACGAGATGAAAACGGGTCTTTCTTCTCTTTCCGCGCAAGGCTCCGGACAAAACGTTTTGCTCCTGCCGATGGCCGGGGACGGCTGAGGGGGTGGAACATTCCGTTCTTTTCCCGGTGGGAAGACGGAGCGTGATGGAAATACGGAGGCCACCCTCCATGCCGCTCCGGTTTGACAATGACCGGAGGGGCCTGCTAGTGTAAGGGAAAATGAAAGGGAGAAACGCCGGTAAATTGGTCTGTTTAAGGAATCATCCTGAATTCCTTTCCACAGCTTCCGCCTGGTTCGGCTCCAAGTGGGACGTTCCCGTGGAGGCCTATGGGGAAAGAATGAAGGAATGCATGGAACGGAAAACGGGCATTCCGCAATGGTACGTGGTCATGAACGGACAGGGGGCAATCATTGCGGGAGCCGGAGTGATTGAAAACGATTTCCATGACCGGAAGGATTTAACCCCCAACTTATGCGCGCTATTTGTGGAAAAAAGGCATCGCGGCAGGGGTGTGGCTGCGCTCGGATATCCCCGTCTCTATCTGGTGACGGACCTGGCGGGGTTTTATGAAAAATGCGGGTGGGAACTGCTGACAATGGCGACGGGCGGTCATCATGCCCGGGAACGCCTGTATACGGCTCCCGCCATGGAAACCGGACCCGTTTGACGGGGGAAGGCCGGAACTTCGTTCTTTCAGTCTTCATGCGGGGGCGGGAAAGGATTGTTGCGCCTGGAATAAGGAGGAAAGAAGGGGGGCCGGACACAGTAGGCCCTTCCGGATGGAACGCGCCTGCGGGAGGACTCTGTTCTTGACAGCATTTCCTGTCTGCCTGATAACTTGATGATACAGATACCCCTAACAGTATAAGGAAACGCCGCAATGAAACAATGCATGAATTCTGAAAATTTGCATCGCCGCCTCAAGAAAATCATCGGACAGGTGCAGGCGATCGACAGGATGGTTGACGAGGACGTTCCCTGTGAAGATGTGCTTGCCCAGCTCAATGCCGCCAAGTCCGCATTGCACAAGGTGGGCCAGGTCGTGCTGGAGGGGCATATCAGCCATTGCGTCCGGGACGGACTGGAGCACGGAGACCCGGAGCAGACCATCGCACGCTTTACCAAGGCGGTCGAACGGTTTGCCAACATGATTTAGCAGGAGGGGCCAAGAGCCTTTTTTCAACCGCCATTTCCGGGGATTTTTCCGTCTCATCTTGACAAACCTATACCCCTATAGGTATATAAAACCCGTACCTGCATGGGTATGGAAAGGAGAATCATATGCTGGACCGATTGGAAAAACTGCTGGAATGGGGAGGGACAAGGCGCGACGTCGCGCTGCTGTCCGTTTCCGGATTCGCGCTGCTGTTGAGCATGCTTGATATTGAACCGCTTCCCTTTGGCGTCGCGTGGATAGCCATTGTGCTGTGCGGCGTTCCCATCGTGCTGGAAGCCGTGCTTGGACTGGCGGCGGCCTGGGACATCAAGGCGGATGTGCTCGTTTCCATCGCGCTGGTCGCTTCCGTCATCATCGGGGAGGACTTTGCCGCGGCGGAAATTGCGTTCATCATGCAGCTCGGCGCGCTGCTTGAGAACCTGACCGTGGCCAAAGCCCGGGCGGGAATTGAAAAGCTGGTTCATCTGACCCCGGCTACCGCCCGGAAAGTGGACGGCTTCCGGGAGGAGGTCATTCCGGCGGAACAGGTATGTGCGGGGGACGTCCTCCGCGTGCTGCCCGGAGAGACGGTTCCGGCGGACGGAGTGATTCTTTCCGGCCATACTTCCATCAACCAGGCCGTAATGACGGGTGAACCCCTTCCGGTGGACAAGGAAGCCGGGGACGAGGTTTCCAGCGGAACGGTCAACCAGTTCGGAGCCTTTGACATGAAGGCGTCCAGGGCCGGGGAGGACAGTTCCATTCAGCGCATGGTCCGTCTCGTCCAATCCGCGGATGCGGGAAAGGCCGGAATCGTGAGCCTGGCGGACCGCTGGGCCACATGGATCGTCGTCATTGCCCTGGCTTCCGCAGGGCTGGCCTGGCTGGTCACGGGCGAACTGATCCGCTCCGTCACCATCCTGGTGGTATTCTGCCCCTGCGCGCTTGTGCTGGCTACCCCCACGGCAATCATGGCGGCCATCGGAAACGCCACCAGGCATGGATTCCTGGTGCGGGAGGGGGATGCCCTGGAACGCCTGGCCTCCGTATCCCACCTCACCTTTGACAAGACGGGAACGCTTACCCACGGGAAGCCCCGCGTGGCGGCGGTACGCAGTTTTCTGCCGGACCTCCCCGAACAGGTGCTTTACAGGTATGCCGCCTGCGCGGAACTGCGGTCGGAGCACCCTCTGGGCAAGGCGGTCGTCCGCTGTTACCGGAAGGGAGAAACGCGGGAGCTTCCCCAGCCGGAACAGTTCCGCATGATTCCGGGGAGAGGCGTCCAGGCCGTCCTGGACGGGAGGGAACTGATGGCCGGGAACCTGGAATTGTTCCGGGAAAACGGGCTGGAGGTGCCCGGCGAAGTCAGAAGGGCGGCGGAACAGTACCAAAGGGAGGGATGCACCGTGATTTTCCTCGGCATGGACCGTAAGGCCGCAGGCTTCATCGCCCTGTCGGACACCCTGCGGGAGGACGCCGTCTCCACCATCCGGGAAGTGGCGGAAACCGGGGTGGTTCCCGTGCTGCTGACCGGAGACCATGGGAATGCCGCGGCCCATGTAGCCGGGCAGCTAGGCATTGAGCGGGTTTACGCGGACTGCCTGCCGGAGGACAAGTTCAACTGGATTGACGCATTCCAGAAGGAACGGAACCGGGTGTGCATGATCGGGGACGGAATCAATGACGCCCCGGCCCTGAAAACCTCCCATGCCGGAATTGCGATGGGAGGCATAGGCAGTGACATTGCCGTGGACGCCGCGGACATTGTCCTGGTAAGCGACGATATACGGGAACTCCCCCATCTGCTGCGCCTGGCAAGACGCATGATGCGCACGATCAAGTGCAATCTGACGTTTTCCATGGCCCTGAACTTCATCGCCATCATGCTGGCGGTGGGCGGAATATTGAATCCCGTGGCGGGCGCATTGGTCCATAATGCAGGCTCCATCGTCGTGATCGTCAATTCCGTCTTTCTGCTGAAATGGGGGAGGAAGAAGAGCATGGCTCCCCACGGCGCGGAGGGAACAGCTCCATAACGGGGGGAGAGGGGAGTATCGCGCACCCTGCGGACGCATGATAGCAAGTTGCCGCATTGGCATGCGACGCTCCTGCGCCGTGGGTTTGGCACCCGGACCGGAAAACGCTTGGATGGGACGGGAGCCCGTGCTATCTTTTTCCCAAGTTCGGCAGGGGTGCCCAAACAAAGGCTGAGATTGCGGGAACGGCATGCTGTTCCCGCAGAACCCTTCAAACCTGATGCGGATAATTCCGCCGCAGGGAGTTCGATTGAACGGGCATGCCCCGTTTCTCGGGAAGGTCTCGTTTCCGCTGTTCCCCTGCCGGCACAGAACAGCATCCATTCCATGAACGACACCGCCAATTTGACCTATCCCGGCTCCCGACGCATTTATATTCCGGGCCGTCTGCATCCGGACGTGCAGGTTCCCTTGAGGGAAATCCTCCTGAGCGATACCCTGCTGCCAGATGGCACCGCCCACTCCAATGACCCCGTGCGCGTGTACGATTGTTCCGGACCGTGGGGGGATGCGGCTTATGAGGGAGCCCCGGAGCAGGGGCTTCCCGCCCTGCGCGCCGCGTGGATCCGGGCCCGCGGTGATGTGGAGGAGGCGGAAACGGACCAGGGCCGCTGCCTCCGGGCTGCGGGGGGCACGCCTGTGACTCAGCGGCATTACGCCCGCCAGGGCGTCATTACGCCGGAAATGGAATTTGTAGCCATCCGGGAAAACCTGGGCAGGGAAGAAGCGTTCAAGGCGGTGTATGACCGTTATCCGAACGCCAAGAGCCGCCCGGACGAAGCCCGGGAAGTCCTGGAGGCGCTCACCATGATGCCGCGGCCGTCCGAGCTGGAGGCGCAGGAAGGCTTCGGCCCCTCCAGCATGGTGGCCCGCGACCGGCTGGACCACCAGCACGCGCCGGAACGCCGGAGCGGCTGCCGGATGCCCGCTTATTTTACGCCGGAATTCGTCAGGGACGAGATCGCCGCCGGACGCGCCCTGATTCCCGCCAACATCAACCATCCGGAGTGCGAGCCCATGGCCATCGGCCGCAACTTCCTGGTGAAAATCAACGCCAACATCGGCAACTCCGCCCTGGGGTCCGGCATTGAGGAGGAGGTGGAAAAACTGCGCTGGGCCATCCACTGGGGGGCGGACACCGTCATGGACCTTTCCACCGGGAAGAATATCCACGCCACGCGGGAATGGATTCTGAGGAACTCCCCCGTGCCCATCGGGACCGTGCCCATCTACCAGGCGCTGGAAAAGGTGGGCGGCAAGGTGGCGGACCTGAGCTGGGAAATCTTCCGCGACACTCTTCTGGAACAGGCCGGGCAGGGCGTGGATTATGTGACGGTGCACGCCGCCCTGCTGTTCCGGTTTGTGAACCACACTGCCCGTCGCATGACGGGCATCGTCTCCCGCGGCGGCTCCATCATGGCGCAGTGGAGCATGATCCACGAACAGGAAAACTTCCTTTATTCCCACTGGGATGAAATATGTTCCATTCTGGCGGCTTACGACATTGCCGTCTCCATCGGGGACGGCCTGCGGCCCGGCTCCGTGGCGGACGCCAATGACTTCGCCCAGCTGGCGGAGCTGGAAGTGCAGGGGGACCTGACCATGCGCGCGTGGAAAGCGGGCGTACAGGTCATGAATGAGGGGCCGGGCCACGTGCCCATGCACCTCATTGCCGAGAACATGAGCAAGCAGTTGGAATGGTGCATGGAAGCTCCCTTTTACACGCTGGGTCCGCTGGTAACGGACATCGCCCCCGGCTACGACCATATTACCGGAGCCATCGGCGGAGCGATCATCGGCCAGCGCGGCTGCGCCATGCTCTGCTATGTGACCAGGAAGGAACACCTGGGCCTCCCGGACCGGGAGGACGTGAGGGAAGGCGTGGTCACCTACAAGCTGGCGGCCCACGCCGCGGACCTGGCCAAGGGGCACCCGTCCGCCCAGTGGCGGGACAACGCGCTGGCGCAGGCCAGATTTGAATTCCGCTGGGAGGACCAGTTCAACCTTTCCCTGGACCCGCAGAAAGCGCGTTCCTACCATGACCTGACGCTTCCCCATGCCAACGCCAAAAAGGCCCACTTCTGCTCCATGTGCGGTCCGGACTTCTGCGCCATGCGCCTGAGCCAGGACATCCGCCGCCGGTCACGGCAGTAGGGGGACCGAAGGCGCGGCGTCACGGTAGCCGCCGGGCTGCCAGGAGCGGGAACGTCTGAAAAAGAATGACAAGGGCAGGGATGGTGCTATGATGCCTTTAAGATGAAGAATTCATTTTTTCCTGTCCTTGGCGTTCTTTCTCTGGCTTCTGCCGTGGTTTGTTCCGCATCTCCCGTCTGGGAGACGGATTGGAGCAAGGCTCTGGAGAAAGCCGGCAAAAGCGGACAGCCGGTGCTGGTTGACTTCACCGGCTCCGACTGGTGCCCGGGGTGTATTTATCTGCGGAAAAATATTTTTGATACGGACGCCTTCGCCAAGTATGCGGGAGACAACAACTTCATGCTGGTGGAGCTGGATTTTCCCAGGACGGAGGGGAAAATGCCTCCGGAACAGCTCAAGTTTCATGAGGAATTGATGCGCCGTTACGGAATTTCCGTGTTTCCCTCCGTCCTGATGATGGAGGGGAATGGCGCTCCCTATGCCAAAATAGTGGGGCCCTCCAGAACGGTGGAGGAATACTTGAAGAAACTGGCAGCCGCCGGGGAGACGAGGCTGAAGCTGAAAGAAGCCGTGGCTGCGGCCCGCGCGCTGGAAGGAAAGGAAAAACTGGAAAAACTGGTGCAGGCCATCAAGCTGCTTCCGGAGGATTTGCAGCCTTATCAGAAGGAATTGATCGCGGAAATCTCCGCCCTGGACCCGGAGGACAAATACGGATTTGCCGGGAAGGCTGAAAAAGCCGTGACCCTGGCGGCGCAGCGGCTCATGATGGAGCAATTCTACAAAAAGCACGCGGGCCCCTTTTCCGCAGAAAAAATCCGCGCGGGACAGGAGGAAGCTCTGCAAATGCTGGAGAAGCGGGACCTCCTGCCGGCCATCCGCCTGGAAATAGCCAAATATGTCAGCGACGGGTATGCGCTGGAGCGCAATTATCCCAAGGCCCTGGAATACCTGAACATGGCCCGTGACGCCGATCCGGAATCTCCGGCGGCCAAAAAGCTGGAGCCATGGATCAACAATATGCAGAAGATAATCAATAAAGGGAAATAAGCTCTTTTCATGAAGGCATTCCCTCTTCCCGTGAAGAGGAAAACTATATTCCGTCTTTTATTTTAAACAAAAAAATGAACTTGCTGCGCTATGATTGATGAAGGAACCGAACATGCAGAAATGAATACGTCCGCCTACATCAGGGAAGAGGAAGTTAATGAAGAAGACAGCCATTTGCTGAGCTGGGATGAATGGCTGCGGAGGCACGTCGCTCAACTGCTGCTGTTTGCCCGCCAGCAGTCCCGCTCTCCGGAAGATGCGGAGGACATCCTTCAGGATGCCCTGATACGGCTGGCGCGCAAGGAGGCCTCCGGAGAATTTGTGGGAGGGCAGGAGGCATGGCTTTCCTATGTCTTTGCCTCCATCCGGCGTCTGGCGGTGGACTATGGCCGCAAATCCGACCGGCGCCAGAAAAGGGAGGATGAAGCCTGCGCCGCCGAACAGGACGAGGATGTTTATGCGGACCCCTGGTTTTCCAGCGCCGCGGCGGACGAGGAGCTCAAGCAGTTCATGGAAATGCAGCTCAGGAAGCTTCCTTCCAAATTCTCCGAGGTCATTGTCCTGAAAATATGGGGGGAACAAACCTTTCAGCAAATTGCGGAAACGCTGGAAATCTCACAAAACACGGTGGCGAGCCGGTACCGCTATGGCATCGACCTGCTCCGCAAGACGCTGAGAAACAAAAAAGACCAACTCTAATGCCGCTCCACTCTTATGAAACATGAAACAACATCATCCGCCGCAGGGGAGGAAGGCGGCGGTACTGCCGCCATGCAGCCCCTTCCCGTATCCGATGAACTGATTTCCCGCCTGGCCGGAAGGTGTGAGGAAATCTTCCCCCTGAACGACCGTCTCCGGCATGATGAAATCTCCGATGAGGAAATTCATGAGATGGAATCCCTTTTGAAGCGTTTGCGGCCTGCCCCGGCGAGGGTTCTGTTCCGGGAACAATGCTGTTCCCTGATGTGCGCCGAGTCCGAACAAGAAATGGAAACCCGGCTGAAAAGGCTTTCCGCCTCTTCCATGCTGGAATTCTCCGTGTGCAAAATGGTGCAGGCCATGGACTGCGCCGGAGAGGCGAAGCAGGAAAAAGCGGTGAAAATCCCCCTGTGGCGGCGGCTTGCCTATATTTCAGGCATTTCCGTGGCGGCTGCGGTGGGCGCCGTTCTGCTGGTTCAAAATACGCTGGTAGCGCCCGGCGGCACGGTGGCCGGAGGGAATGAGGCGGAAGCCGGAGCTGAAAAGACGGAAGCCCCTGTACTGCCCGGGGAAAAGCGGGAGCTGCTGCGGAAACCCACTCTTTTTGAATTGCAGGGCGGAGACGAGCGCGTGCCCGTGATTGCTCCTGCCGTCATCCGTAGAATTCTTCCTGAAAAGGAATATTAAAGGACCGCCGCGTGAACGCCTGTAGGCAGCGCGGTTGAAATTTTCCATTCTGTTGCTGCAAGTGTTCACGCTCTCCGGTCCTGTTCCTTGTTCCGCGTCTCTGCTTTGTGAAGAAAAAGAAAGCGCTCTGGATGCATGGCGGAGCTCTTTTCCCATGCCCGGAAATAAATGTTCTACCGGGAGGGAAATCTCCCTGCCGGTGGAGGGAAAGGCGTCTGGATAAAGGTCTCACCCAAGTGTGGATTGGCTTGGCTTTACTCCCGTGATGCGTTCCTTGGCGGTTTGCCGACGCTGCGGGACGGAAGGGGACGAGCGAGGACCTGCAAAAAAAATGCACAAATTTTGAACATTGCGCGGACGGATGCTGTATATTATCTCACATGGATATGAAAACCTGTATCTTTCTGACATTGGGATTGCTGATAGGTTCGGGCTCCGGATATTCCATTGACCGGCCCGCAGGAAGTACGGACAACCTTCAGCCGCCGCCCTTGACTCCCTACACGCCGCAGACCAAGCCGCTGCCCTCTTCCAGACCGGCCAGGCTGGGCATTGTGCCCGGCACGGTGCCGCAGGCAGTCGTGGCTCAATTGGAACTCAGCGGATTTCCCGGCGTGCTGGTGACCAAGGTGATGCCGGACAGCCCCGCCGCCAAGGCCGGACTCCAGGAAAACGACGTCATCATCAAGCTGGGGGACATCTCCCTGTCCGGCCCGCGCTCCGTGACGGAAGCCCTGTCTGAAAAAGTTCCGGGAGACAAGATTACGGCTGTATTCTACCGCAAGGGCAAGCGGGAAACGGCGGATATCACGCTGGACGGCGGAACGCTTTCCGCGGAAGAAATACTGGCGGCCCAGGGAGATCCCCGCACCCAGCCGCGCGTGGTTCCCTCCGTCCGGCGCCAGGCGGTTCCTCCCGCCGGAATGGCCGCACGGCCCAGCCTTCCGCAGCGCATTCTGGACATGCAGCAGATGATGGATGATTTTTTGAGGGACTCCGCGATTGATGATTCGCGGATGGATGACATCATCGGCCGGATGAACCTGACGCCGGGAGCGGCCCAGATGCTCCGGAGCCTCCAGAACCTTCACCAGATGCCCATGCCCCCCATGGGCAAGGTGTCCGGCGGAGGGCAGAGCACGTCCTCCGTCCGGATGTCGGACGCCAACGGAACCATTGTGGTTTCTTCCAGCTCCCAGGCGGGCACCACCGTCCATGTGACGGATTCCGCGGGAAAAGTCCTGTACTCCGGCCCCTACAACACGCCGGAGGAAAAGGAAGCCGTGCCGGAAGCCGTCAGGGAACGCCTGAAAAACATAGAAACCAATTTCTGCTTTTAACCTCTTCATGAAACAATGGAGAAATCCATGATCATTATGTTAAGGACGGCTGCCCTGTGTGGGGCAGCCTTTTTCATGCAGAAAAGGGGCTTTTTCCTCTTCTGAAAAAGCGGCGCGTTCCGGGAAGAAAAAGCACGGAACAGCAGCAGGACATTTGTTCCTCACCCGGAGGAACCGCCCGAAGCAAAAGGAAAGAGAAGAAAGGGGATATTCTGCGGCCTCCCTGTGGGCAGGTCTTGAACTCCTTTTGAAAAGCGGAGTGCGGCAGGAACTACAGAATGCCGGTCAATTTCCGGTACGTCTCCAGCGCGAAGGAATCCGTCATGCCGGAAATATAATCAAGCATGTGCGCCAGGCGTGCGTCCTTCCCTTCGTCATCCTTGGGCAGACCGGTTCCCTGAAGCATGATGGCTACTTTTTTGGACTGTCCGGAGGAAGGATGGTTCACCCACTCCATGAAAAAGTCAATCAGCTCTCCCAGCACCTTGTAGCCCATGGCTTCCACTTCAATCACCTCCCGGGCCTGGTACACGTTCTCAATGGCGTACTGGTACAATCCGTTCAGCGGCGCGGCCAGTTCCGAACGGTCAATCAGGGATTGATCCATGCTCCCTTGCAAAAGCACCTCTTCATGCTTCATGAAACTGTCCACGGCAGACTGGATGCTCCTGCCGATGGCGAGCGCGCGCATGTAATGGATGCAGGATTCTTTTTCATCCTTCTTTTCCAGTTCCCGGACGTAGCAAAGCTGGGATTCCGTCAGGAAAGGGCTGAATAAATCCCTGGTAGGCTCAAAATCCAGAATGCCGGAAAAATACCCGTCTTCAATATCCGCGATACGGTAGCAGATATCGTCCGCGGCCTCCATCAGGTACGCCAGGGGATGGCGGCACCAGCAAAGATATTTTTCATCCGGCGCGGAACGGGGAAGCAGCCCCAGATGGCCGGCCACGAAGGAAGCCGCCTCCCTCTCCTGTTCCCCGATGCCGAACTTCTTGCATTCAAGCTTGTTGGCTGCCGTCATGCCGCCTTTCCTGACGGCCGCGGAATAGGATTTCGTGCAGGGATACTTCATGAAGGCGCCCAGAACGGCAGCCGTCAGTTTCAGGCCGTTGCCTTCCATCGGATCTCCGGTGCGGGTAAGGATGCGGAACCCCTGGGCATTCCCTTCAAACGGCAGCTCCAGGCCGTGCCGTTTCAGGGCGGTTTCAATGGCGTCCTCCCCGGAATGGCCGAAGGGCGGATTGCCGATGTCGTGGGCCAGGCAGGCGGTGGAAACGATGGTGGCCACGTCGGAAGGCACTATAGGAGCGGGAAGGGAACCTTTCTCCGCCAGCCACTCTCCCGCCAGCATGCCGAGGGAGGAGCCGATGTGGGCCACCTCCAGGCTGTGGGTCAGGCGGGTGCGAACGTAATCATTGCGGCCCAGGGGGAAAACCTGCGTCTTGTCCTGAAGGCGGCGGAAAGCGCTGGAAAACAGAATGCGCCCGTAATCCCGGTCGTAATTGCTGCGGTTTTTCTGCGGAGACGCCGTACTCTGGTGCCTGGACCCCCAGCGGGCGTCCGACAAAAGCTGCTGCCAATTCATCATCCCTGACATGGTGAAGGAATGCTACAGGGGAATGCCCGGCTGGAACAGGAGAAAATGGGGGAAGGCGTTCAATAGGTCAGCATCAGCCCCACTCCCCAGTGCAGGTTGTTGTCGTAATTGGTGGAAACGCTGAGATGGGAGGTCAGGATGTAGTGCAGGCCCACGGAATAATCCCGGTCCGTATTCAGGGAAAAGGAAAGGCGCAGGCGGGAGGTGAGCGGGATATCATCCCTCTCCAATTGCAGGCGCACCTTTCCGTCCGTATCAATGCGCGCATCCCCAATCAGGAGCAGGGGCAGCGTATACCGGACGCCCAGGGTGCCGTCCACTTCCCGGTCCTTTTTGGTGGTCTGGCGGAACATGTTGCGTTCTCCGGCCTCACCCTTGCGGCAGGTCCAGTCCACCCCGATGTAGGGGTAAAGCCACTGCTTCTCCCCGATGTACCTGCCCAGCCGTCCTTCCGCCTCATAGCCGCGCGTATCCTTGTAGCCTATTTGCCACTCTCCCTGAACGCTCCAGCGGGTGCCTCCGAACTCCAGGTCTCCGATGTTCCCGTTGGAGGCGAAATCATTGTTCACGGTCAGGTACCACTTCCGGTCCATGTCGTAAACGTGCTGGAGCGCCCGCATGGGGTGTGGAAGCTGCGGATTGGGGGGAGAATCCTCATACGTGAAAATCCGCCCCATGCCGCTCATCATGTGGTACAGGATATGGCAGTGGAAAAACCAGTTGCCGCGCGTCTTCTCCGCCGCGTTAAACTCAATCACCTGGGTGGCCATGGGCTGGATGTCCGCCGTGAACTTGAGCGGGGAAAAATCCCCGTGCCTGTTCACCAGCCGGAAAAAATGCCCGTGCAGGTGCATGGGATGCCTCATCATGGTATTGTTGGTCAGGATGATGCGTACATTCTGCCCTTCCTCGATCATGATCCGGTCCGTCTCTGAAAGAGTCTTCCCGTTGATGCTCCACACATAGCGGTTCATATTCCCGGTCAGCATGAAATGCAATTCCTTCACGGGCACGCCGGAAGGAAGGTTGGTGCGGGAAGGGGACTTCAGCATGTCATACGTCAGGGTGGTTTCCTCCCCCTCCTCCTGCATGCTGCCGTGGCCTCCACCATGGGAGGAACCGGACTTCATGTACATCATCCCCATATCTCCGGAATGGGAGGCCGGCATGCCGCCGGACATGCCGTGGTGATGCATCTGGCGCATGGAACCGGAATTCATTTTCATCATCTTCATGTTACCGCCCATGGTCATCATTCCGTTCATCTGCTTCATCTTCTTGAAGTAATTCAGCCTGGGGAAGGGGCGCAGCGGCTGCCTTTCCCCATGGCCCAGCCACAGGGAGGAAGACCCGGAGGTATCCTCCGCCGTCGCCTGGAACTCGAAAGCCCTGCCTGATTCCGGTACCGTCAGGACGACGTCGTAAGTCTCGGAAACCGCAATCATCATGCGGTCCACGTCCACGGGAACGACGTCCTTCCCGTCGCTGGCCACCACGCGGATTTTGCCGCCCGCGTACCTCAGCCAGAAATAGGTGGAGGAAGCCCCGTTGACAATGCGCAGCCTGAGGCGGTCGCCGCCCTTCAGCCGGGGCAGGGAAGCCTGCGGAGAGCCGTTCAGCAGAAAGCGTTCGTAATACACGTCGCTCACGTCCATGGCGTTCATGCGCTTCCATTCGCTGGTCAGCTTGGTTCCCAGGTAGCCGGCGCGCAGGGCCTCCCAGTAGCTCTGCACGCTCCCCTTGCGGATGGAAAACCAGTCCGACCCGGTGTGAAGCTTCCTGTTCACCTCCTGGGGATTCTCGTTCGTCCAGTCGCTCAGCACCAGCGTATACTCCGGCAGGGCGTCCTCCGGCCTGCGCGCCGGGTCGCCGGGCCGCTTGCGGACGACGAACGCGCCGTACAGGCCGCTCTGCTCCTGAAGGCCGCTGTGGGAATGGTACCAGTACGTGCCGTTCTGGATGATGGGAAAAGTATAGGTATGCGTGGTGTGGGGCTTTACCGGCGCGGAAGTCAGGTACGGCACCCCGTCCTGGTCATTGGGCACCAGCAGGCCGTGCCAGTGAAAGGAAGTCTCCGTATCCATCAGGTTGTGCACCCGTATTACAGCGGTGTCCCCCTCCGTAAAATACAGAACGGGGCCGGGAATGCTTCCGTTGATGGTCATGGCCGGGCGCGTGACTCCGGTAAAATTGACCGGAGCGTTCCGGACGTATAAATCGTATTCCACCGTTTTGGCGAATGACGGAGAGAACTGGGCCATCAGGCAGCAGCACAGGAATGGGAAAAAATGGGAGGCGACCTTAAACATGAATAGGAGGAAAGTACTGCCAGAAAAGACCTGTTCATTCCATCTCCGGTTCAAAATGAAACGGATGTGATGTGTCATGCCTTTCCTGGAGCATGAAAGGAGAATCTGGAAACTGGCGCGGGCGGAAATGACAAGGGTGCGTTATTCCGGAATCCGGCCGCCGGAAGCCTGTTTCCGCGCAGCCTTTTTGAGAGGAATGGGCGCGATCAGGAAAGAGGACAGGATAAGCAGGCACCCGAGAGCCAGGAGGAACATATTGGGCTGTTCCCGGAACAGGAGCAGGGAAATCAGCGCCGCCAGGGGAATCTTGAGATTGTTCATGATTGCCAGCTTGACGGGCGTTACCCGGCGGGCGCCGTAATTCCAGAGGAAAAAGCAGACTCCTGAAGCGATGACTCCCAAATAGGCCAGCAGCCACCATTGCATGGCTGAAATCTCCTGCCAGCAGGCCAGCCCTGACGGCAGTCCGGCAGGCAAGGTAACCAGCAGGGCGCCTGCGTAGGCATAGGCGAAGCAGGAAGCTTCACTTCCGCCGAACCAGGAATCCTTCAAGGAAATGTAGGCGATTTGCCCTGCCGCGAAACAAAGGTTGGAAAGCTGTACCAGAACAATTCCCGTGAGTTCGCCATTGCCGGCGGAATACCCTTTCCAAAGGATGCCCGCGCCTCCTATGGCCGCAAGAACGGCCGCCGCCAGATGGAGCGGCGGCAGCTTCTTCTTCATCAGGCCGTTGACCAGAACCACGTAAATCGGCGTAGTGGCCGTGAAAAGGGCGACCTGGTGGGAAGGCAGATAATGGAAGGCTGCGATATAGCAGAGGTACATTCCTCCGAATTGGACGGCGCCTATCCCCATCATCCCCATTGCATGGCTGAAAGGAACCTTCCGGACGAAGGGGAGGAAAACGGCCAGCGAGCCGGCCATGCGCGCCAGCGCGACAAAACTGGCGGGGAGGTCGGACAGGCAGTTCCCCAGCAGTCCGAATGACAACGCCCAGATGAAAGACGTGATCAGCAGTGCAGGCATGAGGGCGGGAGCATACGGAGAAAGGAAAACCAAGTCAATGCCTGTGGCGCAGGAACAGTTACGAGGAGAATTCTTTCCACATGCAATTTTATGGAAAGAAAGGATGTGGGTACATCTGCTTCGCCAAATAGAGAAAGGACAGATTTTCTTGGTGGATGTTTTGTTTTGGCAAGGGAGAAGAAAAAGTTGGACAACGGTATTTAATAATGAAAATAAAAATGTTACAAAAGTTGAAAAAATGATTTTGAGGGTATTTGGACTTGAACTATTTTTGGTGGCTTTTTATAAAGATGCATGAACTTTTGGCCCCTTGCCGTTTTCTCTGTATGTGCCGTGGCATCTGTATCGCTTGCTGCGGAAATTCCTCAGGAAGTTCAGGCATTGGATCGCATATATCAGAAACGTTGCACCCAGGCTTGCGCCCCTCATATTGCTGCTTTTACTCAGAAAGCGTTGGTATTGCAGAAGAAATGCGTTCAACGCTCTGATTTTGAAGGGGCGAAAGTAATTCATGACGGTCTTGAGGAATTAAAGAAAAACAATTTTGACTGGCGATTGGTGAAGGAAACTTGCCAGATTTCTATTCCTAGGGATGGATGGTATGGTTCGGTTGCTAATATGATCCATAAGCTGGATGCTGAGGGCAACCATTATGATATACAGGAATTCCGTAAAAAATTTAAAAACACGGGCGAGAAAGTTAACACCGAACTGACGGGACCGGATCTGATCGTATTTACAGGAGCTCCGAACAGGTTGTGGCTGATCATTGATTCCCGGACGATTTTTGAAATTTATACAAACAATATCGTTGCCCGTTTGATACATGATTCTTCCAAAGAGGGAACCAATGTAGGAAGTGCGGATGAAATAAAAGATACCGAGTGGCTGCAGATGCAGAACGATCTCAAGAAGCGGTGTTTTCAGGCATGTTCGGAAATAACAAAAAAATATATCCAGGCGTTAGACAAGTTGAAGCTGAAATTATCGGCTGACGGTGATATGACAGCTGCTGTTGCAGTGCATGAATACGCAAAACGGCTTGAAAGCGGCAACCTTTCTCCAGAACGGGACCGTTCCTTGAAAACCTTTGAAGGAAACTGGAAGGATGGTTCCGGTCTGACTTACCGTTTTAATGGGCGTGGAGAAGGTACAGTTAAAAAGTCTAACGGTACTACTGATTTTACGATGACTCCTGTCCGTTCTTCTCCCCACGGGGATTTCCATTATTTTAATGTTTCTTCCGGAGGCTCTCGGATTGCAACCCGGGTGGCCGACAAGGTTTATATTATCATGCAGGATGGAAGAAAGGATTGGCTGCGCGTGTGTAAACGTATCGGGAAATAACATTGAGAAAATACATGGAACCCAGCCGAACTGCAGAACTGAGTGCAACATCGTTGAAGGCATCTCGAAATTGGGCCTGAAGGTTCGTTCTTATACTGCTTTTCTAGGTGGATGCACCCTCCCGTGCCAGGCAGACGGCAAATCATCATCCGGGTGCAGGGAAACATCGGTTTTATCTTTTCGCTATCAGCCTTCTGTTATCCGCTAAAATAAAGCCTGGCGGTGAAAAGAAAAACGCTCCGGAATGCAGGATTCCGGAACGTTTATGAAGATGGTACGCGGTACTGGTTTCGAACCAGTGAATCCAACCATGGGTGTTTGCGAGTGTTCGTGCATGTTTAAATTTATTCATAAATCAATATGTTATGAAAAATGTGAACAGGCGCGAATTCTCCTGTACAAGCACGAAAGGTGCTAGTATAGGTGCTAGTAGTTTATGGCGTATTTGCGTAGAAGATCAGGCTCTAAATACTGGTTCGCCCAGTGGAACGACCCCGTATCCGGGAAGAAAATTACCCGGTCAACCAAGGTAGAGGCCAAAGGCGGCAATCGTCGGAAAGCCCAGGATATAGCCGACGAGTTCGAGGAAGAGACAAAAAAGGTCCGTACGGAGATTCAGGTCAGAAAGGTGCTGAATGATCTTCATACCCGGATCACGGGGAATAACGTCGTGGTGAAAAGCGTTCGGGAAGTCTTTGAAGAATGGATCAATAACCAGTCCGGGGGAATCAGCCGCAATTCACTTCTTGCTTACAGGGGAAGTATTGAGGCGTTCCTGTCATGGTTCGGGGAACGGTCTGATCAGGAGATCAACCTTGTCACGCAAAAAGACATTGTAGACTTCCGCAACGCCACAGAGAAACAGCGTTCCGGGGCGACGGTCAACAAACACCTGAAATTGCTTCGGCGGATTTTTGCAGACGCCAAGAAGAAAGCCTACATCAGCATTGACCCGACGGATGACGTCAACATCGTCAAACGCCGCAGACAGGAAAACGGCAGGCAGGCCTTTTCTGCGGAGGAATTACAGCGAATCGTGGATCTGGCAGACCCGGAATGGAAAAGCATGATCCGCTTTGCCTTGTATACGGGCGGGCAGCGTCTCGGCGACATTGCCCTGTTGAAATGGGCCAATATAGACCTTCAGGAACAGGTGATTCATTTCCAGACCAAAAAGACAGGCCGACAGATTGTCATCCCCATCATTCCCCCTCTGCTGAAGCACATCAACAGTCTGACGCCTCCTGAATCATCAAATACCTTCGTACACCCCCGTGCCGCCGCTTCTTTTGAAGCCCAGGGCTCGCCCCGCTTATCGAGCGAGTTCGGCATAATCCTGTACCGGGCTGGCTTAAGGGAAACCCACCCTCAGGCGTCCCGCAAGGCATCAGACCCAAACTACAAATCCGGGCGCAGAGAAGTATCGGTTCTGTCCTTTCACTCCCTGAGGGCGACCGCTGCCACCATGCTTCACGCCGCAAACGTCCCCCCGGCCATGGTACAGGACATCGTCGGCCATGACTCAGCAGAAGTTCATAGCCGCTATGTCAAACTGGGCAGGGATAACGTTCGAAATGCATTGGGTAACTTGCCTGAACTCTAAGTTTCCGAATTTCCGATCTTCTCATTAACAGACTGATACGTTGAAATGGCAGGAAGGGGGCAGGGATGGCGGATGAA
Organism: Akkermansia sp. NBRC 115031; assembly: GCF_030268505.1. NCBI lineage: Bacteria > Pseudomonadati > Verrucomicrobiota > Verrucomicrobiia > Verrucomicrobiales > Akkermansiaceae > Akkermansia > Akkermansia sp. NBRC 115031. Next base: position 240,108 of record NZ_BSQU01000005.1, read on the forward strand.
GTTATTCCGTACGAACAGACTCCTTTTGCCATCGTGAATGGATTGCCTCCCAAAAATAATTAAACTCTTCTTTTCCCGTTTCCGCCCTCCAAAGTGCTTCCAAAAATAACCGGATTCCCTCCATTACATCGTCAAAAGGGATTTGAGTATTGCCCAGGGTTCTCAGAAAGTAGCGCCACTTAGTCTGCATGGACTTATCATCACTCAGGGTCAATATGCGTTCAAAACTATCATGACCATAAACCGTCCCACGATTTTGAAGTGTTTCCCGGATGGCCTGTTGTAATTTTCTCCCATCGAAATCGAAGGTTCGTGACAAATAGTAGATATCATAAAAATCCTTCATACGTCCGGTCAGCTCAAAACGTTGCAGGATGGCGTCAAACTTCTCGGCAATCGTGCTTTCTAATGAATAGACCAGGATGACCGGTTTTTCATAGCCGTCCAGCTGAGTTTGGATATTCCGTTTTTCCGGGTGAGGAACGATTACATCGCCTACGCCGATATCCACATTAAAAGGGACACGAACATTTTTGATATATCCGGTAATCTGTGTGCTGATACCATGATACTTCCGCTGTATGGCGATGGGTTTTGCCTTGTTCGCCTTGAAGGTTATAAATTCATTCCCGGTAGGAACGGTGAGAATATCCGCAATTATTTCATCCATCCGGTCAAGATCATTGTTCAGACCTCGCATTAAAAAGTCCACATCTACAGTGGCTCTGCTTTCAAAATTGGTCAATGTGTAAATAAAGAGACCACCCTTCAGGATCAAGTTCTCTGCATATCTGGACGCTGCCAGTTTACGCAGAAATTCTTCCTGACAAAACAGCTGGAGACACTGTTGATAGCTGATGCCGGATGATTTGGCCTTGTTTTTCAGCTTCGCAAGAACGGAAACAGAAATATCATTCATTATAACCAGACTCCTATCAATTCTTTGACTATTTTTTTGACACGCATGAGCTCGGCATATTCCAGCAACTTGGGGATGTTCTTTTCCGGGTCAAGGATGTAGCTCTGAACGGCTTTGTTAAATAATTCCTTATCCATTTTGTTGCGGTAGCGCAAGCAGTCGCAAATCAGACGGTCACGATCATAAATGCGCACGGCGTGTCCATCTATCGTACCATGAGTCAATCCCAGCTCAAGAACAGCCAACTCTATGTAATAGGGTTTCACAAAAGGATAGGGAATCTTGAATCGGGTCTTCCCGGAGTCTTTGCTCACTGCCAGATGCCAGGACCCAGGAGTTCGGTCACTATAATCGTAATACCGAAGAGCCGTATCCATGCACAGAATAGCATCCGGGAACAGGCGCATGATTATTCCTGCCTCACTAACATCTTCAGGATTGACCCATTGATAATAACCCGTGCGGATTTTTTCCACATAGCCGTCGTTGACCAGTTGCTGACGTCTCTGATAGAAGATTTTCTCGGAGGCCATCTGCTTGGTTCGCATCATGCCGCCGTATCGATCAAAGATCTGCTTGTAATACATCGCATCGTACATCTGTCCTGTTTCTTTATAGGGCTTTTTGTGTACTGAATCAATATCAGTTTTTATCATTTTAATCAATAGAGCGGATGTTTTTGTAATTCCTGCATTTGCCTCATTCAAGGGAATCAATCTATTCCATTAGGCTTAAAACTATTTGTTGCGTTCCGCAAACGTTCCCCCGGCCCTGGTACAGGACATCGTCGGCCACGACTCAGCCGAAGTTCATAGCCGATATGTCAAACTGGGCAGGGATAACGTTCGAAATGCATTGGGTAACTTGCCTGAACTCTAGGTTTCCGGATTCCCGATCTTCCCATGCCGGGGAACGTATTTTACTGTTCCCTATCGTAATCAAGCTCCCGGTTCAGGACATCCATGCACATGGCATAGCTATAAACCTTATCCCGTTTCTTGCCCGTTATTTCCGTAACAATGCCGAGCTTCTGAAGCCTGGAAAGAGCACTGTTGACGGTGGCCGGACTTAGTCCGGTTTCGGCAATAATATGTTTGCTGTCGGTAATCAGTTTCCGGGTAAAGCAGTCAAAGACAGCCATGGTCGTTTCTGCAGATCGCCCTGTCTGCTTGATCGTTTGGCGGTCATGAGATATTTGCCCGATGATCTGCCTTGCCGTAGAGACAGCCTGTCGTGAAGTAAGGGAGACGGCTTCCATGAAATAGGACAGCCATGCTTCCCAGTCTCCTGTGGATCTTACTTCGTTGAGAAGACGGTAGTATTCCTGGCGGTGGACTTTGAAGAACAGGCTGAGATACAGGAGAGGCGCTTTCAGGATGCCTGAGTCACAAAGCATCAGGGTGATCAGCAAACGCCCCAGGCGTCCGTTGCCGTCAAGGAACGGGTGGATGGTTTCAAACTGCACATGCACCAGAGCCGCCTTGATGAGAACGGGCAATGCTATCGTATGGTCATGAATAAACAGCTCCAGCTTTCCCATACACTCCATTACCCGGTGAGGGGGCGGCGGTACAAAAACGGCATTGCCCGGCCTTGTCCCCCCAATCCAGTTCTGGCTTGTACGGAACTCTCCCGGATTCTTGCCTCCTCCCCGTCCTTTTCTTAGCAGGATTTCGTGCATCTCCCTGATCAGTCGTAACGACAGGGGCAGCTCCTCCCGAAGCTTGTCCAGGCCGTACTGCAAGGCGGCGACGTAATTGCTGACCTCCGTCACATCTTCCAGGGGGACGCCGGGAACTCCGTCCATTTCCGATACCAGCAAGTCCGACAACGAAGACTGTGTTCCTTCAATCCTCGACGACAAGACAGCCTCCTTGCGAACGTAGGAATACAACAAAAGAGAGTAGTCCGGCAAAAAAGAAGTCAGTGAATTGAGTTCGCCGACCGCAATCAGAGCCTGGTCATGCGATTGCTGCAATTCGGGACTGATGTCTATTCCCGGAACGGGCGGCAAGGGCGCAGGAATAAACGCTTTCACCCGTTCTCCCGCCACTGCCGTGATCTCATAATCTCCCGTATGCGTCCTCTTCATACGGTATGATTAACTTAAAATAATCAGATTGTCTATTTTAAGTTAATCCATTTTTCTAAAATAACGAGCAGCGCTATTTCAAGATTCCTGATACGTTATCATTCCCGCGAAGCAGGAAGTTCTTCGTCCCCGGTTTCAGCAGGGTAGGTGGCAATGGGCTGAATCACTTTCTCCAATTCCTGTTTACGAACCATTCCTTGTTGTATTCGAAGGCTGATTCCCGGCCTTTGCGAAAGTGCGACCACAACCTGCCTGCTTGTACTGGCCCCGGAGAGGAAGGCAGGTCAATAAATACAGGAGTATCACTCATGGGCTTTGGGAAGGTGGATGCGTTTGGGCAAGCGTTCTTCTTCAAGAGCTCGGCCTACGGGATCATTATTGGCATCGACAAGGTTTTTGAGACGGTCAGTCAACCCCAGTACAAACAGGACGGCGGCATAGTTGCCCAGGGATACGCCGGGAGCGCCTTTTTCAAGTCGTCCCAGAGTTGCTCGGGAGATGAAAGCACGCTCAGCCATAAGAGTTGTAGGAATACGTCTCCTCTTGCGGGCATCGCTGATATCTGCGCCCAATTTCTTGAGTGCCGCTCTCACTGGCCCCGGCAATGGGGATGTGGTTTTCATGAAAGGAATATGTTTCATAAAAGCAACAAAAACGAGAGATATGTTTCATATATGTTGCATATTTAGAAGTATCAAGGCTCTTCCGAAGACAAATTGACTGAGCTTGTAAATCCAGCCTATTTCCCGGACAAAGTTCCACAGCACTAATGATGATGCGCCCCAATGCTGAGGCTTCCAACAACCCTGTTTGAACTTGTTCAGAGGGACTCCCGGTGATAGAAAACATCATGGATCAGAATGATCAGGCTAAGAGTCCGGAAACAGCCCTTCCTGCTTATTTTACGGAAGAGATGAAAAAATATGCCCGTCGGGTGTTTGATGTGTATGATCCAATAGGGCCGAATCGAGGGTTCAAAATTCTCCCCAGGGAGATAAAGTGTTATGGACTTTTTGATGCCGGGCGCAATAGGCAAAAGATAAGAGAAATCTTACAGATTAGGAATAATATTTATATTCATAATTATAATTCTAAAGAAAAATATATTAAAGGTACAATTTACTCAAATGAGGGACCTTATTTAAAAATATTGTGTGAAAATAATGACGGTAAATTCATGTTTTCTAAAATTGAATTGTTTGTTCGCTTCCCCGAAAAAAGTATTTCCTCTGCATATTTGTATGATGATCAAGCGAGATTAAGAAAATTAAAAATCCTGCAGGACAATAATGTTCTAAATCCGGGATTTGCTAGATATGTCATCACGCATCCCGAGCTTTTTGGATTTCGTCCTATTTCTCAAGTGATTGAAGATTATGTTAAAGACAAGTCTCTGCTTTTCAATATGAAAAACAACGAAGCTGAAGATTATGAAGGAGGTTTTTATGATTCTATTTTGTCTGAAATATACTTATTTGATGATTATTGTATCTTTATAGGGGCGCTTAAATCAGATGAATGTTCTTACTCAATAAATTCAGATTGGAAACAAATTGAACATGAAGAAGTTGTTTGTATTTTTAAAAATTGGGGTCATATCGTAGATAAACCATATTTGAATTTTGAGTCGAAAGGGATACAAGAGAAAATTTGCTTGCCTGATCCGAAAAATTTCAAACAATTTATTATTAATTTTATAGGATTGTGTCTCTATATAAAGGCAAGAGGTTTTGAATGTGAGTCTTTAGTTGATGGGATAACTTCTGTCATTCCGAGTAGACAAGAGTTAGCCAATGTCCTTGCCTTAGTCTTGAGTTTGGAGGCAGGTGGTTTGATTCCAGGAAACGAGAAAAAGAGTAAGGCCTATCAAATTGCCTCGGAAATTCATAAATTATCTGCTTTGAAGCGTCCCCAAAACAGCAAGAAGCTCCACTTGTTCACTTCCTCCGAGTTTCTTGTCATGATTAGTCGTCACTTGAAAGAATTAAATTTTAATTTTTTATAATATTCTTGTTTTAAGCAACATAACAACTTCATGAGGTCTGTGTGTGATGTCGGATGTGCTCTGTCTCCGATATCTTGAGGTCGCTCTCTTGAGCTATAATCATGAAAAAACAAAAAAATGACCACCACGAGTCATTGACGGGCCAAGCCTCTATTCAGAATAGGGAATGGTGGACAGTCAATGAGACACTGCAACAAGGATTGTTTGGCAGAACGACTCTGTACAAACTACTGAACAACGGAAGCATCAAATCCAGGCTGATTCATTCGGATCGTTATGCCATCACAGGAAAGAGATTGATTCATGCTCCTTCCGTTTTGGCGTTCATCGAACGATCGGAAGGCATGGATCCGGATGAAGCCGATTTGGATAACATTAACCCCCATGAACAAGGAACCCGCTAATTCATGGATAAAAACACGTTGGAGTATCTCAAACGAGATCGGGGCGCTTTGGAACGCGTGTTGTTATACTACAGCCGCGAAGGTGAACTTAAGATATGGTTCGAAAATCGAAAGACTAATGTTCCGTGTCCTTTTCATGTGGATAACAATCCCTCTCTGTCGATCTATCAGAAAGAAGGAGTCTGGAAATGGAAATGCCATCGATGCGAAATTGGCGGCACTCTTATAGATGTTGTCCGTCATGGTTCTCCGGGCTGTACGTCTTTCTCTGACTGGCTGAAGGAACTGGAACTCATCCTGAAACCTTCAACGTTTGTTTGCGATGAATTTCTCTTCAAGGGAGAAGATTCGAAGAACGAGTGCATTTCGGAAGAAGGCATTTGCCATCCTCCTTTTTTGGGGGCTGAAGAGACGGAAAAAGCAGTCCGGTACAATGATCGGTTGCTGAACTCTTCTGACACCATCCAAACGTTGGCCGGCACATTCGGCTTATCTCCGGAAATCATTCGCTTGCATGCCAGTGAGGAGGGGCGGGGAATGCTGGGTATAAGTCCAACCGGGGAGGCTGTTTACTTGTATACCTTCATCATATCCGAGGCGGAACAAGAGCTCTTGGGGATCAAGATCCGTACTGGAAAAAAGCCTCACAGATTCCATTTCGAATGCGGTAAGCCTTTTCTCTGGGGATATCATACTCTTTTGGACAAGGAAAAGGTGATTCTTACTGAATCGGAAAGCGACTTGTTATCTATAGATGATGCCCTGATCGGCTGGGATGAGGAGAAATATGGGGAGCGTCTAGGATTGGCCGCTGTTCCTGGCTCCGGAAATTTCAATCCCGCCTGGGCTCCCATGTTTCAGGGGAAACGGGTAGTGAGTGCATTTGATGGAGATAAGGCAGGTCTCAAGGGTGCGGAAAAACTCCGCACCGTTCTCTCGCCTTACGCATTATCCGTGACTTCGTGGAACTTGCCTGACGGGATCAAGGATGCCCGTGAATTTATTATCAATAAAGGGAGGCAGGAAATGCTCTCTCTTCTCATTAACACACTCAAAACTTTATATTAAACATGACCTCTACCATTTCAGAAGACGAAATAGACATTCCTTATCCTCCTTTTCCTGTGGACTCGCTTCCAGCAGTTCTCAAGGAAACAGTCTCGAACATACGCGAGAAAACAAACATTCCCGAGTCTATCATTGCCTACCAATGCCTGGGAATTCTTTCCGGCGTTGTTGGTAACAGTATCCAAAGCAAGCTGGGCTCATTACCCGTCTATCCCAATTTGTTCATCATTGGTGTGGAACACTCTGGGATTGGAAAAACGAAATCAGCCGGCATCCTCTGCCGAGGCCTTCGTCAAGCTCTGTCTCCATGGATAGATGAGTCGAATGCGAAAAGGATGAAGGCAGAGATGGAATGGGAAGAACTGAATAAATTGTACAAAAAGCAATTCCGGGAGAATGAACAGAGAGGGGACTCTCAGGAACCTGAACATGATCTTAAGCCTCTTGTCGATAGGATCGCTATCTTGCAGCGGCAGAAGAACATCCGGGGAGATATCATCATTTCCGATATCACTCCTGAAAAAATGGCTTCGGCCATGGAGGGAATGCCTGACCATGCCTTGCTTTCCTTTTCTTCCGATGCCAGACAACAAATCGAATCGCTGCTTAATGGCTATGGGAACAACAAGTCTTCCACAGAGGGGGCATACTTGCAGTTCTTCAGTCATGAATCGTTTTCTCAAGAACGAAAAACAACGCAGTCAGTCTCTATTAATGAACCGTGTCTGGCTCTGCAATGGAACATCCAAATGGATAAATTCGACAAATTGACTTCCAGTGAGGTGATGCGGGAATCCGGATTTGTCGGACGTACCCTTTTTGCTTCCAGTGGAATAAGGAAAACGGCATGGCAGAGTTGCTGTTCTGATCATTCGATAAATACTGAAGGTTGGGACAAACTCATGCTTGATTTGATCCAGCTCCGGCAGAAATTGGTCGGGAATTCGCAGGAACCGGTCAGAATTCAGATCATCGCTCAAGATCCAAGCGAATTTGATCGGGTACTGGAAGATTTTCATGGAAATCTGCCCTCATTTCATGTGGATAAGGAACATGAAAATCGTCAGATAGAAATACTTTTAAGGCTGGCTCTGGTTTTGGCTATTGCCGACCAATGCCAGGTTCTCGCCGAGTTTCCGGGGAGAATTTGTCTAAAAGTAAGCCACTTGCAGCAAGGAATGACAATCCTTGATTGGTTCAATCAATGCAGATTAAGGCTCATGTCTTCGGGCAGGTTCAACTCCCTTTGGAACATTCTTCTGAAAATTTTCACAGCGATGAAAAAGGAGAGAAATTCTGATAATGATAAATTCTACACTTGCACCAGCGGGCGATTGACTCGTCATCGTACCGTTGGATCATTGGAGGAATTAAAAGAGGTAGCGGACACATTTCCCCAGTGGATTACCCTGACGGAAACAGAACGACAGGATTCCTTGAAAGTGACGTGGATAGGAGGAAACCCCAGATAGTTGTTACAGGTTATCCCGGTGTTCAGGAAGTCTCTTATCATCAAAGTTTAAAGAAGGCGACAAGAGCGGGTATCTACGGCAATTGGGATTGATTTCCTGTTATATGAAGATGAGCGGGGCTAGTATCCGCCATTTCCCGGCCTCTGCATGCATTGCGTGCAGAGGTCTTTTCATCATCAACTCTAATATATCAAAATCAACATGGCTATCAAACTCATCGCCAACTACAGCAAACGCCTCGGCTTGCCGGGGTATTCCTCCCATCAGTTCGAAGTTTCCGTTGAAACGGAGATTGGAAACACGTCAGAACTCGATTTCGCCGCAGAGCGGCTTTACAGCTCGCTCCAGTCCGCTGTGGATGCCCAGATCAAGCAGGTCGGATTTGTTCCTGATGCTTCCTATGGTTCGGGAGGTGCATCCGGTACGTCGCTTCCTGCCATGCGGCAGGTTCCTCGGCTTCCTGTGCCTCCGTCTTCGAATTCCCAGGCATCTCACCCCAAAGAACCGATATGGAATTGTTCGGAAAAGCAGAAGCAAGTCATCCTGTCGCTGGCACGTAAAAACGGGCTCAACGATTCCGCACTTCATGATCTGGCCGTACTCTGTTTCAGCAGAGGAGTCTCTCAGCTGAACAAGCTGGAAGCGTCTACCCTGATCAAAGAATTGATCGAAACATCAGGAGGAACATCCCGAAAAATTCCTCTTCCAGCAACTATGCCCGGCACCAGACGGGAGCCGTAGCAGGAATACGGTAAACATCCGTATATTCCCTTTGCCGGAGTCTTTCAATACGGATGGCTCCGGCAAAGGTCTTTATTTTATCTGCTGTATCCCAGGTTTCAGGAGTCAGGAGACCTCTGGGATTTGATTATCGAAACACTTCTTCGCAAAACAAGCGCTTGCTCGAAGTCGGATATCTCACACTCGTAAAAATCACATCATATTGTGATTTTATAAGAAAACAGAGTGGACAGAACATTCAAAACATGATATTTCACATCGTATTGTGAATTTAGGTGATATCGGAACATACATTCGCGAAAGACGCCGGACGCTGGGCATTACTCTGAAGGATTTGGCCGAACTTTCCGGCATAGGGATCAATACGCTCAATAAAATCGAACTTGGGAAGGCCAACCCGACGTTCAAAATCCTGATAGGATTGTTCGATTTATTGGGACTGGAAATGTCGCTAAGCCCCAAAAGAACCGATGTGATGAAAGGGCCTGAATCATGAGAAAAGCCCTTGTATTGTTGCGGAATATCCCTGCCGGAACGTTGACGGAAGAATCCCCTTCCAGTTATGTATTCCGGTATCTGGAATCCTACCTGCTGAAGGAAGAGCTTCCTCCCGTCAGCCTGACAATGCCGAAAACCTCCGAAGAGTACCGTTCCCCCCATTTATTTCCCGTTTTCTTCAACATGCTCTCGGAAGGCGTCAACAAGGAAATTCAGTGCCGTCATTTCCATCTGGATGAAAAGGATTATTTCGGACTGCTCCTTGCAACAGGTCATGATGATACGATTGGAGCATTAACAGTACAGCCTTATACCAACGATGAACATTGACCGTTGCCCCTCGACGCTGGTTCCTGGATTCACCTCCTACAGCCCGACCGGATTGCGGAAACTGTTCGACGGTAAAAAAGTGTCTCCGATTCTTCCTTATGACGCCCCCGATATTCATGGAGAGCCGGAAGAGTTTCTGGAAAACCGCGAGCATATTTCCATCTCAGGGGTTCAGGAAAAACTTTCTGTTCTTGTTGACCAGGGAATAATCCGTCTGACCAAGTCGGGAGAACAGGGAACGCATCTTCTGAAACCCATCTCATCACGCCTCGCCCGGGCTTCCGACATGCCGGCCAACGAACACGTGACCATGCAAATTGCCGCTCAAATATTCGGAATTTCAACGGCTCCCAACGGACTATGCTTTTTCCGAACAGGAGAACCGGCTTATATCACCCGGCGATTTGACATCAATCAGGGGGGCATCAAACTACGCAAGGAAGACTTCGCCTCACTGGCCGGGAAAACATCCGCCCAAGGCGGTTCCAACTTCAAATATGATTACTCTTATCTGGAAATGGGGGAGCTTATCCGCCGTTATGTCCCCGCATGGAGAATTGAAATGGAACGCTTCTTTCGTCTGGTGTTGTTCAATTACCTGTTGTCCAACGGCGACGCTCATTTGAAGAATTTTTCCGTACTGGAAACTCCTCAGGGAGATATGACCTTGTCCCCCGCGTACGATCTGCTCAACACAAGCCTGCACATTCAGGACAGTGACTTTGCCCTGTCCGGTGGTTTGTTCCGGGGCGCATCCGCACACACGAATCGAAGCCTGCTTGAAGAATTCGGACGGCAACTGGGAATGCAGGACAAACGCGTCCAGGCAGCCATCGATCATTTGATGGAATCCAGAGAAGAAGTGGAGTCTCTGGTGGACCGCTCATTCCTTTCCCCTCCGGCCAAACGAGCCTATATGCTTTCCTACAGGACGCGTTACAATCCTCTTCGATGAAATTTACCTGCCATTTCCTTGGCTCCTATCATGAAATGAAACTTGTAGAGAACAGATTGCAGGAATCATGTGTTCCATCGAATCTGTTTCCATCCATCACAAAAATCCGCTTATTCCTGTCTTGGATCAAGTCTTGTTTTATTGCAATCCTGACTTGAATGAAGTCAGAAATAAAAATATTTCTTAAAACGCAACGACGTCAAACAGCCGCGTGTTTTGCGGCAGTTAGCGAGGTGGGTCTGGAAACTCTGGCTCAGTACATGGAGTGGATGCAGGATGCTTATTTCTTTTTTTTCCCCGTTCCTGCTTATAACGCCTCCTTTTCCGAATGCGATGCGAACCACCCTGTCGCGATCCTCTTCATTGTATAAAGTAATACGGGAGGAATACTTTTTCCGGGAAGCGTTTTCCTCCTGGTGGGATTTAATAACAATCATGAAGAGGAACAAAATGTAATCAATTGTTATCATTTACCAACAATTTGTTCATTTTCTTGATAGCGGCTTATTTTAAAACAGTTATTGGATAGACTGTGCTATAAGTGGCTTATCCGAGAACATGGCGGCTGGACGATAGTGTGGAGAGTTGATGCCGACCTGTCTCGCCAGTCAAAAATCCTCTTGGCATTGTCTGTTCCTCTATTCGGGATCGGGATCTGACGGTTAATCTTTCCATTTCGTGATTTGATTGCGCAAATACACACAAACAGTATATTTACGCAATCATTTTATGCTTTTGAAACTTTCCTTTGAGAGAAAGGGGTGGAAGCAATTCCATACCGAGTAAGTTCCGAACAAGCTCAATACAAGTACCGCACAAGTTCAGGATAAAAAACCGACATCCTTCTATTCACTCAGACGGTTGGCGGTAGTCAGCAATTCTTGCTGGTGGCCCGTTATATAGACCTGAAGACAGGCATTTAGCTTCTGCCTTCATTCCTCAACACCCGTTTCCCCTTTGCAGGGAAGCGGGTGTTTTCGTTTCAACCCACATTCATCATCAATATGCATCCTATCATCGCATTGCCTCATTATCCGGCGACAGCCCGGCACATCCTGCCTTTGGGAGATACCAGACAGGCAGTCCTCCTTCAGAGGAGAAACGTCATGCCCGAACCGGCAGCGGCTCCGGTCATTCCCCCGACCGTATTCCGTAAAGGACTTCTCCTCCATTGCGGGGCCGAAGTCGTCGACAGGGGAATACTGGCCCGTGTGGAAACCCCGTCCTGCACGGAATCATGGTTCCCGCTTCCCCATGACTTCCTGTTGAAGGAAGTGGAGTCCCAGCTCACCGCTCATGGCTTCGGCATCGGAGAAACCACCCACGCCCTCAGCCATGAAGGAAAACGGTATTTCGGCGTTCTCCAAATCCTGAGGCCTGACGACGGCCCCGGCGACTACTCGTGGATTGTCGGCATCCGCAACTCCCACGACAAAACCTTCCCGGCCTCTCTGGTCATGGGAACGCGCGTCTTCGTCTGCGACAACCTTGCTTTTAACGGAGAAGTGAAACTCTCCCGGAAGCATACGAGGTTCGCCGTACGGGATCTGCGCTTCATGACCTCCCGTGCTGTCGGACGGCTTGGGGAACAATTCCATCGCGAAGACGAACGGGTCGCCGCTTACAAAAAGCAAAGGCTGACGGACAAGGCCGCTCATGATCTTCTGATCCGCGCCGTCGACTGCCGGGCCATCACGCCGACCGTCCTGCCGGAAGTCATCCGGTACTGGCGGGAGCCGCTTCATGAAGAATTCCGATCCCGTACCGTCTGGAGCCTGTTCAACGCCTTCACGGAGCAGTTCAAGGCCGTCAACCCGCATGTGGTCGCCAAGCGGAGCCAGGCCCTCCACGGCCTGTGCGATTCCGTCTGCGGACTGATCGCCTGAGCGTAGTTCAAAAATAACAACATGAAAGGAAACATCTCATGAATCCATCCTACTCATTGACGGGGGCGCAAGCCGCAGTCCTGATCCTCACGCAATCCGTATCAGGGCAAACGAGCGATGAACTGATCGGCTCCTTCCACTCGGAAGAACGGGGGCGGGTCAGGCAAATCATTCGCTTACTGGAACGCCGGGGACTGCTCATCTGCCAAACGGGGGAAGACGATCCCTTCGTCTTCCCCCGCACCTGGCATCCCACCTGGGACGGGCGAATAGCCCTGCTGGAATGGGCCTCCTATCTGGGCAACATCCGTCTGGACGGCAGGACTGCTCCGACATCAACCGATTCCCGGGCAGTCATAGAACAGGAAGATCATCATCACCCCTCATCCGTATGTTGACCTTCCTTCTCGTGACTGTCGCCGGCTGGTTCCTGTTTCCGTGGCTGTTCGCGCTCCTCAAATGGGGAATCATGCTGGCCTTCGGCTTGATGACGGCAGGACTGCTTCTGTGGTTCTGCCTCTTTTGAAGAGACATTCCACCCAGACACCGGAACCATGTACCACATCGTCAAATACAAGGACACACGCTACTGGGCGGTACTCCATCACAATGGAAAACTGCTCGCCGTCGTCGTGTACAAAAAAGGCGCCGAGGCCATTGTCCAGGCTTTGGAGCAAATCCTCGTCGACGCCGTCACCAAACCACAACCGCCATGCCCATGATCAAAATCATCCTGTTCGAGCTCACTCGCATCCTGCTGGGCTACGCCTCCGACAAGGTCGGCGAGTTCATTCGGAACAAGCAGAGGAACGTTCCTCGTCCTCCTTCCTTTTATGAGGAAGAGGAGGAAGATCCCTGGTCTCAACATCCACCCCGCTGATTCCATGATCCTGGCTCAACTATTGCAGGCCATTTACAATCTCATCGCCCGACGATGAGGCAGACCTTCCAAGACGACATGTTGTCTGAGGAGGGCGTTCAAGAGGCAGTCGAATCGACTCCTCTTTTTTAGCTGTCACAACTATATTTCTTCCTCATCAGAGAAGAAGGAAGGAGTCAGTTCCAGAAGTTGGTAGCGATTTTTCCTGACTCCCAGATTGTATTCCACAAGAAGAGAGACCAGTTGATCTCCGTCAATCAAATCAATGGGAGTATGGGAAGAGGAACGGGTTGCCTCATCTCTGGCTCCCTTGGAAAAATTGGAGGTCGTCACAATCAGTCCGCGTTCATCCGTTCCCAGACTGCCGCGAAGTTGTTGGACGACAGGAGACTGTACGTTGGCCTTCCACCGTTTGGCTTGTACCGCCAACTTGATGTGAATGGCATCATGCACCGTCATAATGCCTCGCACATCAACACCACCATCTCCGCCGTAGGGAGTTCTGCTCACTTCGGAAAATCCCATTTTACTCAACAGGGTGGTAATCAGTTCTTCAAAGTCCTGCGGATTTAATTGCATCATCCGTTCCATCAAGGTCTTTCTCTGCTTGTCATTGAATGAATCAATGTGACGTTCCAGACCCGTTGATTTCCAGATGGTCAACCCTACCATACCGTTACCCAACTTTTCGAAGCGCGGGATTTTCCCTTGCTTTTCCCTCCTCTGGATTTCTGTCAAGACTTGCGCGTACATACTCGCCTCGGGAGTTAGTCCTTCCGTCTTGAGCCACCCCAACTCCAGGGCTTTGTTTGTAATATCCCTGTAATGCATGGGCGCATTCCCGGAAAAATGAAGGAGGATTTTTTCCGCACAGTCTGAAAAAGAATAGGAACCTGCTGACTTCTCTGGCTGTTTCCTTTTAACCGCCTTTCCTGCATTTTTCCCTGAGTTCGGCAATTCGACTTTCACGTTCGGATTAAGCGCAAAGAACCCTTTTGCCGCCTTGATGAACCGGGATTGATTTCCATGCTTCTTAATATCGCAATAAATGCTTGCTCCTACAGTAGCGTCGGGAGTCTTCCCCTGTGAGCTCCACATTCCACGCTGGATGAGTGCAGTCGCAAGCTCTTTGGGATGCATGGGGGATGCAGACTCTTTCAGAAGTGAATAAACTGAATCAAGAAGGTGGCTCATAACAGGAATTGTCATAGATTATCATCCTTCCCCGTCCGGGCAATCCCTTTTATCTCTTCTTCCCGTTTACTGAATATGATTCATACCAGATAGTCAAAAAGTAGAATACCATGATTGTATTCCCGCAAAGATACGGAAAGAAATTTCGGTGAAATACTCTGAATGAGATGGCTGGATGCCGCTTTGTATGGTACTTATCCCTGTAGTACTACATCCGTTTCATTTTATGCCCATCAAAAAAAGCCAAATATACTCTTCACTCTGGTCTGCCTGCGACGAATTGCGCGGTGGTATGGATGCCTCCCAGTACAAGGATTATATTCTGACTCTGCTGTTCATCAAATACATCAGCGATTTGCACAAGGCTGGCCGCAAATCTAATATTGTGATTCCTCCCGGCGCCAGCTTCGGCGACATGTACGCTATCCGTCATAAAGATGACCTAGGCGACAAGATGAACAAAATGGTCGAGAAGCTCACCTCGGCCAATGCGGGAATCGGCAATATCAATGTGGCGGATTTCGATGACCCTCACAAGCTGGGAGACGCCAAGGAGAAGAAGGAAAAACTCGCCCGGCTGCTAGCCATCTTCAGCCGTCCTGAGCTGGATCTCACGTCCAACCGTGTCGATGGAGATGATATTCTGGGTGACGCCTATGAATACCTGATGAAGAACTTCGCCACGGAATCAGGCAAATCGAAGGGCCAGTTTTATACCCCTGCCGAAGTTTCGCGTTTGATTGCAGCTGTCATCGGCATGAGCAAACGCCCTGCGGAGGGTGAAATTCTGGTGACTCTGTATGACCCGGCATGCGGCTCAGGTTCTCTTCTTCTACGTGCAGCTGAGGCTTCCCCGGTCAAGGTGTCCATTCACGGACAAGAAAAGGATGGCTCCACAGCCGGTCTTGCTCGTATGAACATGGTGCTTCACGGGCAGGATACCGCCGTCATTCACGATGGTAACACGCTGGCCAATCCTCGGTTCAAAGACGGCGACGTCTTGCGAACGTTTGACTACGTGGTTGCCAATCCTCCTTTTTCTCAAAAGAACTGGATGACGGGAATCGACCCAGCAACCGACCCTTATCACCGTTTCGAGGACGGGGTTCCCCCGGAAAAGAACGGAGACTATGCGTTCCTGCTTCATATCATCAAATCCATGAAGCCCAAGACGGGCAAGGGCGCGTGCATTCTTCCCCACGGCATTCTGTTCCGGGGCAACGCAGAGGCAGACATCCGCCGGAACCTGATCAAGAGACGCATCATCAAGGCCATCATCAGCCTGCCGCCGAATCTGTTTTATGGGACGGGTATTCCCGCCTGCATCATCGTTCTGGACAAGGAGAACGCGGCTGCCCGGGATGGTATTTTCATGATTGATGCCAGCAAAGGCTTCATCAAGGACGGCGCGAAGAACCGGCTGCGCGAGCAGGATATCCAAAAGGTCATGGATGTCTTCCATGACTGCCAGGAAATACAGGGGTATTCCCGCATGGTTCCCTTGGCTGAAATTGATTCCAACGACTACAACTTGAATCTTCCGAGATACATCGATTCTTCGGACGATGAAGTGCAGCAGAACCTCTTTGCCCACCTCAACGGGGGGATTCCCGATGACGACCTCCGGGAGCTGGATGATTATTGGCAGGTATTCCCCCAGTTGCGTACACAATTATTTTCTCCGTCCGTTCATGCCGGGTACAGTGTACTGAATGTACCGTCCGGAAATATTCGTTCGTTGATTCTGGAAAGTCCCGAATTTCAGCAATTCCGCACTGCGGTGGAAAATCGCCTGTCTCGTTGGATGCAGCAGTCCCGCGAGCTCATGATGGGGCTGCATGTCGGCGTGCACGCGAAGGACTTCATCCGTACGCTGGGCGACTCGCTGCGCGAACTTTTCCACGACATGCACCTTGTGGATGAATACGATGTGTACCAGCGCCTGATGGACTACTGGGAAGAGCCGATGCGCGATGACGTCTATCTCATCGCCGCCGAAGGGTGGATATTCAAGACCAGCAACCTGACCAAAACAGACAAAAAGGGGAAAGAAAAAATCACGGGATGGGAAAGCCCCCTTCTACCGGAGGCCTTGCTGCAACAGCACTTCTTCCCGGATGACGTCGAAGAGCTTCACCAAAAACGACTGCAAGCCGAACAAATGCAGACAGAGCTTGATTCGCAGGAAGAGGAACAACTAGGAGAGGACGGCTTCTTCTTCGAGTGGGAAAAAGTCGATCTGGCGGCTCTGAAAAGCCGCATCAAGGAAATTAAAGGCGATTTGCTGGCAGCAGAAGAACTGGCCTTCCTCCGGGATTTTCTTTCCCGGAAGACAAGCGTCAAGGAATTGAAATCCGACATCAAAGCGTTGGAAACGAAGCTAAACCTTCGTACCCGGCAGGCGTGTGATGCTCTGACCGAAAAGGAAGGCAAAATGATTGTCGTGGATCAAAAATGGCTGGCATCTCTTCGTTCCAGTATCCACGAAGATGTGGAGCGGGTGATGCATACGTTTGCGCAGCAGGTGAAGACTCTGGCGGATCGTTATGCTACCCCGTTGCCGGAGATTGAACAGAAGGTTGTTGAACTCAAGGATAGGGTAACCGCCCATTTGCAGAAAATGGGGCTGACATGGGAGGGAAGTCTGAGATGAGTAGTATTCCTAAAGGGTACAAAAAGACTGAAGTCGGGGTGATTCCTGAGGATTGGGGAATGAAAAAATTAGGTGATTTTTCTTCTTTCCAAAATGGTATAGGATTTCCAATTAGGTATCAGGGTAAACAACATGGCGATTTGCCTTTTTGTAAGGTAAGTGATATGAATCTGACTGGGAATGAGGTATTTATAACGCGAGCTAATAACTACATTTCTTATGAAGAAGCTCGCATTATACATTCTCCTATTGTGTCTCCCAACTCTATTTTATTTGCTAAAGTTGGAGCAGCGTTATTGTTGAACAGAAGACGTATTACAAAGTGCAAAATTTGCATAGATAATAATATGATGTCGTTGGAGCCAGATCCATGTGTTAATCTATATTTTATCTACCAAAAATTAACAACTATTGATTTTGCTGATTATGCACAAGAAGGAGCTCTACCATCTATAAATTCCTCACAAATTTCAAAAATATCTATTCCTCTTCCTACTCTTTCTGAACAGAACGCCATTGCCGAAGTCCTTTCCGACATGGATGCGTTGATTGAAGCACAGAAAGAACTCATTGCTAAAAAGCGGGAAATCAAACAAGGAACCATGCAGGATCTTCTTTCCGGACGCGTGCGCCTCCCCGGCTATGAAACCAAAGGCTGGAAGCATACAGATATCGGAGATATTCCGGGTGATTGGGAAGTAAAATCATTTTCGAATATAGCTTATCTAATTAAAGAAACAGTCGATCCCACATCGAACAAATCATTGAATTGTGTAGAACTTGAACATTTATCATCATCAACAGGTTTATTAATTGATTTTGATGATTTGTTAGATAAGAGTTCTTTTAAAAATAAATTTCAACGAGGAGATGTTCTGTTCGGAAAACTTAGATCTTATCTAAGAAAATTTTGGCTTTGTCAATGGTCGGGATGCTGCTCTACAGAAATATGGGTATTCAGACCCAAAAGTATTACAAATTCCGTATTTCTTAAATATATTGTTTCTAGCGATCAATTTGTTAAGGTTGCTAGTGAAAGTTTTGGGACTCATATGCCAAGAGCAGATTGGAATGTGGTAAAGGAATGTTTTTTTGCTATCCCCGCACTCTATTCCGAACAGCAAGCCATTGCCCAAGTCCTTTCCGACATGGACGATGAACTAGAAACCCTCGAAGCGGAACTAGAGAAACTCAACCACATGAAACGTGGCATGATGCAGGAACTGCTGACAGGGCGCATTCGCCTGATTTAAATCCTTTACCCTTGATTTCACTATGCTGGACGACACATACAACGAACTCGGAGCGGCCGAACGTGTGACACAGAACAAGGTTGTGGCCTTGTTCAGGGATCATCTGCAATTCACGTATCTGGGAAACTGGAAGGCCTCCCCGGAAAATGCACGCACGTCTCCCATCGAAGAAGGCTTACTGTGTTCCTGGCTGGAACGGCGCGGAGGAGAAAGTGCTGTCTATGCTCCCAAAATCATTCAGACATTGAAGCGTGCTGCTTTGAATCCTTCTTGTTCTCTCTACGAGACAAACAAGGCCGTTTATTCTCTGCTGTATTACGGGGTGGGAATAGCTCGGGAGGTAGGCCAGCCTCACGCCACGTTCCCCCTTATTGACTGGGGTCACCCGGAGAACAACGACTTCGCCGTAGCGGAAGAGGTGAGCGTTTGCCGGGCTGACGGAAAGACGACGCGCCGCCCGGACGTGGTCTTGTATGTCAACGGGATTGCTCTGGCCGTGCTGGAACTCAAGCGCGGAAGCGTCACCGTGAATGAGGCAATCCGGCAAAATCAGACAAACCAGCACGAGGGCGAGATTCCTCATTTCTTTTCTACCGTACAGCTTGTCATGGCTGCCAATGAGACGGAGGGGCTACGCTATGCGACGACGAAGACTCCCCCCAAGTATTACCTGACATGGAAACGCGATCAGGAAGATACGCCCGTCAACCATCTGCTCGAACACCTTCGGGAACTTTGCTCCCAGAAACGCCTGCTGGAGTTTATTCACGATTTCGTGGTCTATGACTCCGGCATCAAAAAGGTGGCTCGCCCCCACCAGTACCGGGGGATCAAAAAGACGCAGGAGTACCTGAGGCGGCGCGAGGGAGGCATCATCTGGCACACGCAGGGCAGCGGCAAGAGCCTGCTGATGATTTGGCTGGCAAAATGGATTCTTCGCAACACACCCCATTCCCGTGTGCTGGTGATTACCGACCGCGCGGAGCTTGATGAACAGATTGACCGCAACTTTAACCAAGCCGGAATTACCTCTTACCGGACAAAATCCAGCCGGGACCTGTTTGCCAAACTCAACCGGGCGGAAGAAAGTGTCATTTGTTCTCTCGTCCACAAGTTCGGACTACGCGAAGGAGATGCTGATGACATCATCAGAGAATGGGACGATACGATTCCTGCCGATTTCAAGGTCAAGGGCGACTTGCATGTCTTCATCGACGAGTGTCACCGCACACAATCGGGCAAGTTGGCGAAGGCCATGAAAAAACTGCTGGGCTCGGGTATCTTTATCGGTTTTACGGGTACGCCTCTGTTCAAGTCGGACAAGGAAACCAGCCGAGAAACCTTCGGCAATTTCATCGATACGTACAAATTCGACGAAGCGGTCAGAGATGGCGCCGTGCTTGACCTGCGCTACGAAGCCCGCAATGTGGATCAGGATTTTTCTCCCAAGGGGGATGTCAAACTCGATGAGAGGTTTGAGCGACTGACGACCGGCATGACGGACGAGCAAAAATACCAGCTCAAGCAAAAATGGGGAACGATGAAGGCCCTATACAGCAGCCGGGAGCGGTTGGAACGCATCGCCGCCAATATCTGCGAGGACATGGATCGTGATCCCCGGCTGCGCATGGATGCCGGAAACGCCATGCTGGTCGCCGACAATATTTATCAGGCTTTTCGATTTTACGAGATTTTTCAACGAACGGAATTGAGGGGCAAGTGTGCCGTGGTCAGTTCGTACGTTGCTTCCAGCGAAGCCTCGCGAACGGCGGGCTTGGGGGCAGCCCAGCAATCCGAGGAAATGCTCAAATACGAAACCTGCCAGCTGATGCTGAAGGATTTCGGCTTTCAGACGGCAAGCGTCGCCGCCTGCGAAAAATTCGAGAGCAAGGTTAAGGAAATGTTCATCAAGGAGCCAGGGCGTATGAAACTGCTCATTGTTGTCGACAAGCTCCTGACGGGGTTTGATGCGCCTCCGGCCACCTACCTGTATATCGACAAGAAAATGCAGGATCACGGGCTCTTTCAGGCGATTTGTCGCGTCAACCGACTGGACGGCGAAAGCAAGGAATTTGGCTATATTGTGGACTACAAGGACCTCTTCCTGAGTCTGGGAGAAGCGGTCAAATCCTTCACGGCGGAGGCCTTCGAGCATTACGAATCTGCCGATGTGCAAGGACTGCTCAAGGACCGGCTCACAGAAGCGAACAAACTGCTGGCGCAGCGTCTCGATCGGTTGCGTGCCCTTTGTGAACCCGTCGCTGAACCGAAGGGACAGGATGAGTATCTGTCCTATTTCTGTATGGGCGAAAACCTGGAAAAACATCAACGCCAACGCGTTGAGCTCTACACGGGTACGGCTGCCCTGATGCGAGCCTATGCCAAAGTGTGCGATGAGCTTGATCTAGCCGGGTACAGCAAGGAGCAGATTGTTTTGCTCCGGGAGGAAGTCGAACACTTTATCGATGCCAGAGATGCCGTAAAGCGTGCAAGTGGCGACTACATCGACATGAAGATGTATGAAGCGGAAATGCGTAATCTGATTGATACCTATGTGCATGCTTCGGACGCGGAAAGCGTCTCCACGATGGAGGATATGGGAATGGTCGAGCTGCTGGTGACCCGAACGGAAGAAATCATCCGCGACACTGAAAAAAAGACGGGCAGGCACGCAGCGGAGAGTATCGGCAACAACCTGAAAAAGGAGATTACTGAGAAACGTTCGCTCAATCCCAAATTCTACGACAGCATGGGAACGCTGCTGATTCGGCTATTGGAAGATCACAAGAAAGGTGCCATCGAGTACAAGGATTTTCTAGATGGCGTTGTGGAACTGGCGAGAAAGATAAGAGGCGGAGAGCGTCCGCGCCCGCAACCAATCAATACGCCACGGCTCAAGGCCTTATACGACAATGCCCCTGTTCCACGCAGGAATGCAGAACGATTCCCGGAGCAGTTTGCACTGGTAATGGACAGGAAGTGCGCCGGAATGCAGGCGGGATTTAATGACCCCGTTTCGACACGTTATCGTGAGGCTTTCGTCCTGATTCGGGAAGGAATGGAAGAACTGAGAGATGAATTCGATCTCGATATCAACGAGGAAATGATCGAGACTGTCTTCAATCTGGCGGTACAACATTACGGCAGATCATGAAGATAGGCGGCATTAATGTGCGCATCGTAAGGAAAGGCGTTAAGCACCTCAGGCTGTCGGTATGCCCTCCATCCGGTGAAGTCGTAATCACCGCCCCGCTGGCGATGGACGAGGATGCCGTGCGGTTGGCCGCTGTGCAGCGGTTGACCTGGATTCATGCACGGCGCAGGGAATTCGATGATCAGGAACGCCAGAGCCTTCGCACGTATGAATCGGGAGAGACGCATTACTTTCTGGGTCGCCGCTATCGTTTGAAGGTGGTTCATATCCGTTCAGGAGAACCCCACTGCATCGAACGCAAGGGGAAATTCTTCGTGATGAACGTTTACTCTGAAACGACCTCCGGCAATCGTGAAGAACTCCTCCATGCGTGGTACCGTCATCAGCTGCGGGACATGGTTACACCCTTGCTTGACAAATGGTGCAAACGCCTTGAATTGACGGTACCGGTATTCACGATTCGAAAAATGAAGACAAAGTGGGGTTCTTGTGCTCCGGATGTCCATCGCATCCAGCTCAATATGGACCTGATCAAAAAGCCGCCTTTATGCATCGAATACGTGGTTCTGCACGAGCTGATTCATTTCTTTGAAGCGAATCATACGCCCCGATTCAAAGCTCTTCTAGCAGCTCACATGCCCATGTGGGAGCATTTGAAGGATGTTTTGAATCAAGCTCCTCTGGGCGAAGAGGTTTGGGAAGAAATGACGGAATAGCTAGTCTATTTTGACCTGTTAATTTTTCAATTTTCTCCAACGATCCAGATATCATATGGCTGACTATACTACCAATTCCCTCTGAGGGAACCTCTATGCTTACTCTGTAACCCAATTTCTATTTTTTGTAGCTTTTACTTTTCGTTAAGCAACTCAGATGCAGTGTATAATTTGTGGTTATCTCTTCGCTGTTAATCAAGCTCTTTTACAGTCTCGGTAACTCTCTCTCTGACCTGTTTTCGGGTCTGGATCAAATCTACTGGTAAAAAGCTGACGCAGACCCCTGTTTTCTACCAGAAGCAATTATATCTTGACTGATTTTTTTCAATTAGGTTAGCTCGGACGAACTAGGCTAATTTTTGAGTTTTACAGTTTCCATACATTAAGCCCTCAAGTTCGCAATCTTGCTAAATTCAATGTAGTTAGGCCAGTCGATCTTCATTGCTCGGTCAGGAGTGTCATGACAATTTACAGTTCGAGTAATCCGCGTACTCTTCTTCGGGATACTGGTATGCCCAATACTGATGAAGCGACTTTTATAGTCATTTAAAAAATCATTCTTAGCCCAGAAATTTTTACCAATTTCTTGGCAGTATTTGATAAAACACTGCGCTCCAAGCAACTGTTTGATAATTTTATCCCAGCTATCTTTCGTGCGCTTCATCTCGATGTAAATAATGCATTTTTTCTCTGCGCTGATAATGACGTAATCAGCACATTTACATTCACCTTTTCCCCCATTGAAAACATCATTACGCGAACTAAATGCATCTACCTTGATAACCATAGCATCAGTTGGTAACTTCCGAATAGTTGCACTAGAATCTGGAATTTGAACCTCAGTAAGTTTAACAAAGGGAGCTCCATAATTATCTCCCTTTTTTACCAATGCAGAGCTTTTGATCATTTGGGAAAGAATATCAATATCCGTCATTGTTCATTTCCTCCCCAAAAGATTTCTTCCTGGATTCGATTCATTTCTTCGATGGTTGTATCAAAACTACGAGCCTCTATCCCTAGTGTCCTGTCAATATCAGCTTGAACAAGTGTTTGGCATCTTGTCTTGCGTTGTGCGCCATCAAGTTTAATGAGCGCTTCTTCTGCTATATAAACTTTTACTTTGTCAGAATTCAACATTTCTGAGGCATTGTAATGTTCTCGTTCGGCGAGAATTTGAAGACGTTCTCCTCCCTGATTAAGCATAATCAAGGTATTCAACTCTTTGATGATATAGTCACTGTGCGTTGTGATAAATACATTGATCCCGACATTTATCAATCGAGCAAAAAGACGAGCTACACGCCTCTGATTTTCCGGGTGCAGATTCAGTTCCGGCTCATCGATCATAAGAAGATCACCAGGAGTAGCCACATGCCTAAGATAAAATCCGATATCTAATAGCGAGCGCACTGCACTTGAACTTTCATCCATAGTTAACTTGATGCGTTTGCCTTTTGGAACGTAATAGAGCTCGTCATTTTTTGTAACGAGATAAGAACCACCAATGATGTCCGCAAAGTCATTGAGTATTTCAGGGTGCTCCTTAGATATAAAACTAGTTTTCTTGGCGGTCTCTTCAAGTTGGCGAGTGAAATCGACATTTGATTTAACGGGCATCGCGTAATCGGTATAGGACTTTGAAAGCAATTCGAAAGGGTTTATGTCCTTTTCCATGGCCCCCATTTTTTCCAAGAGTCTATTACGAGCAAAATTGAGTTCTTTTCTGAAAATTGCTGCGCCAGTTCTTTCTGCACTAGCAATAAATGGACGGGGAAATAAATGTCCGAAAACTATATCCTTTAAGGCATCACCAATGATCCGACTTATGATACCTTGAGGTATTCTAACTTTTTCTTTTTCTAGCAATAGCGAAATCGTTACTGTCGTTGATTTTGCCTTTTTAGAGATTGAAAACAACTGAGTTTTTGCAGCTCCCATTGTGCGTTCAAAGATTTGAATTGGTTGAATATCCTTTGAATCCAAATCAACGGAGAAGTGGCTTTCTGAAAAATGTTTATCAGCCGATGCAAAAACATGAGGTAGTTGTTTTGTATAGGTGTCGCAACCTTTTTTTAGTATTGACTGAGCATTTTTAGTATAATCTTCGATGTCTAGTTCGACGCTTCCTTCATTCAAGAGACGTTGAATAGCTCCATCCGGTACCTTGATTGAAAAAACATCATTCCAAAAAGAAAGAAATCCAAATAAAGCATAAGTGGCGTAAGTTTTTCCGGTGTTATTTCCGCCGCAGATTATCGTTAGTTTTCCTAGGGTAAACTTTGCCTGTTTTATGGCTCCGAGATTCTTTATTGAAATCTTCATATCTCTGATCTCCTTATATTTGAATTTATTTCTTTTTGTGAATTTGATCCAGTAGTGTTTTGCACATGGATTACTCGAAGCACACCGGTGGAAAAGTCGGAGATAAATCTATACAGACGGCAAAAGACGTCCCATAAGAGATAAGCGTGTTCTTGGTGGTTACACTCAAGAATGAATTCAAGTTTGTTTTGAGCTAGCGTTCTAATCCGAAAAAAAAATTCGCTATAGGTTCTCTTGAATGTATTCAATGTCCTGATCTGAAGTAAGTTTTTTGAAATGATTTTGTCTCGAATAGAGTTCCACTCGTCAAGATCAAGATACGGCGTGGCCAACTTTATGGATTCGTAGTGAAGACGCCTGCCATCTGTAAATGACATGCAGTATCTGTTGGTTCTCATTTTGGGCAGGATTCCTTTATTTTGTTTGGTAGTATCATTGGCGTTCCTTCATTCGTCCACCTCATCCTTCTTGGATTTCTAGAGGTGAGAGATGTGATGCGAGCATCTGGTGCCAATTGAGCGATCAAACCTAGTATATGACCATAGGATATATAACCTGATCAACATCAGGTCAATTAAAAACAGGATTTTTCGTTTGATCCAGCACAGCTGTACTAAACGAATTTCTTAAAAAAAGCCGTAGAAGCAAAAAGACTCATTTATGAATACATACAAGAGTTGAGTCTCATAATCTCTCCAACAAAGCCCTTAGGGTTAATGTTCCTTGAGGACAACCTTTCTGCCCAGAGCCTTGTCATGAGCCAAATAGGCGATGCCATTCGCTCCGTGACCAACGGACGTACACAATGGTAGAATGGGAGACCTTTTTACAGGGGGGATTTTGACTCATGACGAAGAATGGTTTCGGTCATGCTTCATTTGCCCCATCGTCATCAATTATCTTTTTCCAAAAATTCCTCATGCTCGATTTCATCGACAAGAGAAGAAGCAGGAGATCCTTCACGAACGATCTCATTGATTTTTGTCGCCAGAAAATCGGTCAGCGTCATTTTGCTGTCGAGTGCCTTGCGCTCCAGGGCCGCCTGGACATCCGGCGGCAGTTGAAGGATCACGCGGGATTCCGTTTCCACTTTCACGGACGGGAGCGTCACGGGCATCTCCGTCATCAGGGAACGGATGATGTGCTCCTTGACCTCCGGAATCTTTTTCTTGGCCATCCAGTTGTAGACAGTCACTTCACTGACGAAGCACTGCTGTGCGAGCCACCTGTAGTCCAGTCCACGAGCCTTGAGCCAACGCTTGACGTCGGCTTTCAAATCCGTCTGTGGTTTGGAGTCTGAACTCATGATAGGTATATTAGCTTTCCTGCTATTGTTCGTCAACATCCAAGCCATGAATGCCAGAGAAATAAGCAGATAGAATAAGAGATTGAGAGCTAGATTTTCCGCCCGGACGATATCTTTTCTTCCATTATAGCTATAATACTATTTGACAACACACTCTAAAACGATATAAAAAATATCCGTATGGCGAATATGCAGTGTGATATCCCCGAACTGCTCGAGAAGCTGAGCGATGAAGCCAGACTGTATTTGTTGAAGCGTATGGCCTCCCGTAACCTTACCCTTCGGCAGGTCCTTCTGGAGATTGTCATTGCGATAAGCAGAGAGAGGGCATCTATCCCGGAAAGAAGCACTGCTGTACATCCGCTTCAATCCGCATCCCGCTAATCCCACCAAAAGGAACCCACGACAATGAAAACAATCCGTATCACACTCATGGCTCTGATAGCCGTTTCCAGCTGTGCCTTACTTGCACATGCAAGCCTGTCCATCTCGAACACCGCCCCTATGCCTCATGAAGGTCTGAAATGCCAACAAAGCAATGGAGTCAAAGTGTGCCCCGCCTGCAATGGAAGCGGCAAGTTCGGCAACAACACCTGCATCAACTGCGGCGGCAAGGGCATTGTCCGCACAAACGGGCAAAGGCTGTAAGTATTTTTATGCATAGATCGGAAAATGAAAATAAAAAACGTATTACTTATATGTGTTGCCTTCTTAGGTTCTGGACTATTATCTAATTGTTCTCCTACAAAAATAGGAGGCGGAGGCAAGAAACAACCTTATGATCGAAATTCAGGACAATATAGTTCCACGATATTTTTTTGCGACGATTATAAAATAAAATACATGATTTTATTTTTATTTATTGTTTCACTATTTTATGGATGTGCTATTTACGATAAAAAAGTAAACGAATATTGAAGTTTATTTTTGTAATTGAATTATTTAGCTTATCGCATGTTCTTGTTATTGCTTGTTTTTAAT
Organism: Akkermansia sp. NBRC 115031; assembly: GCF_030268505.1. Lineage (NCBI taxonomy): Bacteria > Pseudomonadati > Verrucomicrobiota > Verrucomicrobiia > Verrucomicrobiales > Akkermansiaceae > Akkermansia > Akkermansia sp. NBRC 115031. The sequence continues at coordinate 266,937 of NZ_BSQU01000005.1, forward strand.
TGTAGCGATAATCAAAATGAATGCCTTCATAACCTTCCTTTTCGATGAAACCGACGTTCCGCATCTTTCCCGATTGGGTAGGCTGAAACCTTTTTTGAAGAGAACGTTTCTGTTTTTGATTGTTCCCTTTACCCTTGTTTTCAGCCTAATCACTATGATTTTCAACGGGCGGTGGTGGTCCGGGATTCTGTATTTATGCACGTCGAAGGAAAACGGGGCAATCGACTATTTGTCATTGTTGGTTCTCCTGCCGATCTCCTTGCTCCCCGGTCTGTTTTTAGGATTTTTCTCTTTTTTGCCTAGTTACCTGATGATCCTGTTGGGACGTTTGCAGTACCGGAAACTTGTTTTCTGGCTTGCTCTCACTCCCTTGCTGCTGGCCCCTTTTGATTACTGGATTCTTCCCGGGGTTTGCTTCTGGATTTCGCTCATCATCGTGTTATTCAGCCGGAAAACGTCAACGTTCCAATAAACATTTACCTCTCATTTATGAAATTGACGCGTGGCAAACTGCTCTTAATCCGGGGGCTTTCCATTCAGGAAAAGGGTCTGATTGCCATCTGTCGCCAGTTGGCTAAATATCGTTCGCGAATTGAATCTTCTTTGTCCCCAGAAAAAGGAAAGGACAACAGAGACTTTTCAGCTACTTCCATTGATGAGGTCTTCACGAGGTATTCCGGCAAGGAATCGTCTTATCCAAACGAAGGGAAAAAATCGTCGCCCAACGTTGCTCCCCTTTTCCTTGAGTCCTCTCCTGATGAGCCTGTTGCCTACTCTGAATGGGATCAAGTCCTGAGCTGCATCGCAAAACGTCAAGGTTCATGGCAGACGTCCCATCTTGAAGAACTCATTCGTGACAGAATTTCTTCCCTGTCTCCTTTTTGGAAAAACGGCTCTTCAAAAGGAAAACCCCAATGGGTCTGTGACGCCGTCGATTTTTACGACGAACTCCTGTCTTTGGCGCAAAATGCCGACTCCAAGGATATGACTGCACTTTCTTTGCTGCAAGAGACCCTTTTGCAAGCTTTCAAAGCCATGGGAATAGAGCTCTTCCGGGAATCCTTCTGGAATCCGGAAATACAACGAGCCATTTCCGTAGAGAAAACGCTGCCTCCTCATGTTTCTCCCGTAATCAAGGAGCAGGGGGCCTCCGGAATCCGGCTGGATGGACGACTCATTCGCAAGCAGGAAGTCATTCTTCAAACTTCACTTTAACATACACTATTAATCATAAACCATCCTCTATTTATGGACGATTATATCATTGGCACCCCTGACATACAGGCAGGCTCATGGGAACTCCAGATGCAGCCGGACAACTGCGCTGTTGTTGCCGAAATGAGTCTCATCAATCAATTCGGCATTGGTCTTACACAGGAGCAGGCCGATTATATTTCTTCCTCCAATGGCTGGTATCATCCGGGAGGCGGCACATCCCCCGCTGATATTGGGAACATGATGGACATGTATGGTATTCCCAATCACTCTGTCCAAAACGCCACTCTGGATGATTTGGCCAGGGAGCTGCAGGCCGGACACGGCGTCATTGTGGGACTCGACTCAGACCAGCTCTGGGATCAAGGCCCCCTTAACGATTTGAAGATAGCCCTGTGCAAGGGATTGGGGCTGGATAGTTCCCAATTCATGCCGGCAGACCATGCCGTTGTCGTTACCGGCATTGATGCCAGTGAACCCAACAATCTCATGGTCATTCTGAATGATTCAGGCACTCCTGACGGGCAAGCCATCCATTACCCTCTGGACAAGTTCATGGATGCCTGGGAGAACAGTGATTTTTATTATACAGCGACAGATATTCCGTTACCGGATGGGAGTTTCATGGGATCCCTTCAGGGGGTCGATTTTGCTCCTTGGATCAGTGCGGGAGCCGGCATAGGCGCCTTTGCGGCAACGGCCGATCCATCCATTGCCATGAGTGTTGCGGAAGGAGCCTATGAACTGGTGGACTCTCTGTTTAATGATTCTGAAATGATGAGAACCGTTTAGTTTTCCTAAAACAATGAATACCCATTCTTCTACAACATCCATTTCCCTGAAGGAACTGACGTCTCACCTTGCCGCTCTGGCTCAGCTGGAAAGCGATGTTTTTTCCTCCTCTCCCGACCAGGGATTTCTGGACAATCTCAAACTCTGGCGGGCGGGGTTGTTTCGCATTGTCGTCATGGGAGAAATCAAGCAAGGCAAGTCGTCCTTCATCAACGCACTCCTGGGCGTCAAAGACCTTGTTCCCGTTAATTCGGATGTCGCGACCTCGACAATTTTCAAAATACGCTACGGTAAAGAAAAACGCTACCGTGTCTTCTTCACCAGACAGAGCGGCAAGCCGGAGCAGGTCATTGACGAGAGGGAACTCCACGATTACGGCACTGAAAACGGCAACCCAGACAATTACCGCCAAGTAGACTTCATCGAAGTATGTGTTCCTTCTCCACTGCTGGGCTCCGGCATCGTGATTGTCGATACTCCGGGGCTGGGCGGTCTATTCAAAAAGCACAAGGAAATCACCTATCAGTATGCCCCCAAAGCAGATGCCGTTTTCTTCGTGACGGACAGCATCGGTTCTCCGCTGGGATTGCAGGAGATCTGTTTCCTGAAGGAGCTGAGATCAATCACCGATAACATCTATTTTGTGCAGACCAAGGCCGATGCCGCCGATACCCAAATGCGCCAGGCACGCATGAAAAACAACGTGGATATCTTGATGCGGCAAGTAGGTTTCAAGCAGGAAGACATTAAATATTTCAGCGTAGACTCCCATCTTAAGCTGGAAGCAGACGAAGCAACGGACCAGGAGGATCTTGCGGACAGCGGTTTTCCTCCTTTGATGGCCTTCGTCCAAAATTCTCTCCGCAAGAATCAACGCCAGCTCATTGCCGGGCGGGCCATACTCCAGGCTCTACCGAAACTGGAGAGAGTCAGAGGAGAATTGACTGCAAAAAAAGCATTCCTTGATGCCGAAACAGAAGAGCAACAAAAACAGCTGGGAGAAGATCTTCAAAATGCTCAAGCCAGTTTCAAGAGATGGAATAATGAAGAGAAGCCTCATCTGCTTTCCGAAATCCAGAAATCTATAGGATCTCTTCGGCTGGATGCCATGGAAAACATCCGGAAATGCCAGCCGGGTGGTGAAATTCAGCAGGACTTTGAAAATCTGATCAATCAGGCTCAGGATGCGGAACAGTTGGAGGCCATTCTCTCAGACATTTCTGCAAAGTTACCCGAATTTATTTCAAAGGTAACCATGGAAACCGGACGGATGATTCAGGAAAGAGCGGAAACGGAACTTTCACGGGTTGCAGAACATGGCACACTGGAGCTTTCCTCGGAATTGAATCACAGCCAGTCCTCCACATTAAACCGTGTTGCCCTGGGACGTCAGATAGAGCAACTCCAGCAAGGAGGCTCCATATTTGATAATGCAAGAACAGGTCTTTACGGCGGTATTGCGGGCGTCACTATTGCCTCTGTGGTAGGAGGAATTATCGGCTCTGTCATTCCTGTTGTCGGTACGATTATCGGCAGCGGCATAGGGATGGCCATTGCCGGATATTTTGGGGGCTCCGCAGCTTGCAATCTCAAGAAGCAACAAGAACTCAGGGCCAATAAGCAGCAAGCTTCCAATGGGATTTCCCAGACGCTTTCTTCCGCCTACTCTCAGGCGCAGTCTTCCATTGAACGCATCTTGCAGGATATCCAGCATGCTGCAGGTAACGCCATCCAAACCTGGGTATCGGAAACACAGACAGGCTACGAAAGGCAGATTGCGGAACTGGCAGAGAGAAAAAATATGAGTAATCAGCAGCTGATGAAGAAGCGTTCGGAATTGGCTGGGTGGGAATCCTGCCTGCAGCAAATCGAGCGTGGCCTGTCTCTCACATAATTCCCTTTTTCGGATGTATCATGAAAGGAGCTTGGGACAGCAGACGCATACAGGAACGTTTTCAAGCATTCCTGCTGCAAATGGCTTCGTTTTTTGAGCAGTATCCCTCTTTGAGTGGAGAAGCTCAAACTCTGCGCCAGATAGCCGATACGGCGTGCAGACCGTTCAGCGTCGCTGTTTTCGGCAGGGTCAAGGCAGGCAAGAGTTCCCTGGTTAACGCTCTGATCGGCCAAAATCTCGCCATTATGGGATCGGAAGAGGCCACCGCGACCATCAACCGTATTTCCCATGCTTCCCGGGAAATGAGCAACCGTTTCATCGTTCATTGGAAGGATGCTCCTGCGGAATCCTTTCCTCTGGGAAAACTGCATACCGACTGGAGCGGGAAGGACGAACAGGTTATTAACCGGGTAAGAAGGACTTCGTTTCTCGAGTTATTCTCCGATGCCGATACCTTGAAACGCACCCGGATCATTGATACCCCGGGAACGGGAAGTGCGAATGATGATCATGAGAAAGTGGCGCAAAGCTTTCTGGATGCGGAAAAGGCCAGCATTGCGGAAGGAGAAAAGGCCGATGCCCTGATTTATGTTTTCGGATATCTGGGGAAAGAAGCGGATGAACAGTCCCTGCAGACCTTCAGGAAGGGCTGTTTGCCCGATTCATCTCCCTACAACAGCGTAGGAGTCTTCCACCTCTGGGACAATACCTATTGGGACAATGGGGGAGACATGAGCGACATAGAGAGGAAAGCAGAACAGCTGAAGAACCATATGAGGGATGTCGTCGCCGACATCATTCCGGTCAGCGCTCCACTGGCCTTGTCTTCCCGACTGGCGCCGGACGAATTTTTCAATCGCCTGCAATCAGTCATTCTCACTCTTTCGGACGAAGAACTTTTGACCGTTCTCAAAAGAGATACCCGGTGGGACAGGGTGGAAGAACGGGCTGCTATCCGAGGCTTGTGTCCCTGGCTTCCGTGGCCGAGTTTTCGGGTACTTGTCCGTCATATGGACCACATGGGAGTCGCCGAAGAGGCCCTGTACAGGAAATCCATTCGGGAACTAAGCGGCATGGACAGGTTGTTGCGTTTTTTGGAAGAAAAATTTTTCACCAGAGGGGGGATCATCAAACAACGGCAGAGCCGCGCCAAAGCCCGCCACATAATAGAACGAGCTTACCGGACCTTGGAAGGAATTCAGGAGAGGCTCGAACAGGATCAAAAACACTGGGGTATTTTGGAAACGGCAGTAGGAGAACCTTCCACCCGATTGTGGGTTTACGAGAAAAAAGCGACAGGAAAACAGGAGCTGGCTTCATTACTACAACATTGGGAAGAGGCGGATCGTTTCCGTATCATTGAGGAGGAACTCCTGGCCGAGTTGGATGGCGATGTCGAAATCCTGGATTCTCTCGACAAGTCTCTGGCATTCCTTCCTCCGGATGCACGGCAGTACATACGGCTGCTTCTTGAAGGTTCTCTTGATTCCTCCATCCGGGATGGAGATGTAACTAACGATTTTCGTAAAACTTATACGATCGTATGTGAAGCCGTTACCGGAGCTCCGGATAGAGAAACTCGAAAAACAGCCGAACATATACGGCATCGAATGGAGAGTATCCAGCCCACTTCTATTGAAAAAAGATCATGAATTCCATCTGTATAGGCATTGACTTCGGCACAACGAATACGCTTGTTTCATACCTTGAAAACAATAGCAAATTCCCGACATTGAGTCGTCTGGGACGGGGTAATGACAGCATCCCCACAACCGTCCACATGAGTTCCAACGGAGATTTTTCTTTTGGAGACGATGCTGACGATCTTTGCGAATATGATCCATCCGGATATGCAAGAGCTTTCAAATTATGGCTTGGTGGAACCAGGACATTGAAACGGGATGATTCGGAAAAGGAATATTCTGCGCAAGGCCTCACCATGGAATTTCTAAAGTACATTCGTGAGAAATGCGAACAGGAATCCCTTCATGGCAATTATAATATAGACATGGCAGTCATCACCATTCCCGTCTGCTTCAGCCCAGCACGACAGTCCGATTTGAAAAAGGCGGCGAAGACGGCCGGATTTCAGGAAGTGGTTCTCGTCCCGGAGCCGGAAGCGGCGGGGAAAGCCTTTTGCTCATTGTTTCCAGATGATGCGTTCCAGGGATCAGCGTTGATTGTGGATTGGGGAGGAGGCACCCTCGATTTGAGTCTTGTCCAACGGACTGAAGAAGGATTCAAGGTCCAAAAATCCTATAGCCGGGGAGATGAAACCATGGGAGGGGAAGTATTGGATACGATCATGTGGAATCATGTAGCCAACAGGCTGAAACAGGAAACCGGAGTTGATCTGAATCAGGAACCTTTGGGTAAACAGAGGGCTTTGCGGAAAAGAATCAGGCAAGCCAAGGAGAAGCTTTCCTTGGTGAACGAGTATTCACTGACCCTCCCCATGTCCGCCGGAATACAGAATTTACGAATACCTCGTAGAGAATGGGAAGAAGTCATTGTTCATCAACTTGGAAAAGTTGTCCAAATGGTCGAAGATATCCTGGCTCGGCTGACTGCCGACCATCAGCCGGCCCCCAGCATTATTCTTCTTGTGGGAGGAAGCAGCAAGACTCCCCGACTCAGAGAACTGCTGGAGGAAAAGACAAGGCTCACCTGCAAGTCCTGGGATAAAAGTATGGAAGCCGTCGGACTCGGAGCAGCATTTTATGCCAATGAGCTTTTTTCTCCCTCTGCTTTTTCTTCCCAGGCAGGAAATCATTCTGCCTCATCCGAAACAGGAGAACCTGAAGAAGAAACAACTTACCGCATCCGAATTTCGGAAATTGAGGCCAAACTAGGCGTCAAAAAAACATTGAAACTGGGAGAAGAAATTATCTCTGTCCATATTCCTTCCGACGTCCGGGAAGGACAAAATGTCACCATTCCATCCCTTGTCCAAGAGGGAACAACATACCGTGGCGTCATCTCTCTGCAGAACGATCCTTTTTTGAAGCAACATGCAGAACAAGGAAATAAAGAAGACCAGTATCTTTTGGGAATGAGTTATTACCATGGTGTAGGAATTCCAAAATCCATCAAGAAAGGTATTACATGGCTTGAAAGAGCTGCTGGGCAAGGTTCTGTAGATGCGCAATTCATGATGGGAAGGATTTGTTTTAATGGGGAGGAAATGAAAGTTCCTGATTTGGAGAAAGGATTAATGTGGTTTAAGCTGGCACTCACTAATAGTCACCCTGAAGCTCAAAAATGGATAGATAAATGCCAACGACTCCTGAACTCTTCACGAAAAGACTTTGACTCGAATCGGAAAGTGAACGAACCAATCTCTGAAGAAAATAGAGATTCTTCTTTTTTAATAGCCTTCAAGGGGGGGATTACATGTTTAGCTCTCCTTGTATGGGTGTGTGTTGGAATCTCATCGGGAGGTCCCGGCTTTTTGAGCATTATACCTATTGGTGGCTTTCTGGCATGGCTGTGGGATAAGAGTAAATAATTTTCCTGCAATCATTATCTCTATAATAATCATAGTTACTCACATTTCACAAAATTAAAATAATGAACTGGACACATATCTTCATCTGCATTCTTGTCGCATTTACCTTACCCGTTTCGATGTTATCCGGTACGGAACCGTTACCCGATTTTAACGTATTAAAGAAACAGGCTGAAGGGGGAGACATGGAATCCCAGTTTCAGCTGGGCAGATGTTATGCCTTCGGTACAGGAACAGAAAAAGACGACAAGCAAGCCTCCGGCTGGTTCTACAAAGCGGCGAAACAAGGCCATGCCAAAGCCCAATACAATCTGGGAGTGGCTTATGCCACATCCCTTGGTGTTGAGCATAATGATACCGAAGCACGCAAATGGTTGCTTAAATCGGCTCAGCAGG
>NZ_BSQU01000006.1:0-251414 GCF_030268505.1 Akkermansia sp. NBRC 115031
GGCCCAGACTACGCTTTACACCTACAACGACCAGTTCCGGGTGTCCCTGGAGATCAAGCCCGATGGAGGGTACACGCGCTACGAGTACGATGACCAGGGCAGAACCGTGCTTTCCGCTGCTCCCTGGGCCGGAGGCGGTGAAAAGGGGACACGCACGACTTACGCCGACTTGCGCTTTAACGACTTCAGGCCCGCTACGGAAACCGAAGTAATTATTGCCGAGAATGGAGAAGAAACGGCGCTTCTCAAACGCACTTATACCTATGAAGACAGTCCGCAGGCCAGCCGCACGACCGTGACGGAAACCGCGCTGGGAAGCGACCAGGTTCATACCCGCGTGGAAGAGACTTATGGGGAGGCAGCGGAGTATCCCTACGCCCGGGGCAGGCGGAAGATGAGCCAGAGTATTGACGGGGTGCAAACCGTTTATACTTACGAAGCCACCGCGGAATACGGAGCCCTCCACAAGGTGACGGAGACCGTGCAGGCCAACGGAAGCATCGTTCCGGGACAAAGTACACGAAACGTGCAATACATCGCTGAAAACGGCGCCACTACCAGGAAAGAACAATACGTTCACACCGGAGAAGGCTGGTCGCTGATTGCCTCGGAGGACTATGAATATGATGACGAACAGAGGCTCGTCAAGACGACGAAGGGCAACGGCAGAGTCAGTACGACTGAGTGGATGTGCTGCGGCCCGTTGAGGGAAACCGACGAAGACGGCATCACCACCAGCTACGGCTACAACTCGGCCAAGCAGCTGGTGGAAACCATCCGCTCGGCGACAGAAACCACCCCTGAAATGATTACCTCCTACAGCTATGATGCGGCGGGAAGGACGATCGCCGTGCGGCGCGACGTGGGTCCGATGACGACGACGGAAAGGACGGAGTACGACGATCAGGGACGGGTCGTTTCCTCCATAGACCTACTGGGACGCACCACCCGAACCGAGTACGGCGAAGACGGACTCACCACTACTGCCACCACCCCGTCAGGCGCTACGCTAATCACTAAAAAGTACTATGATGGGACCACGCTCTGGCAGGGAGGAACCGGACAGCGCGAGATCGAAACCCGGCTGGAACTGACCGAAGAAGGCATCCTGACCACGACCTTGTCCAAGGGAGTTGTGCTGTCACGGTCTCTGGAAAACGGCTTTGGTCAGATCACCAGAGAAGAAACTCCCAATACCCAGGGAAAATTCATGGTCACTAGAAACACTTACAATAGTAAAGGATTGCTCGTGCATTCCCAGACGGAGGACATGGCTCCTACCCTCACAGACTACAATGAACTGGGAGAGATGATGAAGCAAACTGTCCTGCTGGATGAAGCGTACCCGCACGATCCCTCCGGCAACCGGATATCGGAAAGTTCCACCTGCTACCGGCTCCGGGAAGACGGCGTCTACCAGGTGCAGACTTCTACTACCTATAATGCGGATGGCCTTCCTCTCACCCAAACCACTGAGAGTATGGTTTCTCAGCTTGATCTCCTCCTGGAAAGCAAGACCATTTCCACGGACGTCTATGGACAGCAGAGCATCCAGTGGACGGAGTACACTGCTCCCGCCACACGGACTCAGTTCAACCGCATTCCTACTTCAACTATCGTAGCCGAGTCGTTAGCAATTGACGGAGTCACCGTAAGCCAAACGAATCATGCCGGGATTCATTCTTCACAGGAACGTTCTTATACCTCTACGGGAATGATTCTAAAACAGACCGATGCCAGGGGTAATGTGACGACGATTGAAACTGATACAGCCGGACGTTCCGTCAAAGTCACTGATCCTGCAGGTAACGTAACCACCACCAGCTACCTGCCCTGCTGCGACCATCCTGCCTGCATCACCGATGCCCTGGGAGGAACTACCTGCTATTCCTATGACATGCGCGGCAGAAAGACAGCCGAGTACGGCACGGACATCCAGCCGGCCTGTTTCGCCTACGACGAAGCCGACCATATGGTCTCATTGACCACCTTCCGAACGGATGCAGGTGAAATCACCACTGATCCTTCCGACCGCACCGACGGGGATACCACCACCTGGCTCTATGACGAGGCTACGGGGTTGGAATTGAACAAGACCTATGCCGACGGCTCCTGCATCTCCAAAACCTACGACCATCTCAATCGTCTCCAGACCCTGACTAAAGCCAGAGGGATCGTCACCACCCATGCCTACGCCCCGCTCACTGGGGAACTCGTCTCCGTCTCCCATAATGACGGCACACATCCATGGCTTTATTCGTACAACCACTTGGGTCAAATGACTTCTGTTCGGGACGCCTCGGGTATTCGAGACATCTCTTATAATATTTATGGAAGAATGTATCAAGAGACTTCCTTTGGACAGGTGGAAAGCTCCATTCAGGAAGAATACGATATCCTGGGACGTTCCAACGGATATTGGCTTATGCTCGGAAGCCGAACCGTGCAGCACTCCCATCTTGACTATGATTCCAAAGGTGCCATCATCGGCATGAATCTGGAAGGACTGGAGTCTGCCTTTACCTGGCAGTACGATCCAACCAGCGGTTTCCTCAATTACCTCACCTATCCCAACGGCATGGTCCGCCAAAACACCTACCATCCTAAACTGAACCTCCTGGCCACCATCGGGTACAGGAAGGGAGCGGATGGTGAATGGGCAACCTGCCATGAGTACGACTACGACGCCCTGGGGCGTCCCATTCAGCGACGTGATTCCTGGGATGTCGCCACTCCTGCCACTCTAAGAGATTTTACCTACAACAGCCGCAGCGAGCTGATTGAAGACCGCATCAGCCGGGGAGAAATCTTTATTTATTCCTACGACAACATCGGCAACCGCAAAACTGCCTGTGAACTGGAGGAAGAAGTATCCTACGAGTCCAACCGGCTCAACCAGTACACTCAAGTGACCAGAGAGAGTGAACCGTTTACCCCTTCCTTCGATGCCGACGGCAACCAAACCCGCATCAAGACCTCAACGGGCGTCTGGGAAGTCTCCTACGATGCCAACGACCGCCCCGTCGTCTTTACCAGAGGGGACGGACGGATCGTTGTTACTTGTAACTATGATTATATGGGACGTCGTTTTAACAAAAAGATTGTTACCAATGGAACGACCTCAAGCCATGTTTATTATCTATACCATAGTTATCTACAAATAGCCGAAATCAATTTGATGTATCCTAAGCCGATATTAGAAAAAAGCTATTTATGGGAATTGCACGGACTAACAGGCACGCGTCTCCTGATGATGACCAAATGGAAAGAGAACGAAACGGCAGTGAAAGAACATCTTTACTTCATGCACGATGCGATGAAAAATGTCACCTCCATCTTTGATGGACAGCAGATGAAAAGAGTCCAATACGAGTATGCTCCCTTCGGTAGTCTACTCATTACTAAGGGAGACATGGCCCGGGAAAACAAATTCAGATTCTCCTGTGAGTTCTCGGATGATGAATTAGGCCTTGTTTACTACAATTACCGCCATCTCAATCCCTTCGATGGCAGGTGGATCAATAGGGACCCGATTCAGGAAAAAGGAGGGTGGAATTTGTACAGAATAATAAAAAACATGATCAACATGGCATGGGATAGTCTTGGAATGGCAAGTTGTTCTGCTTTTGACCCTCAATTTGGTTACTCCACACCACCATGTTCACTTCGTAAAACGGAAGGATGGTCAGAAACCTGGCTTGATTTTGTTCGTTGGGTTGTCGCTGTGCACCCCGGTAAAACTGAGCACATAGAAAATTCAGAACAATCTTTGCTTATAAAGAATTCTTCCATAGGGAAAAAATTGATTGACGGATTTCTCAAAAAAAATAAAAATAGAAAGAAATGTTGGGAATGGGAAGGATATACGAATGTAAAATTAAAATTTGGCCCAAATGAATTTATCAGAGACCTACCCAATGGTCGAGCCCATTTTGTAGGAAGTGGTCGCGGTGATGTTTCTCTTGAAGTGGATTTAAAATTAAGTAAAATTATTGCCCATTTTCAAGTAGAAAATACAACGTCTCTTACATCATTTTTATATGGTATAGGACCCGAACTTAAATATTCAGGTCCCTTGGGAAATTGGAAACAAACCTATAGATGGAGTATTTCCTATTCGTGTTGCTTAAAAGATATGCCTGAAGAAATAAAAATACAGTACCAAATTGATGATATTTTAAAAAATACATTCCCCTATAATTTACCAGAACATTTCCAACCGACTAGCATTTGTCTTCCTTTTTAAAAATTATGAAAATAATAAAATACTTTGCTGTAATAATATTATTATTGATTACTGTTTTTATAATTGGACATAGTATTCTATTTTGTCCGTCTTTGGAAGATCCGTTTAATCTATATGGCCGCAATATTTACAAAGACTATTATTTATATTATTTTCGAGAGGGAGATATGTATGTCTTGTGGAAAAAGTATTCTCCATTACCTGGTATCCCCTTCAATCAGGCAGTTTCTTGTATTTATCAAAATGATATTCATACTATATTCGTCTGTATAGACAATGAATGGTACGAAGTTGATATGATGAATGATAATATTAAAAAGGTATCTGAAAATACGTTAATTCAACATCCTATTCCTCCACATATTTTCTATAAACAATTGTAATAGTCATCCAATAAATCGAATCAATATAAAAAATTCGAAAATATACAAAATATTCTTGTTGTGTCAATTATCCTACATTAGATGATGAGATTGAAATTTTGTACGCTTGTGATGCTTCTCTTATTCAATCACCAGACAAATACAGATTAAACAACTGAATCAGTACAAGATTAAAATAAATAATTCCGTTTTTGTTTCACAATGGCACCATTCTTGCAGACCATGCAAAAGTTGTTGATAAAATCATGGGAAAATTTATTCCAAGTTTCGCACGGACGGATTAGCTTACATGATATCGAAAGGTGGTGTGCACCTATAGATACAAAAAAGAGGGTCAAAAGAATTGGCATGTTGCCGGTCCTTCTCTTTAGCACGTTGCTTTTTCCATGATAAAAGTAAAGTGCCGTCTGGAAAAACAAAGAAAAGATAATACACGTATTTTATTTCCCTTGAAAAAACATTTCCGGACTGGACCTTGTTTCCTTCCTACATGGTAACGCCGTTTCGAAAAAATCCGGAACGGCGTTGCCAATGTTACGGCTATTTACCCTCGTCCAACTCGCGGCGGATGTATTCCGCCGTGGGGGAGTTCTTTTTGGCTATCTGCTCCGGGGTTCCTTCCGCCACGATGGTTCCTCCGGCTTCACCGGGGCCGGGGCCCATGTCGATGATGTAGTCCGCCTCCGCCATGATTTCCGTGTTGTGTTCGATGACGATGACCGTGTTTCCCTGGTCCGCCAGGCGGTGCAGCACGTCGATGAGCAATCTCACGTCCCGCGGATGCAGGCCGATGGAGGGTTCCTCAATGAGGTACAGGTCACCGGGCAGTTCCTTGCCCTTCATCAGGGCGTTCCGGCTGACGCGCCGACCCTTGATGAGCTCCGTCACCAGCTTGAGCCGCTGAGCCTCCCCGCCGGAGAGCGTATTGGAAGCCTGCCCCAAGGTTAGATAGCCCAAGCCGGTTTCCGCCAGCAGTTTGAGCGGGTCTGAGATGCGGGGCTGGCTTTCAAAGAATTCCGCCGCTTCCGCAAAGTCCATCTGGAGCACGTCCGCAATGGTTTTCCCCTTGTACCTCACGGTCAGGGTGGCGGCATTATAGCGCTTGCCCCGGCAGGTTTCACACGGCACGTAGCAGGGGGGCAGGAAGTCCATTTCCAGCTTTTGCATGCCCGTGCCCTTGCAGGATTCACAGTTACCCTGCCCCGTGTTGAAGGAAAAGCGGCCGCGGTCGAAGCCCAGTCTGCGAGCGTCCGCCGTCTGCGCGAACAGGGTCCGGATATCGTCCAGAAAGCCCACGTAGGTGGCCGGAGTAGAACGTGGCGTCTTGCCGATGGGGCTCTGATCCACACCGTACACCATGCGGATGGTGTCAAAGCCGGAGGAGGTTTTCCACAGCTTTTTCTGGTCCCGAGTGAGCTTGTCGCCGATGGCCTGGCGCGCCGCCAGCCGGATGGTTCCCGTCATCAGGGAGGTTTTCCCCGCGCCGGATACGCCGGTAAGCACCGTCAGCCGCCCCTTGGGAATGGCCACGTTCACGTCCTTCAGGTTGTGCAGGCAGCAGCCCTCCACCCTCAGCCATGCGGATTCATCCTTTTTAGCCGGAATCCTGCGCCTTTTCCCGCGGTAGGGATGGCGCGGCTTATGATGCAGGGCTGCGCCCGTGACGGAGTCCGGCATGGCTGCCAGTTCCTCAAAGGTGCCCTGAGCCATAATCCTGCCGCCATGGATGCCGGCTCCCGGCCCCATGTCCACAATGTGGTCCGCACGCTTCATGGTGTCTTCATCATGTTCCACTACCAGCAGGGTGTTGCCCCGGCGCTTGAGTTCATCCAGTGTACCCAGCAGCAGTTCGTTGTCCCGCGGATGCAGGCCGATGGTGGGTTCATCCAGCACGTAAAGCACGCCGCGCAGGTGGGAACCCAGCTGGGATGCCAGGCGGATGCGCTGGGTTTCCCCGCCGGAAAGCGTCGTGGCGCTGCGGTCCAGGGAGAGGTAGCCCAGCCCCACCCGCTGGAGGAAGTTGAGGCGCTGCGTGATTTCCGCCACCACGTCACGGGCAATGAGAGCTTCCTCCCGTTCAAATTTCCATCCTTTGACCAGTTCCGCGGCGGCTACGGCAGGCAGGGAGGCGATTTCACCGGGAGTCACTCCCTGAAGCCGCACGGCGCGCGCAAATTCATTCAAACGCACTCCCTGGCAGGCGGGGCAGGTTTTCACCCCTTTGTCATCGTCCGCCTGCCGCGCCAGTTCCTTGTCATATTTCAGTTCGGCTTCCAGCAGAGATTGCGCCTGGTCTTCCTTCATCTTTCCCTTGCCCACGATGCCATGCCCGCGGCACACAGGGCACCACCCGCGTGGAGAGTTGAAGGAGAACGTGTACGGTTCCAGTTCCGGGAAAGATTGCCCGCAGGAGGCGCACGCAAGCTTGGTCCCCATCAACTCCGGCCGGCTGGAACCGGGCGGAAGCACTTGCAGGAACCCTTCCCCCATTTCCAGCGCGGCATGCACCGCTCCGGCAAGTTTTTCCGGGGTCCAGGAGGCCTCCGGACGTGAAACGACCAGGTCCAGGTCATGGCTGGAATAACGGTCCAGCGGCTGGAATCCGCTCAAGGGGACCAATTTGCCGTCCACCCACATTTCCTCATATCCCTTTCCTTCCGCCCAGCGGGCCAGGTCCGCGTAATGCCCTTTGCGTCCCCTGACGAGGGGAGCCAGCAAGGCCAGACTGCCGTGTTTTTTCAGCTGCCGCACCACCAGCTCCACCACTTCGGACTCCGATCTTTTGCCCACCGGCACGCCGCACTGCGGGCAGTAGGCCTGCCCCAGCTTGGCATATAGCAGACGCATGAATTGCCAGATTTCCGTCACGGTGCCCACAGTGGATTTGGTGCCGCCGCGGGACATGTTCTGTTCAATGGCCACCGTGGGGGGCAATCCGGTCAAGCGGTCAATGTCAGGGCTTTCCAGTTGTTCCGTGAATTGCCGGGCGTACGGGGACATGACGTCCATGAAACGCCGCTGCCCTTCCGCAAAAAAGATGTCGAAGGCCAGGGAGCTTTTCCCGGAGCCGGAGAGCCCGGTCAGCACGGTCATTTCTCCGCGCGGCACGTCCAGGTCCACGTTTTTCAGGTTATGGTGGCGCGCTCCCCGCAGGGCCATCACGCCTTCCGGTATGTCCACGTCAGCGGATTCCGGCATGGCGGCGTCCGCCGGATCGTAAACGGAAGGACGCCCTTCCAGCACATCCCGGAGGTATTTGCCCGTATATCCCTTCCCGGAGGCTACAATTTCCTCCGGCGTTCCCGTGGCTACCACATGGCCGCCGCCTGCGCCGCCTTCCGGCCCCAGGTCGATCACGTAGTCCGCGGATTTGATAAATTCCGGGTTGTGCTCGATGACCAGCAGGGTGTGCCCCTGCTCCACCAGTTCCCGGAACACGGCCAGCAGAATTTCAATATCGGCAAAGTGAAGTCCCGTTCCCGGCTCGTCCAGAATCAGCATCTTGGGGCTGTTCGCGCCGGATCCAATCTGGTCCAGCAGGATTTTAGCCAGCTTCAACCGCTGGTTTTCCCCGCCGGAGAGAGTGTTCAGCGGCTGCCCCAGGGTCAGGTGCCCCAGCCCTACGCGCTGAAGCACGCCCAGCTTGGAAGCAATGCGGGAGGCCTTGGCCCCTTTTTCCGCTCTGAAGTATTCCAGCGCGGCCGCCACCGTCATGCCGAGCACGTCCGCAATGTTCCTGCCGTCGCGGTACACGCTCAGCACTTCACTTCCGTACCGGGAGCCGTGGCACAGCGGGCACTGCACGAAGATATCTGAAAGAAATTGCATTTCCACCTTTTCACTCCCCATGCCCATGCAGCGCGGACAGCGGCCGTCGCCGCTGTTGAAGGAGAAAAAACCGGGCTTCATGCCGCGCGCACGGGCCGTTTCCGTCTCCGAGAAGAGGGAACGTATTTCTTCAAAGACCCCGGCATAAACGGCAGGAGTGGAGCGCGGGGTCCGGACGATGGGACTCTGGTCCACCATCACCACTTCATCCAGTTGTTCCCAGCCCTTGATGGATTTGACATGGGCGGGTTCATCCTCGCATACGGCCCCTTTTTCCACCAGAGCGTTCAGGTACAGCACGTCGTGCGCCAGGGTGCTTTTTCCAGACCCGCTGACGCCGGTCAGGCAGGTGAAGACGCCCAGAGGCACTTTCACGTCCAGCTTGTGCAGGTTGTGGCGCGTGGCGCCGGATACGGTCAGAAATTGACGCGGCTTGCGCCTCTTTTTAGGCACCGCGATGCGCCGCCTGCCGGAAAGGAACGCCCCCGTCAGGGAGTCCGCAACTTCCCCAATCCGGGCAGGTTCTCCGGAATAAACCAGTTTTCCCCCCTCCCGGCCAGAGCCGGGCCCCATGTCCACCAGGCTGTCCGCGGCACGCATCACCGCTTCCTCATGCTCCACTACCACCAGCGTATTCCCGCGCTTTTTAAGCCGGTTCATGGCGGAAATCAAACGGGAAGTGTCGCGGGGGTGGAGCCCTACGGTGGGTTCATCCAGCACAAACAGGGTATCCGTCAGGGAAGCGCCCAGGCAGGTCGTCAAGCTCACGCGTTCAATCTCCCCGCCGGAAAGGGAGCGCGTGGGACGGTCGGACGTCAAGTAGCCGAGACCCACTTCATGCAGATATTCCAGGCGGCTTCTGAGTTCCGCCACGGCATGCTTCAAGCCGGGGTCTTCATCCGCGCGCGGCGTGACGTATTGATCCACCCAGGCCAGGAGTTCGTCCATGGGCATCCCGGAGAGTTCCGGCATGCTTCTGCCGCCCACCTTGAATTGCAGGGCTTCCGGCCTCAGGCGCAAGCCATGGCAGGAGGGGCATTCCTGATAGGTGCGGAAACGGCTCAGGTACACCCGCACATGCATTTTATGCGTGCGGCTTTCCAGGTACCTGAAAAAGCCCGCAATGCCGTACCACAGGCCTTGTTCATACATTTCATCCGGATCCTCTCCGTCCCCGTACAGCAGCCAGTCCCGTTCCCACTGTTTCAAATCCTTCCACGGTACATCAAGACGAACTTTGCGGGCATTTTTGCGCCAGCCGCGCATCAGGTCCTTCTTGCATTCGGAAAACACCTTGCTTTCCCCTTCAAAAATATGGATGGCCCCGTCATTGACGCTGAGCTCCGGCTTGATGCACCGGTTGTAGTCAATGGTGATCACGCGGCCATAGCCGCGGCACTCCGGGCATGCCCCCAGGGGGGAATTGAAGGAGAACAATCCGGGCCGCGGCTCCATCAGCGGATGCCAGTCCCCGCGGAATTTCATGGCGGGCAGCCAGATGCCGTCCACGCGGGGAATCACATGGGCCACGCCGCCACCCAGGCGCATGGCCGTTTCCAGCGCTTCCAGCCTGCGCTCCCGCTGGTCTTCCGCCAGCTTCACGCGGTCTTGAATCACCAGTAAAGGAGCCCCGTCTTCCAGGGTACATTCCTCGTCCTCCAGCCGGAGGGCCTCTCCATGCGCAAAGGCGCGCAAATACCCCTGCGCCACCAGGTTCCTTTTCAGCGTGGGCAGGTCCACGGATTCGGGCCGCGCCACTTCCAGGCAAACCATCACCTCCGTTCCGGAAGGAAATTCCTCATGCAGCTTTTCATCAATGGAGCCGGGTGTTTCCGGCTTGATTTCCCGTCCGGTTTCCGGATCTATCCCCACGGCCAGACGGGCGAAAACGAATTTCCAGTAATCGTTCAGCCCTGTCATGGTTCCCACCGTGGAGCGGGACGTCCTGACGGAGTTGCGCTGATGCAGGGCGATGGCCGGAAGAATGTTCTCCACGGCGTCCACGTCCGGCTTGTCCATACGGTCCATGAACTGGCGCACGTACGGGGAAAAGGTTTCCATATAACGCCTCTGCCCTTCCGCATACAGCGTGTGCATGGCCAGACTCGTTTTCCCCGATCCGGAAGGTCCCGTCACCACCGTCAGCCGCCCCAGGGGAATGTCCACATCCACATTCTGCAAATTATGCTCACGGGCGCCGCGGATGCGGATGCGCCCATCCTCACAATGACTCATAGGGTGATTATATCATCAATTTGGAATCATTCCAAGAGAAGTACCTGTCATGAACCATGGGCCACCACACGGTTCCACAACAAAACCGGCCAAGAAAAAGTTTACGTTTATCCTCTTTCCCAACTGATCGTCTGCCTCTTTCCATGTATGACGCAGCCGGAATGCAATGGCATGCAGCCTCCCGTTTCATGCCTAGTGCTCAAGCGCCGGCTTACATGCTCATGCACGGGCATTCTTCAATTAATGCAGGCAAAATTTCCTCCTCCGGACAGGAACGGAAGTCTTCCGGAACCGGAAGTATCATGGCCGGAGGACCGCCTTCCGGAATCTCCATGGAAGGCAGCCGCACGGGCAACATTTTTCCGGGGCGCCTGTTCCATGAATAAGACCGGCCATGATCGTTCCCATCAATCCGGATGAACACGGCCCTTCCGGCACGAATCATCTGGCTGTCCTGTTTGATCTCCACGTCTATCAATGCTCCTTTCAACGCGGAGCATCGAATCTCCAAGGAGACGGAAGAAAACCTTTTCCGGCTCGTAACCGCGTACATGAATGGGGAAGGAAGAAAACTCTTTCCCCTTTCTTCCAAAGGGTAACAATAATAGGTGATGGATTCTATGTCCGAAATCCACCTTCCATGAACATATTGTTCCCGGTCCGGCCTGAGCCAGGGAAACAGGTATTCCACGGAAGCATCCAGAAGCGCCGTTTTCCTGTTCCTCAACGAAAGCCTCATCCATTTGAAAAACAACTGTTCATCATCACAATAACGGCGCAAGAGCCAATAGGCTCCCAGAACGGCCATGCATCGGTTGATGAGGACGGCGTTCTCCCCGTTCCCTCCATCGCCCAGCCATGTTTCCTTCATCGCACCGGAAGCGTTGCAAATCACATGGAAACGCAAAGAACGCTGCGGATCTACCCTATCCAGCATATCATCCAGAATATCCTTTTGCCGCGCCTCCACGATGCACTCCGCCAGTGAGAAAAACTTCCCCCCGTTCTCCAACCCGTGAACCATGCTGGAAAATCCGGCATTTTCCAGCCGCACCATGCCCGCCTTCGGCAGGTAAGAAGCGTCATGTTCCATCACCAGGCGCGTTCCCCGAATTTCATCGGGCATCCTCTCCATCAGGATGCGGTACGCTGAAAAGCCGACGGCGCAAACGGTCAGCACCGCACATCCCATCCCCAAAAGAGGCTTCATTCCGCCTTCATACCACAAGCAAGAGCCTCCGCACAGGAATTTCCGTTAACATTCAGATAACAATCCGACTCTGAATGGAACCTCCCTCCATTACTATTTATGTTTCTCCCACCCTCCCAAATTTATTCCGCACAGGGTAACATCCACGGAATCCGTTCCCTCGGGCCATGGGACAACAAGCCTGTAACCGTCCGCATAAGGCACCTTCCGGGAAGCTCCGGGAGTGGAATGAGTATACAGAGCAATGCGCATTTCATTCCCCTTCATGGAAACTTCCGCATACAAATCCCCGTGGTAATGGGAATCAAGTTCAAAATGCATGAAAAGGTTGCCGTCCTCATCAATCCCCTCGGACAGCAAATTCACTTCCTGCTGTTTTACGGCGCCGTTTTCCTGGCAGCCGGCCATCATGCAAACAGCCGGCAGAAAAAGGGCCGGCCCGGCGGAATGGAATACTCCGTACATGCTCATTCTCTCCTTTCCCTTATACACTCCTACAGGGAAAAGGGAGAGGCAAGGAAAAACGGAAGGAAGACAGAATGATGCCGCCCAAATCCAACCTATTACGTCATCATCAAAGCAAATGGAGGGCCGTGCTTGCAATTCTTCCGGCAGCCGCTAGTATTTTTCGATTCTTAGACCGCTGAAAGCGACTCTACCTCGTCAATTTTCAACAAGACAAAGATGATTAAGTGGATTCTAACCAAGATTGTCGGTACCAAAAACCAGCGTGAAGTGCGCCGTCTGCGCCCCATTGTGGAACAAATCGTCTCCATTGAAGAATCATGGAACGGCAAGGGTCAGGATTTCCTGCTTGAAAAAACGAAGGAATGGCAGGGCTATCTTCACCGCTTCCTCCCCATGGAGCTTCCCCCCGTGCGCATTGTGGAAGCCGCTCCCAGGGAAGAGCTGGAGGAAATAGCCGCCAAGCTGAACGCACGCTTTGAATCCCTGAAAGACGAATTTGCCGCCCTCCCCACGGTGGAAGCCACTCCCGCCTCCATTGAAGAGGGGAAGGCCGCCTGGAACAACATCACCCCCCAGTTTGACAAGCTGCGCGAACGCTACCTGAACCAGATCCTGCCGGAAGCCTTTGCCGCCGTCAAACACGGCGCCCGGCTGCTCTGCGGGGAAGAACGCGATATCTGCGGACAAAGACAACTGTGGGACATGGTCCACTTTGACGTGCAGCTGCTGGGCGGCATCGCCCTGCACCGCGGCTACATTGCGGAAATGGCCACGGGGGAAGGCAAAACGCTTGTCGCCACCCTTCCCGTATACCTGAACGCGCTGACTGGCATGGGCGTGCACGTGGTGACCGTGAACGACTACCTGGCGCGCCGCGACTCCGAATGGATGGGGATGCTCTTCCAGTTCCTGGGGCTGACGGTCGGCTGCATCCAGAGCATGATGCCCTCCCAGCTGCGCCGGGAGCAATATGCCTGCGACATCACTTACGGCACCAACGCCGAATTCGGCTTCGACTACCTGCGCGACAACGGCATGGCGACCTCCAAATCCGAGCAGGTGCAACGCGGGCACTACTTCTCCATTGTGGACGAAGTGGACTCCATCCTTATCGACGAGGCCCGTACGCCCCTCATCATTTCCGGTCCCGCGGTCGTCACCCGGGAACAGCAGTACGATACCCTGCGCCCCGCCATTGAACGCGTGGTGAAAGCGCAGACGGACCTTTGCAACGAGCTCATGTCCCAGGCCCTGAAAGCCCAGGAGGAAGGCCGCACGGAAGAAGTGGGCCGCTGCCTGTTCAAGGTGAAGACAGGCCAGCCCCGCCACCGCGCCTTCCTGCGCGCCATGCAGGATCCCGAGCTGCGCCGCATCGTGGAAAAATATGAACTGACCCTTTACCAGGATACGCGCAAAAAGGAACTCTACAAGCTGAAGGAGGAAATGTTCTTCACCGTGGATGAAAAGACCCACGACGCCGACCTGATGGAAAAAGGCCGTGAAGTCATCTCCCCCGGCCACCCGGAGGACTTCGTGCTGCCGGACCTGGGAACCGCCTTTGCGGAAATGGATGAAGACCCCCGCATGACGGAAAAGGACAAGCTGCGCCGCAAGAATGAACTGACCAAGCAGCTTGATGAAACGGGAGCACGCCTGCACACCACCTCCCAGCTGCTGAAAGCCTACTGCATTTACGAAAAAGACGTGGAATACGTCGTCAAGGAAGGCAAGGTTATCATCATTGACCAGAACACGGGCCGCGAAATGCCGGGGCGCCGCTGGAGCGACGGACTGCACCAGGCCGTGGAAGCCAAGGAAGGCGTGGAAGTGGAGCGTGAAAACCAGACCTACGCGACCATCACTATCCAGAACTACTTCCGCCTGTACAAAAAACTGGCGGGCATGACCGGCACGGCGGAAACGGAAGCCGCGGAATTCCATGACATTTACAAGCTGGACGTCCTCCCCATCCCGACCAACCGCCCCTGCATCCGCAAGGACCAGAACGACCTTATCTTCAAATCCCGCCGTGAAAAATTCAACGCGGTGATCAACAAAATTCAGGAACTCCATGATAAAGGCCAGCCCATCCTGATTGGCACGGCCAGCGTGGACGCCTCTGAAACGCTCTCCCGCATGCTCAAGAGGGCCAAAATCCCCCATGAAGTGCTGAATGCTAAAAACCACCAGCGCGAAGCGGAAATCGTGGCGCTGGCCGGCAAGCGCGGAGCCGTCACCGTCTCCACCAACATGGCGGGCCGCGGTACGGACATCAAGCTTGGCGAAGGCGTGGCCGACCTCGGCGGCCTCTTCGTCCTGGGTACGGAACGCCATGAATCCCGCCGCATTGACCGCCAGCTGCGCGGCCGCTGCTCCCGCCAGGGAGACCCCGGCGCCTCCCAGTTCTTCATCTCCTTTGAAGACGACCTGATGCGCAACTTCGGCGCGGCGGAACGCATGACGAAGATGATGGAACGCCTGGGCGTGGCCGACGGCGAAGCCCTGGAACACAGCTTCCTGAACAAATCCGTGGAATCCGCCCAAAAACGCGTGGAACAGCGCAACTACATGTGGCGCAAGCACGTGCTGGACTATGACGACGTCATGAACAAGCAGCGTGAAATCGTTTACGGCTACCGGAATGAAGTGCTTTCCACGGAAAACCCGCGGGAAATGATTTACGACATTCTGGAAGAAGTAATCGCCACCCGCGCCCATGAATTCCTGGATCCGGACTCGGAAGGCCTGACCCATCCGGACGAACTGCTCGCCTGGATGAACTCCTCCTTCCCGCTGGGACTGACGGCGGACGCCGCCAAGCTGGAAGAACGCCAGATGGATGACACCATCGCCTTCCTCATTGACAAGGTCAAGGCCACTTATGAAGACAAGGCTTCCCGCGAACGTCCGGAATACCTGGACCACATGGAACGCCAGATCATCCTGGGGGCTATTGATAAAATGTGGCAGGAGCACCTGTACAACATGGACTCTCTGCGGGAAGGCGTTCGCCTCCGCGCCCAGGGCCAGAAGGATCCCCTGGTGGAATACAAGTCTGAAGCCTACGACCTGTTCGTTACCCTGATGGAAAGCATCAAGGGTGAAGCCATCGGCAACCTCTTCAAGAGCACCACCAACCTGGATGCGTTTGAAGACTTCCTGGCCAGCCTGCCCCAGTTTGATTCTTCCGATGAAAATCAGGAAGACGGCGCCAACCTGCCGGAAATAGGTTTTGACGGCATGCCCAGCGACCTGCTCTCCGCCCTGCGGGAACAAGTCTCCCGTGCACGGGAACACCAGTCCGCACAACAGCCGGAACAGGAAGAAGCTCCAGCCGTCATTTCCGACGCCACCACCATTGGGGAAGGCTATCAGCCCGCTGTGGCGGAACCCAAGCTGGTCATGCCCAGGCGCAAGGTCAGCGTCGTGCTCCGCAAGGAGGGAGCCGCCCAGGCGCCGGCGGAAACGCCTGCCGCCGGCGATGAAGAAGAAATCGCCGTCACTCTTGACTCCCAGGACTTCGCGGAAACCATGGACAACCGGGATTCCGCCGATACCCGCACGTTCTAAAACATTACGCATCACTTACAGGACGGAGGAAACGGATACAGCCGTTCCCTCCGTCTTCAAGCTTCCGGGCCGCCCTTGACCACGCTCCCTCCCAACAAATCCACCAACGTCCGTTCCGTGCTGGAGTACGTCCCGTACTTCAGGGACAAAATCTTTGCCGTGCATGTGGAACGCCCCCTGGTGGATTCCGAAGAGCTGGTGGACGCATTGCTGGACCTGGACGCTCTTCAGGAAATAGGCGTCAGGCCCGTGCTGATAGTGGAAGGAACGGACGCCTCCGCGCTGTACGAACACACGCGCGTTTGTGAAATGCGCTCCGCCTTGGTGGAAGCGCCGTTGAAAGGCGGTCAGCTTGTCCGGGAAAGAGTCCGGGAAATCCTGGGGAGGCATCAGATCCCCGTGGTGGCCTCCGGCCGTTCCGGCTCCTTTGACCCGGAATCCGTCCGTATGGCATTCAGTCTGGGAGCCTCCAAATACATCGCCCTGCTCAACGACCATAAGGTTCCCTCCCGTGACGGACGCCCCATTGCCGCCATTCTGGAATCGGAAGTGGCGGGCCTGGAAGGAGAAGTAACCCACCGGGAACTACTGGACCAGGCGGCTGAGGCCTGCCGGACGGGAATCCCCCGGGTACACCTGCTGGACGGCAAAATGCGAGGCGTACTGGTGGAGGAACTCTTCTCGGAAGAAGGCGTAGGCACCATGGTCCACACGGACTCCTACCGGGAAATACGCCCCTTGAAGGAGGAGGACATTCCGGAGCTCCTCTCCATGATCGCCCGCTCCGTAGTGGACTCCAAGCTGGTCAACCGGAACTATGAGGACATCGCCGCCAGAATGGATGACTACTACGTGCTGACTCTGGACGACAGCATCGTGGGCTGCGTTGCCGTCTATCCCTACCCGAAGCACCGCAGCGCGGAACTGGGCTGCCTGTACATCAAGCACCGCCATGAAGGCCGCGGCTATGGCCGCGCCCTGTGTGAATTCGCCAAAAGAAAAGCGGAGGAAATGGGCATGGAATTTATCTTCGCCCTCTCTCAAAGCGCCGTCCACTACTTCCGGGACCGCATGCACTACGCGGAATTCTCCCGTGACTGCCTCCCTCCGGAACGCCTGCGCGCCCTGGAACTCAGCGGCCGCAAATCCGGGGTTTTTGGACTGAGACTTAAATAAAAACGCGCTTTACCTGTTTATTCAACTTCAGTAGCTTCGCCATTCTCGCGTCTATTGACTGGAATTGAGGAAATCTCTTATTTTCTGACGGTTCTTCTTTACCGTTTGCCCCCATGAAGACCATTCCCCAAATAGGAGCGAATACAGGGCAGGCCATCTAGGTATTCCTTCAACTTTCCAGGTTGACGTTCATTGCAACTCACGAGTCATTATTCATTGAGATTTTTATGAAAGTTTTTATAACTAGTCTCATATAAAAAATCTTACGCCTCTCTTATAGATTTTCATTGAATAATTAGCGCAGACAACTAGTTAGTTTTAACTTAAATAACAATTATCAAATATATGCGACACATATACCGGGGGGAAATCGGGGAGATCAAGTGGCGCAATGCTCGCATGTCTTGTGCCTATGCCCTGATGGCCATGCGGACCAAGGCGGGTATTTCTCGGAAGATGATGGCTGCGGCTCTTGGATATTCTTCTCGGTGTATTTTCGTCCATCGAAATGGCAAACAACGAAAAGATCCATATGCCTGCCCTCCTGAAATACGTGGAGGTGACGGGATTGCCTTTCAAGGTGTCAACCGTTCCGAAGAAGAGGAAACCAGGAACTTCCAGAAAAAAATGACAGTTTGAGGAACAGGTTTTCTTGCAATAGCCCAAAAACGGAACGTTTTTTCGTGGAAAGGCGAATGCTATTTTTCCAATTGCGAACACAGTGGATTTGTCTTTGTGGGGTGGGTTATATAATATTTGCCGAGGACAGTGAGGAGGGCTGGTAGCGCAGGAGAGGGGATGGCACTGGGATGGACTTTTGTCCTAGGCTTTACAGGTTTTCGCAACACGCTCTTGCGAGATTTCCTTCCCTTCGGTACGGAAGACACGGCAATAACCCTACCGTCTTCCAACTGAACCTTGAAGGGGAAGCCCGTCACCTCCACATACTTCAGAACGGCGGCCATGCTCATCTTGTCATTGGTCGCGCTTTCAATCGCGGAAATGCGCGGCTGGGAACAATCGAGTGCCGCAGCCATCATATTCTGCGAAATTCCTGCCTTGACGCGCATATGGGCAAGAGCCGAGGAAACGGTGGAAGCGGCAGCGATCCGTTTGGCTTCCTCCATGATCTCGGGCGATACACAGTCTCTCAGGTCATCTTCGACCGTTGCATAACGCTTGTTCTTTGACAGATCGATCGGAACGTATTCTTTATTTTCCATGGTTACAGAAGAGGTTGAATTAAAATTGTGAGACATAATCCTTGCAGTATTTATTATCCTTGGACTGTCTTTGTTTGTCTCCGGCACAAATCAGATGCAACTCGTAAGCTTGAACATAACAGTAAAAACATGTAGGCAAGTTTGAGCAGCGGATGCGAGCGGTTGCTGTGCGATGGCGTGGCAACCCGACGTATTCCCGGTGAACGTAGGAATACTCCACCATTCGCATGGGATTGCCGTAATCTTCCAGATGAGCCCGGTATTCGTCCAGGTTGCGAATCATTTGCGCGGTCTCCCGAGGATAACGTTTACCCATCCACTTCATATCGCGTACAAATTGATCACTCGGAATAACCTTCCACTCGCTCATGTCGTCAACATAATCTGCAGATGATGTTTTATCAGGCAATCCTCACAAAATTTCAACATCGTTCCTCGCAAATCATCCCTCGTCCCTCAAAAAAGCTCCTCCTCTCCCCTACCAGCCCCCGCAGCATATTAACCTGTCTCTCGAAAATCGGTTCCTCTACCACCGCATTCATTCAGTCGATAATAACAAAGTGCTAGTAAGTGATGATTATCATTGACTTGTCTATTATTGTATTTTTAACTAAGGAAAACTATGAAAATACTACTTCTTTTTGATGTTGATTTTGAAATCAATAAAAACAGAATTTGCAACTTTCTTAATAATAAAACTACGCATCTTAAATTTGTTAATGGCGGCGATATAAACATAGATTCTGATATAATATCAAAACCGGATTCCTTTATATCCATTTTAAATAAAATTAATAAAAAAATTCATGAATTTGATAAAATTTTTTGTTTTACAGAAAAACAATATATAGATAATTATTTTTTCCATGAACATAAAAAATTGTCCATTTTTTCTTTTTGGGGATGGATTTATTTAACGGACTTATCGAAGAACAATGGCTTATTATATTTTATTGTTGATTATTTGGCATTATATATTGATGATACAGCTTTTAGACATAAAATCACAACAGGTTGCATATATGATTTTTTGCAAAATAAGACAGGAATTGATGATGGAATGAGGCAAGCCAGGATTTGCCCAACTTGTCTAGAACGAATTTCTAATAATTTATCTTCGCCTGAACAAATTAATATTTTGGAGGATTTAAAAATTCTAATGAATTTTCTTTCTGATTCTTCAAAGTGGAATCAAGATATATTGGACCTCGTAATTCCACAACATCAAAGTATAAAGAAAAGGAAATCTAAAAAATCTGGAGAGATAAATGTTGTGATAGCTTCACCTAGTGATGCTTGGTTAGAACGGAAGAATTTATTGGAAAAATTAGAAATTCAATTTAGACGTGGACATCATGAATCATATTGTTGTAAACGTTTAATCGTACATGGTTGGGAAGATTTAGCATCTCAATCAGGGTATTCTCAAGATATTATAAATCGTCAAATAATTTGCAACGTTGATTTTGTTGTCGCAATATTCAAATATAAACTGGGAACTCCAACAATTGATATTGCGACAAACCAAGAACGTTCCGTTTCAGGTACAGCGGAGGAGTTATTAACAAGTTTGAATAATTCGATGGCCGACAAGCCTCTGGGTATGGCTTATTTCTATTCAAAAGCTCCTTCCGTTTCTGTTGATTTAGATGATCTTGAAATAATAAAAAATGACTGGGATAATTTGCAGAAATTCAAAAAAGATATACAAAACAAAATACTATATAAGCCGTATACTGAAACTGGTGATTTATTGCAGATTATAATTTCCGATTTGGAAAAAAATATAATTGATTATTTCGAATAGATTTCAAGTTTAATTAGTGTTAGTTCAATTCGATCGTTTTTAGTATTCTCTATGAGGGGAAGACACGGGGGAGTCAAAGATATGCACCATTCCGAATTGAGAACAACAAACACAGGTATGCATTTTCATAAATTTGTATGTCAGGCTTGATTTCTCGCCGTACTTCTTACCACAACTCCTCCTTCCACCCGCGCCCCTTCGCCTATTGTGTGTATTGTATCATCACGTATTGTAAGTTAAAATGTCTATCTTATTTAGAGTTTCTTTCAGTACATTTAACTGATCTTCATCAAGGCACGGATACACTTGGGACAAAGAGCGACAAGATCACGCTTCTCCATCTCAATGGGATCTTCACTGCATGCCAAGGAGCAATCATCTCGGAAAGCTTCTCCATCGCCTCCTTGCGTTGATCGTCCGAAGGTCGGATATGCAGCTGGTGAGACATCTCGGAATCATGCCCCACAATCTCGCGGGCAAGAGCATGATCCGCCCCTGCCGCATGCAGAACCGTGGTGGCTGTCGCCCGCAGTGAATGAAACGTATTCGGACAAACGCAACGTTTCCTCTGCCCCCTGAAACTCTCTGGACGTGTCACAATCCCCAGCATATGCAGATGCCATCCAAACTCGTAGGAAACGATACCGCATGCGATTGTACTTATCGGACAAAATAGGCTGCACATACTCATCCACCCACTTCAAGGTAAAATATGCTTTTCCAGGAGAGCGATGATCGGGATACGCATTTTCAAGAATGGCTCTCTCGGACTCTGGTATTGATCCCGCCAATACAACCGCCTCATCAGCCTGCTCGAATTAAGTAATTTCACCTGTCCATTGCTTCCAAAAACCACAATAATGTACTGCAGTTGTCAGAAATAAAAACCCGCAAGTGCTGTATTTTAAACACTTGCGAGTTTGTAAAATTGGTAGCAGGGAGGTGATTTGAACACCCGACCAAAGGCTTATGAGTCCTCTGCTCTACCACTGAGCTACCCTGCCGTTAAGTGGTTGGTGCTGGAAAGCGGGGAGATATTTAGCCCGGATTGGAAAGAATGTCCAGATTTTTTTATGGGTCAGGAGCATTTTATCACGACAGCCCGCTTCTCCATCCAGAAAAATCATTGACGATGAATCGTTCTTTTCCTCCAACCGTTTCACACAGCCTGCCGCCCAGGCCGTTTCCTGCGTCCGGACACTTGCGGCGCAGAGCGTCCTTATTCCTCCAGTCCCACGCCATTTACAGAGCGGGACAGGAAATAGAGGCCCATGAAGATTTTCGGGTCTACCACTTTTCCCTGCCCTGTCTGGTCCATCAGCCAGCCATGCACCAGCGGAAGAGGAATGCGGTGCACGGTGATGTTTTCATGAGCCACCCCGCCGCCTTCCGATATTTGGTGCAGCCCTTCCGCCAGGTAGAAGGATACCATTTCCGTGGTCAATCCGGGGGAGGAAGGCCCCGTGAACAGGTACGTCCAGGCATCCGCCCGGTATCCCGTTTCTTCTTCCAGTTCACGCCGGGCGGATTGCAATGTGCTTTCCTCCCCTTTATCTCCGGAGATGCCCGCAGGCAGTCCGATGGTGAGGGCATGCAGGGGAACCCGGTATTCCTCCACCAGCAGCAGTTCGCCGTCCTCCGTCACGGCCACGATCATGACGGCTCCATTGGCATTGACCCGGCGCACGTATTCCCACCTTCCTTCTTTCAAGAGCTCCAAAAATTTTCCCCGGCAGAGGGAATAATATGTTTCCCCGGTTTGTTCCATCTGTTCCATGATGCAGCCACGTTAGGTTTCCCGGCGCCCCTTGTCAACCATCCCGGCAGCCCTCTTCCGGAACCTCTCCGGGGCTTTCTGGTCCGGTGCCTGTAAGTGCTTGATTTACGGCGGCGTAATTGTTTCCTTTTCGTCACACACCCCAATAACAAAGTAGTAATTAACTGATAATAAAATTATTATAGTGTCATTCAAAGAATATACTCAGGAGGACTAAATTATCGGAGGAAGCAAGACTAAAATATTTTTTGGTGTGGAACCCCCGTGGAACGTAGAGCCGCGGAACGATGACTCACGCTGCTTCAAAAAGATATTTTTTCCTCAGGCGCAAATCAGTACTTTGGCGCTTCCGTCGACCGGGGTGTCGAGCTGAAAGCGGATGAGTTCGCCTTCTCCATCCCGATGGACGCCACGAGCTGTCACGGCTGCGGATGAACCCATTCCGGTTCCATCCGCGGGCGGCCTCGTAGCGAGACGGAAGGCCTCACAGCCATTTATAACCAGCAACATCTTTTATTTCCACAACAATGACGCCACCATCAGAATTGTCAGCCACCTGGTCCAGGATCACGGGAGCCCTGCAAACAATCATGTCTCCGGAGGTGTATGGATTGTGGTTTCCCAAGTTTTCCCTCCTGGAGGATTCCGGAAAGACGCTGACGCTGGTGTGTGACGATCCCATGGCCGCCCTCTGGGTGGAGAACAGCTATACGCCGGAGCTGAAGCAGGCCGCCATGCTGGCCCTGGGCACGGAGCGCCAGGTGAAGTTCATCTGCGCGGACGAGGTGGCATCCCTGCCGGCCGCCGAAGGCCAACCACAAAAGGCTTCCTCCCGCTCCAAAACGCCCCAGATGCAGGATTCCCCTGCCGCCCCGGCCAAAAAACAGCGCAGCCAGGGAACCCGGGCATGCCTGAATGATTTGTACACGTTCGATTCGTTCGTGGTTTATGAAGACAGCCGCTTTGCCTATCAGGCAGGGCTGTCCATCGCCCAGTCGGAACGGGCCCTGTTCAATCCCCTTTTCCTGTACGGGAAGTCCGGCGTGGGGAAAACGCACCTGCTCCAGGCCATCGGCCATGAGGTGCTTCACCAGGATTCCTCCGCGAATGTGGTGTACGTCACGGGCGAACAGTTCGCCAATGAGTTTATTGACGCGTCCCGCACCCAGAACGGGCAGAGCTTCGCCAAGCTGCGCCGCAAGTACCGCAAGGCGGACGTCCTGCTGGTGGACGACGTGCAATTTATTTCCGGCAAGGAGAAGACAGTGGAAGAGTTCCTGCATACGTTTGACGAGCTGTTCCACTCCCACAAGACGATCGTGATTTGCGCCGATGCCGCCGCATGCGATATTTCCAACCTGGATTCCCGCCTGGCGGCACGCCTGGAGTCCGGCCTTACGGTGGAACTGAATCTTCCGGATGATGACGCCCGGCTGGAAATCCTGCGCAGCAAGCGCGACCGGGCCGGCATGAATGTGTCTGACGAGATTCTGGAGTTCCTCGCCAGCCGCATCCAGAAGAGCGTGCGCCGCCTAGAAGGGGCCCTGCTCCGCGTAGCCACCTTTACCTCCCTGTCCGGGGACATGCCGGACATCGCCAAGATCGAGCAGCTTTTGCGCGATATCCTGCGGGAAGAAACCAGCCGCATCCTGACCGTGGATTCCATCCAGAAGCGCGTGGCGGATTTTTACGAGCTCAAGGTGAGCGACTTGACCGGCAAGCGCCGCCCCAACAGCATCGCCTTTCCCCGGCAGATTGCCATGTACCTGAGCCGCCGCCTGACGGAATGCTCCCTGAAGGATATCGGCCAGGCCTTCGGAGGCCGGGACCACGGCACCGTGATCCATGCCAACAAGCTGGTTGCCTCCCGCATGGAGGAGGACGTGCGCGTGCGGGATATCGTCCTGCGGCTGGAGGAGGATTTGAAGGATTGATTTTCCTTCCCGCCAGCCCTTCCCCAGTAATGTTGGAACAGCCGCTGTTCCTTTTCAGCATGTGTTGCTTTTCAAGCGGCGGCGGCGTCTCCGCGGCACAGGGGAGAATAAGCTTGAGACGGGAGCGGTTTGGATTAGAATCACCCTGTTCCCATTGATTCCATGATCCACGCCGACCAGCTTTCCAAAGAGTTTGGCCGCTTTCAAGCGGTAAAGAATGCCTCCTTCCAGATTGAAAAGGGGGAAATCGTAGGGTTCCTGGGGCCGAACGGCGCAGGCAAGACCACGACTTTACGCATGCTGACCGGCTACCTGCCCCCCACTTCCGGGACCGCCACGATTGCGGGATTCGACATCGTTAAAAATCCTCTGGAGGCGCGCAAGCACCTGGGCTACCTGCCGGAGCACGTGCCTCTTTACGACGACCAGCGCGTGACGGAGTACCTGAAGTTCCGCGCCAGGCTTAAAGGCATTTCTTCCAAGCAGATATGGCCCGCCGTCTCCAAGGTCGTGGAGCAATGCGGCCTGGACCCCGTGCGCCGCAAGATGATCCGCACCCTTTCCAAAGGCTACCGCCAGCGCGTGGGCCTGGCGGACGCCCTGCTGGGTGAACCGGACCTGCTGATTCTGGACGAACCCACCAACGGCCTGGACCCTAACCAGATACGCCAGATACGCGAGCTGATCAAGGGGCTGGCGGCCAACCACACCATTATTCTTTCCACCCATATTCTGAGTGAGGTGGAGATGATCTGCAACAAGGTCATCATCATTGACCAGGGGACCATCAAGGCAGCGGATACCCCCTCTAACCTGACAGCCAACCTCCGCGCCGCCGGCAAGATTACGCTGGAGTTCCGCGGGGATCTGGAGCTGATTACGCAGAAGCTGGAAAGCCTGGAACACGTGAAGAAGGTCATCCATGAAGGCACGGACGCCGATGGCTGGCATACGCTGACCGTACGCGCGGAGGCCGGAACGGATACCCGTGAGAAGGCCGCGCGCCTCCTTGCGGAACAGGGCTGCCCCCTGCGCCATATTTACCGCCACACCCCCACCCTGGAAGAGGTGTTCGTGGAAATGACCCGTAAAGATTAACCGCCCGTTTCTTCTCCCTCTCTATCCACCACCCCGCATTTTCCTTTTCTCCCCATGTCTCCGGTACTTACCATTTTCAGAAAAGAACTCAGAAGCTACGTGATGACCCCGTACGGATGGGTCATCCTGGCCTTCGTCATGGCCCTGCAGAGCGTTTCCCTGTCCGGCACGCTGAAGGCGTTCCAGCTGGCCCCGCAGAAGGAAGGCATTTTGTTCTTCATCCTGCATTCCCCCATGTTCTGGTTTTATTTCCTGTTCATTTTCCCGCTGCTTACCATGCGTTCCCTGGCGGAGGAAGAGAAGACAGGAACGCTGGAATCCCTGCTGACCACGCCCATCAAGACATGGCAGGTAGTCCTGGGCAAATATTTCTCCGCATACGCCTTTTACATCATCCTGTGGCTGCCCATGCTGCTGTACCCCCTTCTGGCGGACTGGTCCAACCTGATCGTGCAGTGGATTTACGGGTATGATGCGGGCATGGTCCTCCCCTACCGCCTGGCGGACTGGGCCGGGGCGTACGCCATCCTGCTGCTGGTCGGCGCCTGGTTCACGGCCATCGGCATTTTCGCCTCGTCCCTGACGGGCAGCCAGATCATTTCCGGCATCATCACCATCGGTCTGCTGGTGCTGATTTTCTTCATGGGGCTTATTCCCGTGGTATGGGGGGAATTCCCCGCAGCGGGGATTTTCCACTACATGTCCTGCTCGGAACATCTGGACCGCTTTTCCGCCGGGCTGGTTGATACGCGCCCTGTCGTCTTTTACCTGACCATGACGGTCTTGACGCTGGCCGTCACCATCCGCATCATTGACCACCGCCGCTGGAAGCACTGATCTACCCCGCCTTTTCCCTTTCACCCCTTTTCATTTTTATCTATGAGCGAAGCACCAGACAACCCCGCCGCGGCCACGGAATCCCCCCTCCCTCCCGCCCGCAAGGTCAGACGCCCCTGGATGACCTGGATCAAGCTTTTCCTGCTGTTCCTCATCGTCGTATGCCTGAATTACGTGGGCTGCCACGAATATTACCGCCGGGACCTGACGGAAGACCAGCGTTATGAGATTTCCCAGCAGAGCATCAACATGCTGAAATCTCCGGAAATCCAGAACCGCAAGACGCCCGTCAAGATCACGTTCGCCTTCCTGCGCACCACGCAGAATTACACCCGCATGCGCTCCCTGCTTGAGGAGTACGAACGTTATTCCAACGGGAAGGTGAAGGTGGAGTACGTGGACCCCCTCCGCCAGCCGAACAAGGCCCGGGAGATTGCGAACATTTACGGGATTGAATTCAAGAAGAACCTGGTCATCATCGATGCCCGGGAAGACACGGAAAAAGCGCTCAAGACGTTTGAAGGCACCCAGGCGGACGCCGCCCACGTGCGCATCCTGCCCGGAGACGCCTTCGTGGTGTACGCCCCCAGCCCGGACGGCAAGAGCATGAAGGCGGTGGCCCTCCAGATTGAAGACATGATGACCGCCGGCATTTACGGGGCGGCCAATGGAGAACCCCGCAAGATGTATATTGCGGCGGACAAGAGCAATTTCAACGAGGCGCTGAGCAACAGCCAGGAGGAAAGCATTTTCACCACGCTGGGGAAAATCTGCCGTTCCGTCAACCTTCAGCTCGTTCCCATCCGCATGAGCGGCTTGAAGGAGATTCCGGAAGACGCCGCGGGGTTCATGATCATCGGCTCCAAGTACGACCTGTCCCCGCAGGAGGCGGAAGTGCTCCAGCGGTACTGGGCGCGCCCGAACGCCGCCATCCTGGTCATGCTGGAACCCCAGCAGGATACGCCCAAACAGCTTTACCGGTTCCTCCGTGAACAGGGCCTGCGCCCACAGAATGACCGCGTGATGCTCCGCAACAGGGGCAACCGCTCCGTTTTCGAGATTAACGCCATTTTCGCGCCCTCCCTGAACTGCACGCGCGAATTCTGGAATTCCAGCACCGGGCTGGAAGGGGAGAGCATCTCCCTCATCCTGGATTCCGACAACGCGGCCATGGAGCAGAAGCGCATCACGCCATACCCCCTGCTGGTGACTACGGAGGATTATTACGGAGAAACCAAGTACAACCAGTTCCCGGCCCAGTTTGACGCGCGGGAAGACAACCCGGGGCCCCTGATGATCGGCGCGGCCCTCATCCGCGGGAACGCCGGGGACGTAAACCAGAACAAGACCACCGGGCGCCTGGTGCTGCTGGGGAATACGGACCTGCTCCAGCCCAGGCAAATCAAGCCGGAACAGCGGGACTTCATGCGCACGCTGGTCGGCTGGATGACGGACCGTGAAGAACTGCGCGGCCTCGGCTCCCGCCATGACCTGACCGTGAAGCTGAACCTGGACCGCAACGCCCTGGGCATTCTGGAACTCCTGACGAACATCGGCCTTCCCCTGCTGGCGCTTCTGATTGCCCTGATTATCTGGAACACGCGCCGCCATTAACTCCACCACGCCCATCACCGGAAGCACATGCGCACATTCCGCTTCATCCTTCTTATCCTCGTCACCCTCGCCGCCATCGGCGCGGCGGTGCTCCTGACCATTGACGGCAACCTGTCCCGCATCATCGGGCGCACCGCCTTCAGTTCCGGAGAACGGCTTTTCCCCTATACCCGGGAGGAGATGAACGAGGTTTCCTGGATGCGCATCAATTGCGTGGGGGACGTTGCGGAGTTCCGCCGCAAGCCCAACGGCGTCTGGTGGTGCGAGAAGCCGTGGGACGACCGCATGGACCCGCGCGCGGCGGCGGCCATCCTCCAGTACACATATTCCACCAGCATCGTGGACGCGCTGCCCCTGCACAAGATTGATTCCGCCTCCCTGAAGGAGTTCGGCGTGAAGACGACGCCCGTCACCATCACCCTGAAGGAGATGAGCGACGACGGCAAGCGCTCCTCCACCGTGGCCCGCTACACGCTGGGGTCCCTCGCTCCCTGGCTGGTGGACGATCCGGAGAACAAGACCACGGACGATACCACCTACATGCAGACGGATTTCTACGGGCGGGACACCCGCATCCTGGTGGGCACCGGCAATATCCTGCCCCTGTTCAAGTCCGGCATCCGCCAGCTCCGGGACCACCGCCCCCTGCTCCTGCATCCGGCCATGCCCGCCTCCATTGAAATCAACAACCGAGGCCAGCGCATCGCCCTGGAGCGCAAGACTCCCGGCAGCCCCTGGAAAATCACGTACCCCCTTTCCCTGGATACGGACCCGGCCATGATGGACGTGCTGCTGGGCACGCTCCAGAAGCTGACCGCCGTGCGCGTGTATAATCCGGAGGAAACCAGCGTGCCGGACATGACGGACGACCAGATCACCTCCGTCTCCATCAGGAATTTCACAGGCCTCCCCACGGAGGACGGCAAATCCCTGCAAACGGAGGAACAGCCCGTTACGCTCCGCATTTACCCCCCTTCCGACAACGGAAGCCTGTCCGAACTGGTGAAGGCCACCGTTTCCGACCGCAAGGCCGTCTTTGAACTGGCGCAGACGACGGAGACCAACAAGGAGGTGCCCGGCGTGCGCAACATTCCGCTGGACCTGGGCCTTCTGCGCTCCAAGCAGTTGACGGACATCGGGGATTACAAGATCACCGGGCTTTCCATCCGCAAGAGTTTTCAGGATTACCCCACCATCGCCCGCTTTATTCAGGGTGATGAGAAAAAGGGCATCAAGCCCACCTGGCTGTACACGGCGGAAGGCTCCCGCTACCAGGAGGCCAATCCGGAGCATCTCGTTTCCCTGCTGAAAACCGTCAAGCTGGGGAAGGTGGCCGGCTTCGCCTCTGACAAGGCTACGGACCTTTCCGTGTACGGGCTGGACAATCCCAGGATGACGCTCACCATGTCCCTGCTGCCCAAGCCCGGTGAAGAACCGCGCCCCCCCGTGACGGTGTTTTTCTCCAAGGGAACGGACGGTTCCTGGTACGCCCGCCAGGCCGGCAAGCCCACCGTCGTCATGCTGGACAGCGCCTACATGAAGGACCTGCTGACGGACGCCCTGGCCTGGAAGAAAAAGATGCTTTTCTCTTTCAGCAGGTTCGACCTCAAGGAAATGCATCTGGAACGCATCGGCTCCGGCAGTCCCCTGATCCTGAAATTCGACCGTCTGGACGATTCCTGGACCGCTGCCAAGGATGGGAAGGATGAAACCCTGAACATCAATCCGAACCGCGCCAACCGCTATCTGGACGAGCTGGAAAAGATGGAGGTGAGCACCTGGCTGCCCTATACGGACGCCACGGCGCACGAGGCCCTGAAGAACCCCGTTTTCCGCCTGAAACTCATCCTCCAGGTTTACAAGGAGGCGGCCCCCGTGCAGTCCCAGGCCGGCCCCAGCGACATCACCTTCGCCCCGGAACCGGAGACGGAGGAAAAAGTCATCACGCTGGAAATCGCTCCGGCAGGAGAGGCCGGATACAGCAGGTTTTATTACGGCAGGGTGAATACATCCCCCAACTACTTTATCCTGAACATGGACGCCGTGCGCCTGCTCGGCGCCAGCCTCTCGGAAGACAACTGACCATTCCTCCCGCATGAGTATTGATCTGCAAACCGTTACCGCTTTTCTGGACGGAATCCTTTCCGTGGATTCCATTCCGGACGCATCCCGCGCCCTGAACGGCCTTCAACTGGAAAACGGAGGAGCCGTTTCCAGGGTAGCCGCCGCCGTGGACGGCTCGGAGAAGGCTATCCATGCGGCATTGGAGACGGGGGCGGACCTGCTCCTCCTTCATCACGGCATTTTCTGGCAGACCATGCAGCCCATTACCGGCATTGCATACCGGAAGCTGAAAGCCGCCATGGACGGGAACCTGGCGATTTACGCCGCCCACCTTCCTCTGGACGTCCACCCCGTGTACGGAAATAACGCCCTGCTGGCGAAGGCCTGCGGAATCCGGCCATGTTCCAATGAAGGACTGGACTACCACGGCGTTTCCCTGGGTACGCACGGGGAATTCCCCGGCACGTGCCGGGAGCTGGCGCAGCGGCTGGAAACCGTCCTCGGAGCGTCCATTCAAACTTTCTGGGCGGACTCCCCGGATGCCCCGGCTGGCGACGTCTTCATCTGCTCCGGAGGAGCCGGGGACGACCTTGTCCAGGCCGCAGCCCTCGGCTGCCGTACCTACGTGACCGGGGAGGGTTCCCACTGGAACATCCCCATGGCCCATGAACTGGGCGTCAATCTGGTCTTCGGCGGCCACTACTTCACGGAGACGTTCGGCGTAAAAGCCCTGGGGCATCTGCTCAAGGACGTTTACGGTCTGGAGTATGCCTTCATCGACCTGCCGCCCTCCGCCTACAGCCATTGACCAAACGCCACGGATCATGAATCTGACCACGGACGATGCCGACGGGAAAATCCGCCTGGACCAATACCTTGCCGCCCACCTTCCGGAGCTTTCCCGTTCCAGAATCCAGAGCCTGATCAAAAGCGGGGACGTATTGGTCAACGGCACTCCCGCCAAGCCTAAAAACCCAGTTTCCCGCGGTGATTCCATCACCGTCCGCATTCCGGAGCCGGAACCGGCGGAAGCACGGCCGCAGGACATTCCCCTGGACATCCTGTATGAGGATGAAGACGTGGTGGTCATCAACAAGGAAAGCGGCATGGTCGTGCATCCCGCCGCCGGCAACCCGGACGGCACCATCGTGAACGCCCTGCTCCACCATTGCGGGGACCTCTCCGGCATCGGCGGCGTGGAACGCCCCGGCATCGTCCACCGCCTGGACAAGGATACGTCAGGCTGCCTGGTCATTGCCAAGAACGACGGAGCACACCAGTCCCTGACGGCGCAGTTCGCGGCCCGCAGCACGGAAAAACGGTACCTGGCCGTTGTCCAGGGCATTCCCTCCCAAAGCTCCGGCACGGTTTTCACCCACATTGGGCGCCATCCCGTGAACCGCCTGAAAATGGCGGTGGTCAATCCGGGCACCGGGAAAGCCGCCATTACGGACTACGACCTGCTGTGCGCAGACCCGGCCACGGATTCCTCCCTGGTCCTGTGCACGCTCCACACGGGCAGAACCCACCAGATACGCGTGCACATGCTCCATCTGGGCCATCCGCTCATCGGGGACCCCATTTACGCCAAACCCGCCCGGCAGAAGGCGAAACCCGGCAGGCTCATGCTCCACGCGTGGCGGCTGGGCTTCGACCACCCGCGCACGGGAAAGCGCATGGAGTTTGAAGCGCCCATCCCGCCGGAATATACGCCGTGGCTCCAGCTCTTTCCCAACGGGCTTTACGGAGCCGTTCCGGAGCCGCGCCCGGTGAGGAAAAACGGGGAGCAGAGCTGAAGCGGCCCTGTTTTCCGTATTTCGGAAACGGCGGAGGGAGCGCCAAAAGGCAAAGGAAGCCCCTATTTTTTGCCTTCCTCCGGCTTGCAGAACTTGCGCCAGTCTTTCAGAAGCGTGGCGGGATGCCCTGTGATGATGATCTTGCCCGTGCCATCCACAATTCCCAGCCGTGGAATGGAGCCTCCCGGCTTGTAACCGGGAATGCCGTTCCCTTTCTTCGGCTTGACGATGGGGAATTTCATCCGTTCCTCCTTGGCCCATGCCTTGGCGGCCTCCTCCGTCTTGTCACAGGAAAACAGCACCAGTTCCACATCATCGGTCTGGCGGATCTTCCGGTAGGTCCGCACCACGTGGGGCATTTCCCGGCAGCAGGGGCCGCACCAACTGGCGGAATACAGGAAAAGATAATATTTGGCTTTTGGGTTCGGCCTGTCCTTGGTTAAAAAATCGGCTTTTTCCAGAGCCTTCCCCACGGCGGAAACGGCAGCCTCCCCGGCCTTGGGAGCCGGAGTATCCGCGCTGGCGGAAAACATTCCGGCCACACCGCATCCGGCGAGCATGAGAGCAACAGAGCACAGTTTGATGGATTTTTTCATAGACCCATCATTATCAATAAAAAAATAACGGTCAAGCAAGATTATTCGCCGGAGCGTATTCTGAAGAGGAGGAAAACAGGCAGGTAATGCCGGCTTCAGAAGGCCGGGAAAAAAGCTGAACGAAGGAACAGGAATTTGCATTTGTTTTTCACCTGCCGGGAGCGGGAAAAGAAAGAATTCAGCGGCGCGCCGCACCACGGTTCTTCAGGAAGAAGGCCGGAACCTAACTTGGCGGCTGGACAGAAAATGCACAAGAGCTAAACCGCCGATTTTTTGGCGGCCCCCATTCTCCCGGCAAAGGCTCAACAACCGCCCCCGCGTCCCATCAACAAACAGCCAACCGGGAACAAGGGCCTCCCGGCCCTTGTAAAAAACAGTCCAACATAAAAATATTCCCTTATGCCCCCTTTTTGGGCGGAGCATTCAAATCCACGGTCACCTTCACGGGAACATCCATGGCCTTGACGCCCTTGCTGGCCACCACCGTAGCTTTCATTTTAGCGGGCATGTTCTTTACCTGGTACGTATAAGTGCGGGAAGGAACGGAACCGAAGCTGAACGAACTTTTGGACACGCCGGGTATCTCCAGTTTGCCGCCCTCCGCGTCAGTCAGCGTTATTTCCTCCACATGGAGCGTATCACTGAATTCCAGTTCCACCTCACCGGAAGCCTTGCCGTGGTCCTTTGCATCCTTCACGGTGATTTCCATGCCCTCCACCTTGAATTTGGCGCCCTTCCGCGCGTCAAACTCCTGGCCCGGAAAAGTCCTGCTTCCTTCGGAAACCTTCATGTTGACCACTCCGTCCAGCTTCAGGGGAAACACAGGTTTCTGTTTCAGCCTCAGGGAATGTTTGGCAAAGGCTCCGGAATCACCAATGCGGGTAAAAAAATTGTCGAATTTGGCTTTTGTCCTGGCGCCGCGGCCATCCGTAACTTCAAGCTGTGAGTCCTCACCGCCCTTAACGAATTTACAGCCCTTGGGAGCAACGAAACCCAGCACCACCTCCACGGCATCCTTATTTCTGTTAAATATGTCATCCACGCCGGCAGGATCAGGGAAGGACAGGGAGACCTGGGAGACATAAACGTTCACGGCCTGTCCGCTGGCGCAGGCTATCTGGGAAACGGCGCCCAGGAAACATGCCACGGCAGTCGGCAACAATGTTTTTTTCATCATATTAAAGAGAGGCGAACCTACCCTGCATCTTCCGTGCATGCAAGAAAAATCCGCCATGGAGAAGCCCCCCCTTTAATCTTGATTTGCCCCCGCGGAACCGCTACCCTGACGCGGCTTTAAACACACAGCTTTCACAGAGACATGGAGAACACTCAACACGGGGATTCCGCCTCCCCGGCCAATCCCCCCCGGCAGCAGAAAAGCGAAAACACGGATGAACAGACCATCGCCCTGACGAAGGCGCGTCTGGCCATTGACGAGGTGGACGCCCGGATTGTGGAGCTGCTTAAGAACCGCGCCGAATGGGTGCATGAAGTCGGCCGCATTAAAAAGGAGGGGAATTCCCCCATCTTCGTTCCCGAACGGGAAACGGCCCTGCTCAGCAAGCTGAACCGACTGAACGCGGGCGTGCTGCCGGAGGCCTCCCTCCAGGCCATTTACCGTGAAATCATCTCCTGCTCCTTCTTCCTGGAAGGGGGGCTTACCATTGCCTACCTGGGCCCCAAGGGCACGTGGAGCCACCAGGCGGCCCTCAAGCAGTTCGGTAAAAGCTGCGAACTTATCCCGTGCCAGAGCTTCAAGGACGTGTTTGACATGGTGGACCGCGGGAAGGCCCAGTACGGCGTGGTGCCCGTGGAAAACTCCTCGGAAGGCTCCGTGACCGCCGTGATGGACCTCTTCGTCACCTCCCCCCTCAAAATCTGCGCCCAGATCAATCTGAACATCCGCAACAGCCTGATGGCGGACATCCCGCGGGAACACATCCGCATCCTGTATTCCCATCCGCAGGTTCTCGGCCAGACGCGGAACTGGATTCTGCGGCACTTCCCGAACGCGGAGCTCGTGGAAACCTCCTCCACCACGAAGGCCAGCATCCTCGCCAAGGAGAACGCCTCCATGGGCGCGGCGTCCCTGGGCTGCCCGCTGGCCGCGGAACTGTTCGGCCTGAACATTTTGGAAGAAGACGCGCAGGACCAGGCTTGCAACACCACCCGTTTTGCCGTCATCGGCCGCCAGGAAACGCAGCCCAGCGGCAGGGACCGCACGTCCCTGCTCATCCGCATCCAGCACAAGCCCGGCACCCTGGCGGAAGTCATCAACTGCTTCCAGCGGCACAACAACAACCTGATCCGCATTGAATCCCGCCCCTCCAAGGTCATCAACTGGGAGTACGTCTTTTACATAGACGCCGTAGGCCACATTCAGGAATCCCCCCTACGGGAAACCCTCCCGGAGCTGGAACAGCACTGCTCCATGCTGAAAATCCTGGGCAGTTACGCGGATACGGACGTCATTTGACCGGCTTAATCTTTCTCCCCCCGCTTCATACCACCCTGAAAAACCATGAAAATCGCTACGATTGCCGCCCTGGCCCTCACCCTGGTACTTCCCTCTCTGGCCCAGCAGTCCGCCACTAAAATCGTTACGGAGAACGGGCAGCCCACGCTGGCCCTGGATGAACAGTTCGCGGCCCGGCTGCGCAGCGGCAGGACGGAACAAAACGCCCCCGCCACGGTTCCCTCGGAATTCTCGGCAGCCGCCCCCGGACTTCCCCTCCCCGCGGACGCCAACCACGCCGCTGTGAAGGAAACGGCGGAAGAACGCAACCGTCGCATGGAATGGTGGAGGGACGCCAAATTCGGCATGTTCATCCACTACGGCCTGTATTCCGGGCTGGCCGGGGAATGGAAAGGCAAGCCCGGCGGTTCCGAATGGATTCAGAAAAACGTGGAAGTGGACACGGATTCCTACGCTGCGGAAGCCCTGCCCCTGTTCAAGCCCAAGGAAGGGCTGACGGAAGAATGGGCCCGGCTTGCCCGAGACGCAGGGTGCCAATACGTGGTGCTCACCAGCAAGCATCATGAAGGCTTCGGCCTGTTTGACAGCGCCCAGACGGATTACGACGCCAAAAGCGCCGTAAACCGGGACATTATCCGCGAATACGTGGACTCCTGCCGCAAGCGCGGCTTGAAGGTAGGCCTTTACCACTCCGTCATCGACTGGCACCACCCGTCCTATGACAACACCATCTGCCCGGACCTCTGCTACCCCGCGG
Organism: Akkermansia sp. NBRC 115031; assembly: GCF_030268505.1. Taxonomy (NCBI): domain Bacteria; kingdom Pseudomonadati; phylum Verrucomicrobiota; class Verrucomicrobiia; order Verrucomicrobiales; family Akkermansiaceae; genus Akkermansia; species Akkermansia sp. NBRC 115031. The sequence goes on from NZ_BSQU01000006.1 coordinate 35,096, forward strand.
GACAGGCGGAAATGCTTAAAAGGAAAAACATCCCGCGGGACCACGCCGCCTACCAGAAGTACCTGCACGCCCAGGTCCGGGAGCTGATGACCCGTTACGCTCCCATTGACATCATGTGGTGGGATTATTCCCAGGGAGCCATGGAAGGGGCCAGGGGCTGGAAAGCGCCGGAACTGATGGACATGGTGCGCTCCATCAATCCCGGCGTCATCATGAACAACCGCCTGTACGCCTATTCCGGCCTGAACCGGGACCAGGCCGGCACGCTGGACCTGCGCTGCGGGGACTACATCACCCCGGAACGCTTCATCCCCCGGCGCGGCTATCCCGGCGTGGACTGGGAATCCTGCATGACGGTGAGCGACAAATGGGGCTACAACCGGTATGACACCAATATCAAGTCTCCGGAAACCGTCATTGAAAAACTGGTGGAATGCGTCACCAAGGGAGGCAACCTCCTGCTGAACGTGAACCCGATGGCGGACGGAACCGTTCCGGAAAAAGTGGCCGCCACCATGCGCGGCGTGGGCCAGTGGCTCAAGATCAACGGGGAGGCCGTGTACGGCACGCGGGCCTTCACGGAACTGGACCAGCCCGCCTCCATCAACCGGCAGGGGGACATCTTCGTCTTCCTGGTTCCTCCGCCGGACAAGGGACCGGCCCAGCCGCCCAGCGAAGGGACCATGAAGGAACTGACGGAAGGCGCGGAATACGCCCGCATGCAGCCGCTGGATTCCACCGGATACGAGGACGAGGAAGGAACCTCCGTCTCCCTTCCCGCAGGCTACTCCAAAGCGGTGCTGCTGGGAGACAACACCGCCCTGCCCGTCGTCAACGGAACGGTTCTGTTCAAGGCGCACGAACACTCCAAAACGCCCTGTTCCGTCATCAAACTGAGCAAATAGCCCTCTTTTCCACTCATTTTCCTTATGGAGGAAGACCTTTTTTCCCTGGCGGCCGGCAAGCAGCCGTCACAGCAGGCAAAGGATGAAGCGGGATCCCAAGCCGGAGAACCGCAGGAAAGCGCCGCCCCCGTCCAGCCCGGCAAGACGGAGGAAGACGTGCGCAACCGCGTGGACTACCTGCGTTCCGAACTGCGCCGCCACAACCGGCTGTATTACGAACAGGCGGAACCGGAGATCTCCGATGCGGAATATGACGCCCTGTTCTTGGAGCTTGAAAAACTGGAACAGGCCCATCCTGAACTGGCTGACCCGGATTCACCCACGCGCCGTGTGGGGGGGGCGCCGCTCCAGGGCTTCAACCAGATCAGGCACGCGGTGCCCATGCTGTCCATTGACGACATTTTCGAGCAGCGCGACGCCCCTGTTCCGGACGAGGAACTGGTGGAATTCTACAACAAGCTGGTCAAGGCGCTGAAAACGGAAACGGTGCCCGTCTCCGTGGAACCCAAGATTGACGGGGTGGCCCTCTCCATCATGTACCGCGGCGGCCAGCTGGCTTATGCGGCCACGCGAGGGGACGGAGACGTGGGGGACGACGTAACGGCCAACGTCCGCACCATCCGCAGCGTCCCCCTCACCCTTCCCCCTGGCGCCCCTCCCGTGCTGGAAGTGCGCGGGGAGGTCTTCATGCCCAATGAAGCCTTTGCCAAACTGAACGAGGAACGGGACGCCGAAGGGCTCCCCGCTTTCGCCAACCCGCGCAACGCCACCGCCGGAACCCTCAAGCAGCTGGACCCCCGGCAGGTGGCCGCCCGTCCCCTGGCCTTCCTGGCCCACGGGCTTGGCGCGTATGAAGGGCCGGAACTCACGAATGTAAAGGATTTCTGGGACATGCTCCGCCACTGCGGCATTCCCTGCAATGATCCGGTGTATTATACGGACAGCCTGGAATCCACCCGTCAGGCCGTGCGGGACATTGACAGGCTCCGCCACACGCTCCCCTACGGCACGGACGGCGCCGTCATTAAAATCAGCTCCATGGCCACCCGGGAGGCCCTGGGAGCCACGGCGCGCGCGCCCCGCTGGGCGGCGGCGTACAAATTCCCCCCGGAACAGAAGGAAACCGCCCTGCTGAACATCATCGTGCAGGTGGGCCGCACTGGGGTGCTGACGCCCGTGGCGGAACTCAAGCCCGTGCTGCTGTCCGGCTCCACGGTGGCGCGAGCCACCCTTCACAACCAGGATGAAATCGACCGGAAGGACGTCCGCATCGGAGATACCGTGCTGGTGGAAAAGGCGGGGGAAATCATCCCCGCCGTTCTGAAAGTGAACCTTTCCAAACGTCCGGCGGATGCCAGGCCCTACAGCATTCTGGAAGCCACGGGGGGCCTGTGCCCCGCGTGCGGCAACCCCATCATGAAGGAGGAGGGAAAAGTGGCCTGGCGCTGCACCAACTTCACCTGTCCTGCGCAGGCCGTGTCGGGCATCACCCACTTCTGCTCCCGCTCCGCGCTGGATGTGGAAAGCATCGGCTCTTCCGTGGCGGAAGCTTTGAGAAGCTCCGGCCTGGCTGCCTCCGCGCTGGACCTCTTCCCCCTGAAGCTGGAACAGCTCGCCAACCTGAACCTGGGCACGCCGGAGGAACCGCGCCGCTATGGGGAAAAGAACGCCCAGAAAGCGCTGGATGCCCTGCAACACGCGCGCGAGCTTCCGCTGGAACGCTGGCTCATCGCCTTCGGCATTCCCCTGGTGGGGGAAGTAGTCGCCAAGGCGCTGGCGGACACGCACCCGGACCTGGAGCATGTGGCGGACTCCTCCTACCTCCGGGACATCGTGCGCCTGGACGAGCTGATGGAACAAGCCGCCAAAACCAACCCCAACACCCGTGAAAACAGGAAGGCGGTGAAGGAAGGCGCGCTTTCCGCAGAGGCGGCGCAGGAGCGCCATCAGGAACTGACGGATGAAATCAACCGCCTGACCGCCCCCTATCTGGAAACGGGCTACCTGCGCAAAAATACGGCCAAGTTCAGCTATGGCTCCGAAATCGGCGTGGCGGCGGCCAAATCCCTCCAGAGCTTTTTCACCTCCGCAGCGGGGAACCATACGATGGACGTTCTGCGCGGCCTGGGCATCAATCCCCAGTCCCAGTCCTACCGGGCCAACCTTCTGGAAATCCCGGCGGGGGCCCTGTCCGGCAAGACCTTCGTCATCACCGGAACGCTCAGCCAACCGCGGGACTACTTTGAACAGCTCATTGCCGCCCACGGGGGGAAAGCCACCGGAGCCATTTCCAAATCCACCTCCTACCTCCTGGCAGGCAGCGGCGGCGGCTCCAAACGGGACAAGGCCCTCAAGCTGGGCGTTCCCGTCATCTCCGAGGAAGACTTCAACAAGCTGGTCGGGGAATAGGCCGCCATCCCTACCCTACTCTGTTTCCCATCGACGCTACAGAAACCCGTTCCCTGCATCATGCCGCAGGCTTCCGCCTGTTCCATCCCGCCGGAGCTCAAGGCAAAAACGCCCAATGTGCCCCCTCCGTCCACCCCTTCTCCCTTCCATGGTCCGTCTGATTTTTTCCGTGTGCCGCATTCCGGGAATTTAATTCCTGAATCCTGCAAAAAAGCTTGCTACGGACCGGCATCTGCTCCCTAATAAACCGCGTATGCTGAACCTGCCTAACGCCATTACCCTGACACGGATTGCCCTGGTAGTCGTCTTCACGGCAGCAGTCAGCATCGCGGATCAGTATTCCTGGGGATACCTGGCCGCACTGGTCACCTTCATCCTGGCGGCCTGCACGGACTGGCTGGACGGCTACCTGGCCCGCCGCCTGAACCAGGTTACCACCTTCGGAAAGCTCATTGACCCCCTGGCGGACAAGATTGCCGTTTCCGCCGCCTTCATTTACCTGACGGGCGTGGGGCTCTGCCCCGTCTGGGCCACCATTCTCATCATCAGCCGGGAATTCCTGGTCACCGGCCTGCGCCAGATCGCCCAGGACCACGGCATCATCATCCCTGCGGGAACGTCCGGCAAATGGAAAACCGCCTTCCAGCTGGCTTTCTGCATCGCCTGCCTACTGGCCCTGACCTGGACGCATACGCCGGAATACCTGCCCTCCTTCCTGGACCAGCTTGCAGCGCTCTGCCTGTGGCACGGATCCGGAGCCTCCAATTTCCTGTACCAGTTCACGCTGTGGGGTTCCATCATCCTGACCGTTTATTCCGGGGCCGTTTACTGCGTGGGCGCGCGCAAATTTTTCAATCGGTAGATTCAATGACTGTTAACAAATAACAGGAATATCACCCATCTACTCTCAGCGTTTACGGTATCCTCGATAGAGATAGTCCGCTTTGGGAATTTTTCCAATAGTACGATCCAATAGATCGGGAATTTGTCTATCGTCATAGCCAGCCATCCTCAAATATTTCTTCACTTCCAATGCTTTTGCAGGATAGCATTTTACTAACAAGCTTACAAAATCCTCTTCCATATCCTCAACAATACTCTCAGCCTTTCTTGCACGTCTTTCCCTAATATGTAATGTATTAAAAAACGCAAAAACATCTGCATCTGATTTCTGCAAGTTTTTTTGATTCACTAAAAATTCCTGTTCTGATTTCTGAATCATTTCGTCAAGACCATGCACTATTTCACTACGAAATTGGCCTAGAATCACAGCATTGGAAGCTAAGAAAATTTCAAGAGCCACTTTTGGGTCCAAATCCATTTCCTTCACAGTCGCTTTATCCCTGATCAATCGGGAGGATAAACGTCGCAGGATGCCTTCCTTAATACTGTAATCCAAATCTCCTCTGCGAATTAACCATTGCAGCTCTTCCTCCGCATTGACATTTGCAAAAGGAGCTTTTGCAATCAAATAACGTAGCCACAATACTTCTTTAATATCGTCTCCGTTCCATGCATGATCCCTATTTTCCATCAATCTTTTCAATATTTTATCCGTTATATTGAAAAAACTGCATACGTTTCCTTTTTTCAAAGATTCATCCAGTTTCATTAAAGAACGGGAAGAGTCTTTATAAATATCAGTATAAGGAGGCACCTTCAGCTCATCTGCAATGGCAGAGGAATAACCGCATAACGATAACACACAGATAAAAAATAAAATTCCGTTCATCTTATTATTCATTAAGAATCTATATTTTTAGCAGTTCCTGCTGTACTTCGTTCAACACCGCGATCAAACTTGGAGACTGTTACTTTCACTTCTTTTAAACCATTCCCATTCGGTCTCTGTCCATCAAAATCAATCACAGCAGTCATAGGAAAATCTTTTCCACTGACCTGACAATATTCTTTTTTGTCCACATGAACATAAAATCCACACTGATATATATAGGTGATTGGATAAGGTCTATTCTGAACATCCCATACTGTTCCTTGCTCAAATCCAATATTATCAAATTGAAAATGGTTCCTTGATCCAAGAACAGCAACATCCTTGACAGGTTCGTGAACCGGAGCATCCTCAGGCAAATCTTTATCATTTGCCTTTTCAATCAACCCCAATTCTTGAAAATTGACCGTCAATGGATGAATTATTATTATAATTTGAGAGGAAGCCCCTACTAGATTTTTATCTCGTCCACCATCCACGGGATAACCCGGTACTCTGAAACCGGAGGAAATACCTTTAATATCACTGGGAACAAATATTTTAAATTTCTTCTCAACAGGTTTTTCCCCAATATTCGTTTTTACTTTTACAGTAAGATCACAATTATTTATAATTTTATTACTTACTTTTAAATTAGCCTTTAATGGATTTTCATTATTCATATCCAACACAGCCATATCCTTACATTTATCTTCCAGAAACCATTTAACGGATTCTTTATCTACATCGCCCACTCTCTTACCACCCAAAGACAACTTGATTTCCTCTCCTATCCCTACATCTGTCCTTTTCTTATCTGCTTCCTTATCTGTTTTTTTAACAAGGCATATTACCGAATTCAATACTGTCTTAGATGTTATCTCCAGTTCCCCTGTGTCAGGTTCCATTTCCTCAGCATCGGTTATATTTATGCTGATGGGTATGATTGTTATAAAAACCACCACTACAGAACTATGCATTTTCATATGCTAACTCTTATCCTCAACCATATCAAATCATGTTAGATTTTTTACAAAAATCTGATAATTAATATTTTATAAATAAATATAACGGAATTATTTACCATCAAACAAATACGTATGGAATTTTTTCTCTTGACGGCTGTCCTTTGCCGTGCTTTTATGGCCCTGTTCCCGCCGAATGGTGCTTGGTTGTTGATTTTTGATAGTCATTTGCGGTTGGCGGAATACGGGCGTCTCCGTATTGATCCTTTCAGTATCGCTCCTGCGGGCTTCTTTTTGTTCCGCTATTGTCGTGATTCCGTCAGTTCATTGCAGCCGAGGCGCATTCACAGACACATCAATAAACATGGTATCAACCACATTCAGGGAGCTTGGCTTGTCGGCTCCCATTCTCCGCCAGCTGGAGAAACTGGAGTACAAGACCCCCACCCCCATCCAGGCAGCCTGCATCCCCCTGCTGCTGCAGAACAAGGACCTGATGGGACTGGCGCAGACCGGAACCGGCAAAACGGCCGCGTTCGCCCTGCCCCTTATTCAACAATTTTCAGAACATCCCAGAAAGCCGCTTGCCCGCCAGGTAAGGGCGCTCATCCTGAGCCCCACCCGGGAACTGGCCGCGCAGATTCATGACAACATCTGCGCCTACGCCAAAGGGCTGAACCTGTCCACCGCCGTCATCTTCGGCGGCGTGGGGTACGCCCCCCAGTTCAAGAAGCTGGCCGGCGGCCTGGATATTCTGGTAGCCACGCCCGGCAGGCTGATTGACCATCTGGAACGCCAGACCGTCAACCTGGGCGGTGTGGAAACCCTGATTCTGGACGAAGCGGACCACATGCTGGACATGGGCTTCGCTCCGGCCCTGAAAAAGATCGTCGCCAAAATCCCGAAGAAACGCCATACCCAGATGTTCTCCGCCACCATGCCGGACAACATTCTGCAACTGGCCCAGTCCCTGCTTCAGGAACCGGAAACGGTGATGGTCACCCCCCCGGCCGCCACGGCGGACAGGGTGGAACAGTCCCTCTGCATGGTTGGCTCCCAGGCGGAAAAAAGGCCCCTTACCCTGGATCTGCTGGAACAGCAGGAACAGCCGGGCCGCACGCTCATCTTCACCCGGACCAAGCACGGCGCGAACCGCCTGGCCTCCTTCCTGACCGGAAAGGACCACCCGGCCTCCGCCATCCACGGCGACAAGAGCCAGGGCACGCGTGAACGCATGCTCCGGGAATTCCGTTCCGGGGAAACGCCCATTCTCGTCGCCACGGACATCGCCGCCCGCGGCATTGACGTGAAAGACGTGCAGCTCGTCATCAACTACGATCTGCCGGAAGAACCGGAAGTCTATGTGCACCGCATCGGCCGCACGGCACGCGCCGGAGCCGCCGGGCAAGCCATCGCCCTCTGTTCCCCGGATGAAATCAAAAAAGCCAGGGACGTGCACAAGCTGCTGGGGCGCCTCCTTCCCGTCCATTCCTCCAGCGCCACCATACCGTCTGAATTGCAGACGGTTCCCGGCACGCACCGGGAAAGGAAAAACTCCATGCAGGAAAACCGTTCCGCCTCCCGCAGGGGGCCGCGGAAAAGTTACGGAAGGCGGAATTCCGCCGGAAGGCAGGGAAGCCGTGCGGGCGCATGATTTTAATCATTCAAAAAAACTTTTGAACGAAATCAGGGGCTGCACAGTCTCACTTGCTACAAACGGTTCACCGGACCGTTCCAGTCGGGAAGCTTCAACCGGAGTTTCAATCATGAAAATCATCTCGTCCATCATCAAGACACTGTGCGTGGGTACCGTCGGTTCCCTCGCCTGCCAGGCCGCCATGCAGGCTTACGCGGATGACGTTCCCTCCACGTTTGTGGAAGGCAACTATTCCCCGGAAGTAGCCCGCTACGTGCAGAGCATCGCAGGCGTGGCGCTGGCCTCAGGCATTCATGATTATGACGAAAACGCTACCAGCAGCTATCAGGTTCTGGCTCAGGTTCTCAACAGCGGCAATGCAACGGAATTGCCGGACGACCTGAAACGGGCCATTGAAATGCTGACCAGCTACGTCCCCGACCCGAACGCGACCATTCAGCCGATTCTGACTAAAAAACAGATTGAGAGGATGGAGCAGATGGCGGACCGTATTGAAAACCTGATGGAGGAAAAATACGGAGTGGACCTGGAAGACTGCATGAATATCATGAAACGTGCATTGGCCCCGTCCATTCCCGACATCCTCCGCTCCTGTGACATGGAAGGCACGCAGCTGCCGACCACCACCGTTTTCCGCCCCAGGCTGGGCAAGGCGCTGAATGAAGCTTATGCCAGGCTTGCCGCGTCAAAACTTCCCGCCGCCGGCACGGCTCAGTAACCGGACCACTTCAAAACGACCGGGAAGATGATCCCGATTCCACGGCATGCGGACCCCGTCAAGGTTCCCTGAACAGAAGCCGCAGGAAACGGAATGATCTTCCCCGTCGCCAGGAAAGGAAACAACAGCCAGCGCCGGCGACACCACGCAACACTCTCCGGATGTCCTCCGATGCAGGGCCGATCCTTCGGACCGCGGTGCAGCGATACGCTCACCCCCCTTCACTCCCAAGCAACGGCATGCAACATCGGCACAACCGGGTGATGCACCTGACAGGCCCCGTCCTTCCCGCACTGCGGCAGGAATGGGGCCTTTTTCATGCCCGCCTCCCGGAAGGAGCCTGCCTTCCCCTCTTTTGACGCCTCCGGCGCGGAGCACCTCTCTCCCGCAGGAGAATGCATTTTTTGCACCATCCGTGAAAGAAAGATTCTCAAGTCCGGGTATGTATGGCAAACTAAGGACTCAAATCCTTCCATATAATTACCATCCATGGATAATTCATCATCACGCCGTCGTTTCCTTCAGACCCTGGGTCTGGCTACTGGCGCCCTGGCTGCCGGTTCCTTCGCCAACGCCCAGGAAGTAGCTCCCCTGGCTCCCAAAAAGATCATCGTTCCGGACCCGAACAACATCGGTCCCATGACCACGTGGCCCCCGCGCAAGCCCGGCGCCATCTACATGGGCGGCTTCAGGGCCCCCAAGCTGGACAAGGTGCGCGTGGCCTTCGTCGGCGTAGGTGAACGCGGCTCCATGCACGTGGGCCAGATGGCCGTCATTGAAGGCGCGGAAGTCGTCGGCATCTGCGACCTGTACAAGGACTGGGCGGAACGCAACGCGGCGCTGGTGGAAAAGAAGACGGGCAAGCGCCCTCCCATTTTCACGAACGGCCCGGAAGACTACAAGCGCATGATGAAGGAAGTCAAGCCGGACGCCGTCATCGTCTGCCCCAGCTGGGAATGGCACTGCCGCGTCACCTGCGACGTGATGAAGATGGGCGCCCACGCCTTTGTGGAAGTGCCCATGGCCGTCTCCATCAAGGAGCTCTGGGAAATCGTGAACACCTCCGAGGAAACCCGGAAACACTGCATGATGATGGAAAACGTCAACTACGGACGTGAAGAACTCATGTACCTGAACATGGTGCGCCAGGGCGTCATCGGCGACCTGCTGTACGGGGAAGCCGCCTACATCCACGAACTGCGCGGCCAGATGAAGCAGGTGGACCGCGGCACCGGCTCCTGGAGAACCTACCACTACGCCAAGCGCAACGGCAACGTCTACCCCACGCACGGCCTCGGCCCCATCGCCCAGTACATGAACCTGGCCCGCAAGGACGACTGCTTCGGCAGGCTCGTTTCCTTCTCCAGCCCGGCCCTGGGCCGCGCCGCCTATGCCAAGAAGAATTTCCCGGCGGACCACAAGTGGAACAAGCTGGACTTCGCCTGCGGCGACATGAACACCTCCATCATCAAGACCACCATGGGCCGCACCATCCTGGTGGAATGGGATGAAACCAGCCCGCGCCCCTACTCCCGCCTGAACCTCATTCAGGGCACCCTGGGCACGCTGGCCGGCTTCCCGACCCGCGTGGCCGGTGAAAAGCTGGGCAACGGCAACTATCACGAATGGATTGAAGGCAACGAAAAACTGGCCCCCATTTTTGAAAAGTACGATCACCCGCTCTGGAAGAAAGTCGGCCCGCTGGCCCTGAAGATGGGCGGCCACGGCGGCATGGACTTCGTGATGCTTTACCGCATCATCGAATGCCTCCGCAAGGGCGAACCGATGGACCAGAACGTATACGAAGGCGCCTTCTGGTCCTCCGTCTCCGAGCTTTCCGAATACTCCGTGGCCCAGGGCGGCATGCCCCAGGTGTTCCCGGACTTCACCCGCGGAGACTGGAAGACGACCGCCCCGCTGGGCATCGTTCAGTAAAAAACTCATTCCCCATCCGGCCTGGAGCTTTTCCGCCTTTACAGCGGGCTTCCAGGCCGGAGCGGATTTCCCGTTCAGAAAACAGGCCGCTGCAAGGCGTGCCTGTTTTTTATTGGCGTGAACAGCGGTTGCAGGGGCAAAAGGAAGCAGGCTGTTCCATTGGCAGCCCCCCTGTTCCTTGATGGAACGGGCGCTCACGTTCATAAAGACGGAGCATGAAAACCCGCAATAAGCATTGGTTCCCTGCCTGCTGTTAGTGAAAAAGGCAGGAAAGGAAGAATGCCTTGCACCCGGAAGGTACAACCACACAGCCTGAATAATTTATGAAAGCGCCGACTCAACTCATTTCTTGAGGATTCTCTTTAGATTGGCAATGTCCAATAACAAATTCACCGTTTCAAAATTCCCCTTGTAAAACACGCCCCAGTTATTGAAGACGCAGGGCAATTCCTTTGCTTTTTGCAGCGTATCCACCCTGATGAGAGATACCGGAACATCGTTCTCTCCACAGTACCGTTTTATGATCTCAATGTTTTGATGCACAAAGGGGCATTGCATATCATAATAAATTGTCAGCTCCCGGCTCTCAATTCTCCCCTTTTTGGCATTCGGCGCAAACCTCGGCGTTGTGCCGTCAAAGGAAAGAGCAAGCAGTTCATAGCCATGGCTGGCAGCATCCACCGCCTCAAAGCCGAACTTCTTCGCGAAGGATTGATCGGCAAGCCAGGCTTTTTGTTTTTCAGCTCCGAGCATGCAAACGCCGGATTTGCCCTTTTCCCTGGCATCAGCCAGACAATATTCCATCAGCAATTTTCCATACCCTTTCCCCTTGTAGCTGCCGGAAACCCACAAGCAATATATATAATAGTAGTTGTCCCCAAGGATGGGAACCCAGGCCGTCTCCAGAGGGGCATATTCAATAAAAACCACTCCCTTGGCATTTAACTTTCTAAAGACGTGGCCTTCCCTGATCCGGCCGGAAAGCCATTGCCGCTTTGCTTCAACGCCCGGATGGGGGGCCCGGCTGCGGATAATGCAGCATAAATGTTCACTGGCCAGATTGTCCGCCGTTAAATTGATAAAATCCGTATTCAAAGGCGCATCTTCCATTCTACTAATTTTAATATCCGCCTGCGGAAATGTCAAAAACTCATTCCGTGCCCCGACTTCCCGTTGCAGGCACAAGCCCTTTTGTTCATCCGGGCATCAGCGGGCGCATTACTCCCTTGGCAAATGGGGCGCATTACAACAGAAACAAGGCTGTACCTGCTGAAAAACAGCTGTAACGGCGTGAGAGACATCGGTCCTGAACCGTTCTGAAGATTCCTCAACTGCCCCTGACGGGCGTCTCCGGCGTCAGTTCATACGTCTTTTCCGTGCCATTGGCGGCCACCCGGACGGATTGCGCCATCGGGGAGGAAAGGCGGAACTGCGTTACCCTGCCGTCCTTCCAGTCCATGTCCACGGTAATGTTGCCGCGGGCTTTCAGTCCGCGCACGCTCCCGTTTTTCCAGGCTTCCGGCAGGGCCGGCAGAAGATGCAGGCGGCCGGTGCGGGACTGGAGCAGCATTTCAGCAAAACCGGCCACGATGCCCATGGTCCCGTCCACCTGCATGGGCGGATGCGTGGTGAACAGGCTGTCCATCATGCTGTGGCGCATCATGCCCCGAATCATCTCATAAGCCTTTTCCCCGTCCAGAAAACGCGCCCAGAGGCTGGCGCGCCACGCCCAGGTCCAGGAACGGCGGGAATCCCCCGTGGTTCCGCGCGCCAGCAGGGATTTGCGGGCGGCTTCCGCCCATTCCGGCGTCTTTTCCGGGTTGATCCGGCTGCCGGGATAAACGGCAAACAGGTGGGAGGTGTGCCGGTGGCGCGGGTCCCAGGAGCCGCCCGGCTTGCGGGCGATCATCCATTCCAGCAGCAGGCCGTCCTCCCCCACCCTGGGACCGGCCAGAAGGTCTCTCTTGGCGGTCAGTTCCTTTCTCCAGGCGGCGTCCACGCCCAGGGTTTCCGCGGCCTGTACGGTATCATTGAACAATTCCCACACGATCTGCTGGTCATGCGCGCAGCCGTCCTCCCTGGGGCCGTGTTCCGGGGACCAGCCCATCGGAGCCACCAGCGTTCCTTCCTTCACGTCCTTCAACTTCCGGGAGATTATTTCCGGCGTCACCTTCCTGTCCTCCGTCCGGAAATTGCTTCCTCCCGCGTGCAGGGGCTTGAGCTGGCTTTCCCAGAAACGGCAGATTTCCTTCATCATCGGGTAAGCCGTCGTTTTCAGATACTCCCTGTCCATCGTGAACAGGTAGCGTTCCCACAGATGCAGGGCATACCACGCGGAAGCGGGCTTGTTCCATTTAAATCCCTGGCCCCCGTAAATGTTCTGGGCCGTCCTGGACGTCCAGCCCGGAGCGGGCTTGCCGCCAGCCGTCCTGAACTCTTTCTCCTCCCGGGTGATTTTACGCGCGGCGGGCGCCATTTCCCGGATGTAATCCACCAGCGGGTCATAACATTCCGCCAGGTTGGAGGGGAGCACTCCCCAGTAGCACATCTGGATGTTGATATTATTGTGGTAGTCGGAATCCCACGGCGGAATCAGGCTGTAATTCCACAGGCCCTGGAGGTTGGCGGGCAGATTCCCCGGCTGGGAGGAGGAAAGGATGACGTAGCGGCCGAAGTTGAACACCAGTTCCTCCAGATCGGGATCACGGGCGTCCCTTCCGGCGTCCACCGCCTGCCTGTACCTCTTCAGCCTCTCGTTGACGGGGAGTTCCGCCGTGGCGTCCTCCGTCTCTCCCAGGTCCAGGGAAACGCGGTGGTAAAGCTTGCCGTAGGCGCCCCGGTGGGCGGCTTTCAGCTGCTCCGGAGCCGCCTTGAGCGCACGGGCCAGAACGGCTTCATTCCTCTTGCGGGGCGGCTCCCCCTTCCAGTTCCGGGAAGCGTCCAGCACGTAATCCGTAGCCAGAGAAACCAGCACGCGGCAGGAATCAGCCTGCCGGACGGTGATGGAGCCGCCGTCAGCCGTGACACTTCCACCCCTGGGAAGAACGGCAATGCGTGCCTCATAGGTCAATCCGTTTTTCAGGGAACCCTGCATCAGAATCATTCCCCTGCCCCCTCCGGCCGTGGCCGTAATCCTGTCCTGAGGATGCAAGGTCGCCAGGCGGAAGGAGGCTTCCACGGAACGGGGCCTGTCCCCCTGCACCGTAATGGAAACCACCTGGTGCGGAACGCTGGCGAAATACTCCCTCCGGTAACGGACTCCCCCGGAGTTGTAGGACACGGAGGCCAGCGCCTCCGCCACATCCAGCGTCCTTTTATAATCCTGCACGTTCTCTGCTGCCGGATACGTGATTTCCAGCGTGCCGAACGGCTGGTAGGATCCGAATTTGACGGAATCCGGCCCCTTGTCCTTGACTTCCGCACTGCAAAAACCTCCGGACCACATGCTGATTTCCGTCAGCTCCAGGCGGTCCTTTTCCACGCCTCCGTAAATGAGCGCTCCTATTCTTCCGTTGCCGATCGGCGTGGCGTCCTTCGCCCAGGAGTTGTCCCCGGTTCCCTTCTGGGGCCGCGTCTCCTTCCATTCCGCCGGACGGCTGAACCGGATCAGGGAGGATTTCCAGGCCGTTGATTCCTCCGCCGCGCGCAGGACGTCCCCGTGGAACAGAACACCAAGAAGGAGAAAGAAGAACGGACGCATTACGGAAAGATACTACCATATATCCGGAGCCTTTTCAAAGCCATTCTTTCCGCCGGAAAGGACGCTTCCGGATGACGCCAAAAGCCGCAATTCCATGAAATTTTTCCTCACTGCGGAACCGTATGTAGGCTTGAGGAACGCCCCATGCGCACGCATCTTCCACTATTTTCCCCCGGAGTGGAACGCCGTTCCCCAAACCAGCACATACTGCCCCGCCATGCTTTCCTACTGCACCAACATCCATCCCGCCGAATCCTGGGCGGAAACCCGGGAAGCCCTCCAGACCCACGTTCCCCGCATCCGGCAGGAACTGGCCGCACTGAATTCCCCCCTGAAGGACCGCCCCCTGGGCATCGGCCTGCGCCTGTCCGCCAGGGCGGCAGCGGAACTGCTGGAAACGCCGCACGCCGTGGAAGCCTTGAAATCATGGCTGGACGAACACGACGCGCGCGTGGAAACCCTCAACGGCTTTCCCTACGGGAACTTTCACGGCCAGCGGGTGAAGGAACACGTTTTCCAGCCGGACTGGACCACGCCGGAACGTTTTGAATACACCTGCAACCTCTTCCGCATCCTGGCCCGCATCGGGGATGAAAACGCAGACAGGCTGACCGTCAGCACGCTCCCCGCCTCCCACAGCTGGTTCCATGCGGAGGAGGAGCGCATGTTCTCCCGTCTGGACGCCATGAGCGGATTCCTGGACGTGCTGAGCAGGCAGACCGGACGCCTGATGCAGCTTGGGCTGGAGCCGGAGCCTTTCGGCCATTTCCACGATACGGAGGGCGCCATCCGCTTTTTCAACGGCCTGCGCAACCACTCCCGCCGCCCCGAACTCGTTGAACGCCATCTGGGACTGACGTATGACACCTGCCACTTCGCCATCCTGCGGGAGGAATCGGCAGACACCCTCTCCGCCTGGGAGGAAAACAACATCTCCCTCTGCAAGGTGCAGTTCTCCAACGCCCTGGAATGCCGCATACGCGGGGAGGAAGACCTGGAACTCCTCCGCCAGTTTGACGACGGCGTTTATTTCCACCAGACAAGCATTCTCCACCGGGGCAGAACCATGCTTTTCCCGGACCTGCCGAACGCCCTGGCCTACGGGCGGGATTACGCGGAGGAAACGCGGGATTCCCAATGGCGCATTCATTACCACATTCCCCTGTACGCCTCCCCGGAACCGCCCCTGCGGGGCACGGAGGATTTCATCCTGAAAACGCACGCCTTCCTCCGCAGCCATCCGGGCCTGAACCCGCACCTGGAGGTGGAAACCTATACGTGGAGCGTCCTGCCGGACCATCTGAAAATTCCCCTGGCCGCCCAGATTGCCCGTGAACTGCATTACGTTGAAACCCTGTAAGAGATGACCCGCATTCACAAACACGCCGCCCTGACCGCCGGATTCCTGCTGCTGGCCTCCGGCCTCTCCTCCTGCACCCTCCTTCCCGCTTCCTCCTCCGGCAGCCCGGATACGCCGCGGAGCCTGGGCGCGCGCATGGAAAAGCATACGGAAGTCCTGCAAAAAGACATCGGGCCCAGAAACGCCCGGCAGCCCAAATCCATGGAAGCCGCCGCCAAATACATCGCCGGAAGCTTCTCGGACATGGGTTATGCCGTCACCTTGCAGCCCGTTTCCGGAGGGGATGCGAAAAAGGGGACCGCCATCTACAACGTCTTGGTTTACAAGCCCGGACTGTATTCCAACAACCAGAGCATCGTGGTGGGGGCCAATTACGATTCCAGCGAACGGTTCAACAACGGAAGCGGAGCGGCCCTGCTGCTGGAAACGGCCAGGGGCCTCAAGGACATTCCCACCAACCACAACATTTACTTCGTCGCGTATGCAAACGGAGCGGAACCCGCATCCGCCTCCTCAGGAGCCTCCGTCCACGCCAAAACCCTGAGCGGCAGCATCGGCGCGGCCAACATCCTGGGCATGATCAACCTGGAACCGCAGGAACTGGCCGCCGCTGCGGAGCAGAAACAGCCGGAACCGGAATCCCCGCAGGAAGCCGTGCTGTTCATGACCACGCTCCGCGGCAAGGAATTCGCGGGCCAGTGCGCCACTCCCTTCACCAAATCCTGGGAGCAGGCTCCCCCCACCTTCCACCGGGAGCCCTCCGCCATTGCGGGCAATGACCGCCATTACGCGGCGCTGGGCATCCCCACGGTCTCATGCCTGTGCAAGTACGCCATTACGGATTCCCATACGGAGGACTATGTGCACGCCCTGACGGACATGATTCACCAGGTGGCGGACAATGACGTGCCCAAACCGGAGAAAAACGCCGCGGCGGACCAGAAAAAACCCTGACGCCTCTTTCTCCCCCTCTTCTTTTACCGGGACAGCTTTCTTCTTCCGTGGCCGCCGCCCAGCATCAGCACGGGCATGAAGGAGAGCGCCACCAGCGCAATGACCATCGGCATCCAGTTGTCGGAATACCGCTGCATCAGGAAGGAGGTCAGGGAAGGCCCGGCCAGCGTGCCAATGGAGTAGCTCAGCAGCAGAAGCTGGTTCATGGTCACCAGCTCATCCCGTGAGGCCTCTTCACACCCCCAGGCCATGGCGACGGGGTACAGGGAGAAACCCGCCAGCCCCAGCGCGATCAGGGAGGGGGCCATCAGGCCGCCTTTCAGCACCAGTCCGGCACAGGCGGCCACCACCAGCAGGGACTGGCATTTCATGACGAAGGCGCGCCCGTACTTGTCCGCCAGCCGTCCCATGGGCCACTGGCCCAGAATGGCCGCGGCAATCAGCAGGGCCATCCAGTACCCCACGGAGGAGTGGTTCATGCCCTGGTGTTTCAGGAACAGGGGCATCAGGCAATAAATCGTTCCCAGCACCACGCCGGAAATAACGCACCCCACCACGCCCAGGAATACGCTGCGGCGTTTCAGCAGCGTCCGAACCTCCACATGGGTGGAAGACAGGGCGCCCGCGGAATCAGACTCCAGGCGGGCAAACAGCAGGGGAATCATGCCCACTGCGGACAGAACGCATACCTCCGTCACCACCAAGGACATGTCACTGGGGAACCAGCCCAGGAGGAGCTGGCCCAGCACCGTTCCCAGATAATAAACCACCAGGTAGGATGCCAGAAGAATGCCGCGGGTTTTCAGCGTTCCGGCCCTCAGCAGGGCGCTTTCCACCACCACCCAGACCAGGGCGCAGCTTATCCCCGTCAGCAGCCGGAGGCCGCTCCAGGCCAGCGCGCCGGGAAACACAAGCAGCAGCAGGGTGGACGCCGCGCATAAAACGCACGCGTACTGGTAGCTACCCTTGAACCCGGCCTTGCGGATCACCCCGCCGGCCATCAGCGTGCCCGCCAGGTTCCCCAGAAAGAAAAAAGCCCCCACCAGCCCGGCCTCCCAGGTGGCGGCGTCAGACTGTTCCATCCACAGCGGAACCACCGTATTCAGAACGGCAAACGCCACCGTCTGAAAAAGAAGCCCCGCCAGCAGCAGGGCAATAGGCCAGGTAAATGTACGCATCACGATAAAGCGGGGACTATAGCACCAAAGCCGCATCAGTCAACCGCCTCTTCCGCCGGAAATAAAAACAGGGAAAGCATTCCCGCAGAACAAGACATAAATTATTGATAATAAACTATCAATAAACCATTAAAAAAATATAGTGGACTGTCATATCCCCCGGCGCAGGGAGGCGGGCAGAATCTTCATCTGCTCCCGGTACTTCGCCACCGTGCGGCGGGCGATGTTCACCCCCTGCTCCTGCAGCGCGGCGGCCAGCCTGGCGTCACTGAGGGGTTTGGAAGAATCTTCCTCTGCAATCAACCGCCGCATCAGCTCCTGAACGGCGCCGGACGCCACGGCCTCCGCGCCCGCTCCGTCCGGGGAAGCGCCCCCCTCAGCCGGAACGCCCGCGCTGAAAAAGGCCCTCAGCTCCTTCATTCCCCACTTGCACAACAGGTACTTGTCCCGGCACGCACGGGAAACCGTGGAGACATGCACGCCCATTTCCTCCGCCACCTCCTCCATGCCCATGGCCTTCAGCCGGGACGGGCCGAACCTGAAAAAATCCTTCTGCCGCCGCACAATGGCGCGGGCCAGGCGCAGCACGGTCTCCTGCCTCATGTCCAGGGCGCGCAGCAGCTCCTGCCCTTCCCGGAAGGCCTTGCGGAGGTACTGCCGGAGCTCCCGGCTGCCGGAGCTCTCCGCCATCAGCTCCATGTACCGTTCATTCATGGACAGGCGCGGCAGGTACTCGGAAGTGAGGACTACATCCAGAACCCCGGAAGGCCCTTCCTCCACGACGACGTCAGGAAGCAGATGGGGATTGCCGCCGGGAGCATAGGCGCAGCCGGGATCCGGCGTCAGGCTGCGGATCACTTCCAGAGCCTCCGCCACGGCTTCCGGCTCCACGTCCAGCAAGCGCGCGGCCTCCTCATACTTGTGCGCCGCCAGCTCCCGCCAGCAGCGTTTGACCAGGCGGAAGGCAAGCGAACGCTTCAGGCCGCGCTGCTCAAGCTGAATCAGCAGGGAATCCCTCAAATCCACCGCCCCCACGCCGGGAGGGTCCATCCCCCTCAGTACGGCCAGGGCCTCCTGCATATCCCGCATACTGAAGCACTCCCGTTCCTCCAGCTCCTCCGGGGACTCCGTCAGGAAGCCACGGTCGTCCAGGGCGTCAATCAGCAGGAACAGGGCGTCCCGGGCGCGCCCGGTCAGCGCGGAATGCTGTGCTTGGTCCATCAAATGGGTTTTCAGGGACTCCGGAGCCACCACGGACTCATACATGAAATCGCGGCGTGCGGCGGCCTCCGCGGATGGGCGGCCTTCCGGCGTAAACTCGTTCCAGCCGTCCTCCCGCTCATTCCAGGCGTCTCCGTCCGGACCGTCCTCCAGAGCTTCCGGAGAAGCGTCCGGCAATTCCTCAAGCATGGGATTGGTCTCCAGCGCGTGGCGGAGAAGCTGCTTCAATTCCAGAGCGGAGGCCTGGAGAATCTGCATCCCGGCCTGCATGGACTGGGAGGCGGCCATCTGGCGCGCCATTCCATGCTGCAGGGATACCTCACTCATACCGTCACAAGCTACACCACCCCCCGGAATCTGGCAAGGGGGAACGCCCCGGCGCAAGAGCTGCCAGCGCACAGCAGAAGCGGAAAAAGACCACAACTTTCATGTAACGTTTAAAAAAAACATACGTATACTATGAAAGTAAATGAAAACCTTGCATGCAATTGCGTTCTCCCTCCTGGCCTCCCTCTCCATGGCGACGGCGGCCGACCTGCCGTCCCCCCTGCTCCCGTTGCCGCGGGAACAGCCCCAATGGTGGAGGCAGCAGTATGAACAGCAGGTGGAACAGGTAAAAAACAACTCCTGCGGCGTCCTTTTCCTGGGAGACTCCATCACGGACTACTGGAAAAGAGAAGGAAAGCAAGTATGGGAAAAGGCGTTCAAACCCTACCATCCCTGCAACTTCGGCATTTCCGGGGACCAGACCACCAACCTGATCTACCGCATCACGGACTCCGGCATTCCGGCCCAGACGGAACCCAAACTCTGCATCGTCATGATCGGCACCAACAACACCGGCCATTTCAAGGGAGGAGAAGCTCCGGAAAAAACGGCCATGGGCATTCTGGGAGCCGTTCAGCACCTGCTGGTCAGGTTCCCGGACACCCACGTTCTGCTGCTGGGCATTTTCCCGCGCGGCACGGGGCCGCAGGACAAGCTGCGCCAGCACAATGACAAAATCAATGCCGTCCTGGCCCAGTGCAAACTGCCCCGCACCACCTACGCCAACATCAACAAGCGCTTTCTGGACCCCTCAGGAAAGCTCCTGCCCGGCATCAGCAGGGACAACCTGCACTTTACGGAAAAGGGTTATGCCATCTGGGCAAACGCCGTGCTGCCCTACATGAAAAAATACTGCAAGTAATCCTCTCCTTTCTTCTTCACCGCATGACGGACGGAAGAAATGTCCCTCTTCCAGCATTCAGTTTATGGAGCCGTAGCGCCGGGAATATCATTGGGGGAAATTTACGGCTCCTGCAGAAACATTTTCAGGCCTTTATGCTTGAGAATTTCACTCCTCAGGATTAAATTACTTCGCTTAATACCCTTTGAAAATGAAATTTATTCTCGTTAGTGTAGCTATCTTCAACGTATTATGTGTATGTTCCGGACTTAGAGAACTGTGTTTTGATGAATGGTTCCATAGCACATTTTCTATTATATTTTCATCTATTGCTGCATTACTTTTTACCGTCTCATTCATTTTCTTAAGCAAGAAAATATGCAAGTAATCTAAAATATTGACGTTGAGTAAATTAATGAATAAAAAAAATTTTTATCTATCAAGGGGAAATTCTAAAAACAGAGAACACCACGAATTTTCCCATTCTCATTATCTTCTTCATGACAATCGCTATTCCGTTGAATTACTGCACCTGGGCGTAAAAGAAACCGCCAACGCCAAATTAACTGATCCCCCGATCACGCAAAGGCTGTTATTCAGCAGTTTTTGCATTTGAAAAGGTAATATTGCATAGGCGAATCTCCTGACGAAAAACGGAAAAGTCTCTCTACAACAGACTTCCATGCATTTGGGCAGTCCCTCATGGGGAACGTGCCGATTCTTCTCTCTCCCATGCACCCGGAACCCGGAAAAAACCGCGGGGAACAAAAAAATTGCTTTTTCCCGGGGATGTCCTAGAGTGCCTCTCCGCAATGAGCATGCCGCTTGCCGACTTGTTATTCCTGGCTTTCGCCCTGTCCGTAGACGCCTTTGTCGTGGCGTTCACCTACGGCTTGCTCATTAAGCAAAAACGTCTGGTCAACGGCATCAAGCTTTCCGTGTCCACCGGGGCGGGACAATTCCTGATGCCCGTGCTGGGTTTCCTGCTTACGGGTTCCGTCCACCAGTACATTGCCGCCTGGGACCACTGGCTGGGCTTTGCCGTGTTCACCTTTCTGGGAATCAACGTCATCAGGGAAGGCTGGAACCACCGTGATGAAGAGGAGCACATGCCCCATGTCACCAGCCTGACGCTGCCCACCCTCCTGGCCGTGGGGATTGCCACCAGCATAGACGCCCTGGTGGCGGGCGTCAGCATCTACCTCTCCTCCGCCCAGTGCGGCGCATCCCCCACCCTCCACGCCGTACTTTTCCCCGCCGCCGTCATCGGCTTCACCACCTTCCTGTGCACGGCGGCAGGCTTCTTCCTGACCCGGCGGCTGCACCGCTTCCCCACCTTCCACCTGGAAGCGGGGGCCGGGCTCATCCTCATTGGCCTGGGCGTGAAAATGCTCTGTGACCATTTATGCTGAAAGATGCCCCGCGGCGGATGATAAAAATACTGTTCCGGCGCCGTAGTAAGTCGGAAAACAAACTGGCTCCGGCCCCTTTTTTCCGCTATCCTTAAACAAGCTTTTCCACATGAATATTTCACACCTTCTTCTCTGCACCGCCCTGCTCGCCGCGCCCGTCTGCATGGCGCAGGATCTGACGGAACCTGAAACGGAAGCGCCGTCTGCCGCCAGCCAGCTGCCGACCTCCCTGGCGCAGAAAATAGCCGCGGGCGACTTTGCCGGGCTGCAAACGGAACTTCGCTCCTCCCTCCTGAAGGCTGGGGAACAAACCAAATCGGGGCAAAAACTGCTTCAGGACAAGCAATACCGCCACCTGCTGGACATTCACGAACTCCTGCGCGTCACGGGACCGGACAACGTGAAGGCCGTTTTCTCCAAAAGCCCGCAGGACGCGGCTTTCATCAAGGCCTTTTTACAGGACCCGGCATGGATGGAACTCTACCTGGGCGCGGGCCTGATTCCGGAAAACTCCCCGGAGGGCCTTCAAATCCTTTCCGACATCTGGAAGGCGGACGGTAAAAACGCGGACTTCCGGGACTACCAGTCCCTCGCCACGGGGCTGGCCTCCGTCTTCTCCACAGGCCCCATGGCGGGAAAGCTGAAAACCAACTCCGCCAACAGCAACCCGGTGCGCCGTTACCAGATCTTCAAGAAGCTGCATCAGGAAAACAAGCTGCATCCCGGCTTCATCAAGCTGCGCCCGTGGGAAATGCGCTTCGTCGTGGGCCATACGTGGGACGACAAATCCTACGAATGGAGCAATGAGCACGTCAACCTCCCCTGGCGGCGCTATACGGACGCCTGCTGGGCCGCCCCCTATACGGGCAACAACTTCTTCGGAGACACCATCCAGGGGCCCCTCTTCTACGTGCCGTGGCGCGACGTCAACACCTCCGCGGAAAACACGCAGGTCATCGGCGGCGTGTGCGGCGGCCTCTCCTACTTCGGCACCATGGCTGCCCAGGCCCACGGCATCCCGGCCTACCCGGTGGGGCAGCCCGGCCACTGCGCCTATGCGGTGCGCGTGAAGCGCGGTGAATGGAAAGGCGGCTTCGGCGGACCGGACGGAGGCATGCACAACCACATCTTCGGCGGACAGGCCCCCACCTCCTACCTGCTGATGGAAAACGTCTTTGCGGACAACGCCAAGGCGGACCAAGCCTACCTGTGGGCCGCGCAGGCCCGCCTGGACGAAGCAGCCGGCAACAAGGACAAGGCCATCCAGGCCTGGGGGGAAGCGCTCAAGCAAACCCCGCTGCACCCGTTCTTCCGCACGGAGCTTCAGCGCCTGCTGATGGAAAAGGAAGGCATGCAGCCCATCGACTGGTACGTGTACGCCAAAGACGCCCTCTCCCACTACAAGGGGAACGGCTTTGCCGCGTTCGACATCCTGAAAGACGTGCAGAACAAGTTCCTGATGGACATCCCGTCCCAGGACCGGATCGCCTGGTTCCGGGACCTGCATGAAACCATCGCCACCACCCCCACCTCCTGGGCGGTGAAATTCCAGCCCGTGCTGGATTCCCAGTCCGCCTTCCTGACCAATCCGCAGGAAAAGGCGGCCTATCTGGAAACGGTCCTCTCCATGCACCTGAAAACGGGAGACGGCACCAACTTCGGCCAGGCGCTGGAATGGGCCGTTAAAACCTTTGTGGAAAACGGACAGGCGGACGTCTTCTCCAACGCCTTCGCCAAGGTAGCCCAGCAGACGGGGGAAGCCGGAGCCTCCGGAAAAGCCCCCGATCCCAAGAAGCTGAAGGAAGCCTACGGCAAAGCCATCTACGCCACGGAAATGGCCCGCTCCATCCCGGCCTTCCAGA
Organism: Akkermansia sp. NBRC 115031; assembly: GCF_030268505.1. Lineage (NCBI taxonomy): Bacteria > Pseudomonadati > Verrucomicrobiota > Verrucomicrobiia > Verrucomicrobiales > Akkermansiaceae > Akkermansia > Akkermansia sp. NBRC 115031. The sequence continues at coordinate 58,251 of NZ_BSQU01000006.1, forward strand.
CCCTGAGCAAAGCGGCCGCCTCCTTCTCTGACGCCGATACGTCTGCCAACACGGTCAATGCAGCCATCCCCCAGGGCTGGAAGCTGGTGCCCGCGGACGGCATGGTCCGGTGCTCCACCACCTGCCAGTGGGACAGCCCGTGGGACCACATCAACCTGCTGCGCCCCTGCGGCGGCTCCCAGCATACGGACAAGGAAGCGAACCCCAACGTCATTGTGGAACTGAAAAACGGCGTGGACCTGGCCGGGCTGGTGGTCACCAAGCGCAACGGCAATGAAGACCGCATGAAGAAGATGGAGGTCTCCACCTCCACGGACGGAGCCACCTGGTTCCCCCTGGCCGCCACGGAAAACATGCCCAAGGAATGGGTCATCACCGCTCCGGAAGGAACCAAGGCCAAGTGGATCAAGGTGGAAGCCAAGAACGCCCAGCCGGAATTCATGCACCTGCGCCACATCCTCGTTTACGAAAAATAACCCCTGCACCCTTTTCCATTAACGCCATGTTTCATCATCTCAACATCGTTCCCGGCCTGCTGGCCGCAGCCCTCCTCCTGTCCGCGCCCGTCCAGGCGGCCCTTCCGGCCTACAGCGCCGTGAAGGACGAGGCCAAAACCGTCAACAAATACATGATCGTCGTGTGGGCCGGCACGGACTGGTCCCCCAAATCGCGCGAAGTCACCCGCGCCGTGGAGCACCTGGCCAAGGACTCCCCGGAACCCGTCCTCTGGTGCATCCAGGATGAACGGGAGGAAATGACGGAAGAGGAAAAGAAGCTGCCCAAGCCTCCCGGTGAAATCTGGAATATCCCGGCCATCCAGGTGGTTTCCCCCGCCGGCGGCATGGTCTTCCTGTCCGAAGGCGTTTCCAAGGAAACGCTGCCCGCCGTCATGAAGCAGGCGCTGGAAGCCGTGAAGCAGCAGGAGAAGGCCAATGCCCTGTGGGAAAAGGCGGACGCCTCTTCCGGCGCGAACGCGGCCCTTCTCTACGGGGAAGGCCTCCAGCAGCTTCCCCCGTACGCGGCCTCCGCCAGGAAGGACATTCTGGAAAAAATCAAGAAGGCGGACCCGGAAGACACCAGGGGCATGCACTTCAAATACACCTTCAAGCACCTGCCCTACATTGAAAAGGTGCAGCGGATGGTGGAAGACTCCGGCAAAAACGGCGGCCAGAAAGACTACAAGGCCGCCCATGCCTATGTGGACAAGCAGCTCAAAATCCCCGGCCTGACTCCCCTGCAAAAACAGCAGGTCATGGCGGCCAGGTTCTGGCTCTACCGCAGCGAGGGGAAAAAGGACCAGGCGTTGAAAACTCTGGCGGACATCGCCAAAATCTCCCCCAAGACCCTGATGGGAACAGGCGCGCAGAACTACTACCGCTTCCTGACGGAACCCGTCACCCTCAAGGAGCCGCGCTTCACGGGCTATGACCTGCGCCCGGAATTTACGCCCACCCGCGTCAACATCGGCAGCATGCTCAACGGCCCCGGCAACTACAAGATCACCTTCAAGATGAACAGCGGCGGCTGCAACATTCGCAATCCCCGCTTCATGAGGGGCAGCCGCGTGGTCAGCGAACTGCCCAAGGACCAGCAAGACAAAAACGGGCGCGAATTCACCCTGCGCCTCTCCGGTTCCGAAAAACCGGACCTGGTCTTCGACTGCCAGGGCCAGGGCTGGTTTGACGCGGACTGCGACATCATCGTAACCAAGGAACCCTGATTCCTTCCGGAAAGCGGAGGCGCACAAGCCTTCTCCCTATCAAAACCTTCAAAAAGGCAGGATGTTCCCGCGGGAATTCCTGCCTTCCCCTTTTTCCCGGAAAAAGTGATTGCCCGCTCCCATGCAGGAGCTGGCGCAAGCGTTTCCTTCCTTCTTTGTCGACGAATGGAGCCGCATTCCCGGAAAAATCAAAACGAATTGAGAGGCGGCCCGTGCATCTGCCGGCATGCTGGCGCCGTCAGCTTGGACAAGGGAAGCGCCCTGTTCAGCCCTTTTTCCCGCCTTCCTCCGCCAGCTTGCGGCGGTATTCCATGCGCTCCTTGATGCGCAGTTCCAGCCCGTTTCCGGTGGGGGTGTAGTAAACGCGGCCTTCCGGCAGGTAGGCCTGGGGGACGTAATGTTCCGGGTAATCATGGGAATACAGGTATTCCAGCCTGGCGGCGTCCGCACCGCCGGCGGCGGCCAGCTTCTTGCGCGTGGGCGTCCGGAGGTGCTCCGGCACGGCCAGCGTTTTTCCGTTGCGCACGTCATCCATGGCGGCATTGATGCCCATGTAGGCGGAATTGCTCTTGGGGGCCGTAGCCAGGTAAACGGTGGCGTGCGCCAGCGGGATGCGCGCCTCCGGCATGCCGATCATTTCCGCCGCGCGCGCCGCGTCCAGCGCCACGCGCAGGGCGTTGGAGTCTGCCAGCCCCACGTCTTCCGACGCGGCGATGACAAGCCTTCTCCCGATGAAGCGGATGTCCTCCCCGGCTTCCAGCATCATCCCCAGCCAGTACAGGGCGGCGTCAGGATCAGAGCCGCGCATGGACTTGATGAAGGCGGAAATCGTGTCGTAATGGGAATCTCCCAGGCGGTCGTACTTGATGGCCTTGCGCTGGATGGATTCCTCCGCTACGGAGAGGTTCACATGGATAACGCCGTCTTCCCCGGCAGGGGTGGACAGAACGGCCACTTCCAGCGCCGTGATGGCCTTCCGGGCGTCTCCGTCCGCCTTGGCGGCCAGGTGGTTCAGGGCTTCCTCCTCCATGTCCACGCGGGAGGCTCCCAGCCCGCGCTCCGCGTCCGCCAGGGCACGCTTCAGCAGGGCGGCCAGCTCTTCCTCCGGCACGGGTTCCAGCGGGAAAACCTGGGAGCGGGACAGCAGGGGGGAGTTGATCGCAAAGTAGGGGTTCTCCGTCGTCGCGCCGATGAACCTGACCGTTCCCTTTTCCAGATGGGGGAGCAGGACGTCCTGCTGCGCCTTGTTGAATCGGTGCAGCTCATCCACGAAGAGGACGGTTTTCCGCCCGTGCATGCTCATCCTCATCTGCGCCTGGGCGATTTTCTCCCGGATGTCCGCCACGTTGGATTCCACCCCGTTGAGCATCATGAAATGGGCGTTCGTCGTCCGGGCGATGACGGCGGCCAGGGTGGTCTTCCCGCAGCCGGGAGGACCGTAAAAAATCAGGGAGGTGAACCTGTCCGTTTCAATCGCGCGCCTGAGCAGCTTTCCCGGCGCCAGCAGGTGCCTCTGTCCCGCCACTTCATCCAGAGTGCGCGGACGCATGCGCGCGGCCAGGGGCATGGCGGACATATCCGCTCCAGGCTCGAAGCCTTCTCTCGCGTCCGCTTCCTGTAAACTGAACAGATCCATTGGAGGTATTTTACCCGCTGGGAAGACCGGAGAAAAGGCCAATCCCCGGAATCCGGCAAGTTTCACGGAGGGAACGCCGTCCCCTCCCCGCAGAAAGAGGAGGAAAAAGAGAGGAGAAGAAATTACCCGCCCCGCCAAACGGCCATCAGCCAGGGGAGCCCGCGGCAACCGGACTCACGCCGCAGAATGCCCCTTCCCCGCGGCGTCCAGTGGAACGGTCAAGCACCGCTTCAACCGGACACGGACCAGCAGGACAGCATCAGAACCATGCAGACAGGGGCAAGAATACTGAACAGAAGCCCCGTCACCGCCAGCATCCTGCGGTTCACCTCCCAGTAACGGAGGGAGGCGATCAGCATCCAGATGGGAAGCACAATCATGTGGATGAGCGCCAGAAGCCCCCAGCCTGCCAGCGCCAGCACGAAAAGCCAGGGTTCCGAGCCGTCCGCATCATTGCTCGGCATGAACAAGCCGAAGATACGGTACACGAATAAAAAGGAGACGAATGCGGCAAAAGGTATCCATCCCCAGCGGGCTTCCTCCTTCCGGCGGGCCATGACCAGTTCAAGATAGGGATCATTAAACGCAGCTAGATGATTGGCAGAAGTACTTCTGAAGGGATGCATATCGTTTTTGGTCTCTATTATTAACCCTTCCTCCTGTCAATGATATTCAATCCCGGCGACCGCCCTTCCTGTAAGAAATCTTTTTCTCTAACAAATACGAAATATCAACTTCCGCCAATCATCTTATTGTAGCTGCAAAGTATTGCCTCATTCCGGGAAACCTGCTTGATGATGAATGAATTTTCATTCCTATCGGAATGCTGCGCTTCTGCCATTCCCGTTATGGCAAAATGTCTTTTTGAATGATTCAGATGATAGCATCGGCGGAATTTGTCATACATGAGCCATTCCGGCATGAAAAAAGACTGTCTCCGCCGCAGGAGCGGAGACAGTCCCTGAATGATGATGAACCCGGAGGTTCCGGAAAGTTACTTGCCCAGGATGCCCTTGAAATATTCCAGCGTAGTCGCCAGGCCTTCCGGCAGGGTGTGTTTGGGCTGCCATCCGGCGCTCCGGAGCTTGTCCGCACAGGCGCGGGAATGCTTCACGTCGCCGGCGCGTTCCGGGGCATGGAGCACCTTGGAGGAGGAACCCGCGGCCTTGATGATGTTGTCCGCCAGTTCTTCAATGGTGATCTGGCCGCCGTACCCGGCATTGAACACGCCGGTGACTTCCGGATGCTCCGCCACGAAGGTGAGGGCCCCCACAATGTCCTTCACGTAAATGAAGTCGCGCGTCTGGGTGCCGTCGCCGTACACGGTGATGTCTTCTCCCTTGACGGCTTTTTCAATGAAAATGGGCACGGCGGCGGCATAGGCCCCCTTGGGGTCCTGCCGGGGGCCGAAGACATTGAAGAAGCGCACGGCGGCCGTGTTGACCTTGCCTTCCGCCCGGAACATGTTGAGGTAGTATTCCCCGTCCAGCTTGGTGATGGCATAGGGGCTCTTGGGTTCCGGGTACATGGTTTCCAGCTTGGGCACGGTGGGGTTGTCACCATAGATGGCGGCGGAAGACGCCAGCACGATTTTCTTGACCCCGGCGGCGGAAGCTTCCTCCAGCACGTTCAGAAGGCCGTTGACGTTGATGTCAATGCATTCTCCGATCTTGCTCATGGATTCCGGCACGGAGACGAGCGCGGCCATGTGGAAGATGTAGTCCACTCCCTGCACCGCCTGGCGCACCAGTTCGCGGTCGCAGATGGAGCCTTCAATGAAGGTGTGCCTGAGCCCGTCCAGGTTCTTGAGGTAGCCCGTGCGCAGGTTGTCCAGCACGCGGATTTCCTCCGCCTTGTCCTGATAGTGTTCCACAATGTGGGAACCGATGAATCCGGCGCCGCCGGTTACGAGAATCTTCATATGTTTTTCCGATGTTGGTAGGTATTGGTTAGTAGCGGTCCACAACGGCCTTCATTTCATCCATCTGCGCCTCGATGGATTCCACCAGGGCCATCTGCGTGCGGCAGCGGTCCAGGTTGTGTTCCGGGCGGTGGATCTTGAAGTACACGTCTCCGGACAGGTAGTCCGTCAGGAAGCGGATGCCGCATTCCATCGTGAGCAGCTTGCCGGAGAACGGCAGCAGGCTCTTTTCCAGAGGCGTCAGGAAGCTCTTGGCGGAGCTCAGGTAACCCTGCACCAGCGCCTCAAACATGAACATGCGCATCGTGACCTTGGAGGTGTCCTTTTCATCTTCTGCGGCGGGGGACGTAGCCGTGCGGATCATGTCCCCGAAGTCGTAAATGGCGGAACCGGGCATCGTGGTGTCCAGGTCGATCACGCAGATGCCTTCCCCGGTCACGTCGTCCAGCATCACGTTGTTCAGCTTGGTGTCGTTGTGCGTGCAGCGCAGGGGCAGTTCGCCGGATTTCAGGTAGTCCACCACCAGATGGCAGTCCGCTTCACGGGCCAGGTACCAGTCTATTTCCTTCTGCACTTCCTTCACGCGGCCCAGGGGGTCGGACTGGATGGCCTTTTTCAGGGCCTCCAGGCGGGAAGTGGTGTTGTGGAAATCGGGGATGGTTTCAAACAGGGGTTCTCCGGGCAGGTCCGCCGTGAGTTTCTGGAACTCGCCGAAGGCGCGCGCCGCTTCCTGGCACTGCCTGGTAGTTTCAATCTGGTCATAGGTGCGTGCGCGTTCAATGAACGGGTACACGCGCCAGCAGTTGCCGTCCGCATCCAGGGCGTACGGCTTGCCGTCCACGGAGGGAACCAGCGTGAGGGTGCGGCGGTAGGCTTCCGGGCAGTCCTCCTCCTTCAGGCGCTTCAGGGCGTGGTCCGTCACGCGCTTCACGTTTTCCATCAGGGGGATGGGCTGCTTGAACACGTTATGGTTCACGCGCTGGAGGATGTAGCGGATGCGCTGGCCCGCCTGGTCCACCCAGATGCAGTAGGTGTCGTTGATGTGGCCGCTGCCGTAGGAGTAACCGTGGACGAAGTCGCCCCGGAGATCGAACAGGGATGATACAGCCTTGAGATCGTGCATGGGAAAAGAGGCTTAGTTGAGCTTTTCAGGGTATACGCCCTGCTTGATGAGTTTGTTGATGCCCTCCACGACCATGGGTTTGTCCCCGGGATAGGTCATGCCGAACCAGGTGGAGGAGGTGGGAAGAACGGCGCAGTCCGCGCGGTCTTCATGAATCAGGGCGTCCACCACGGTGGGAATAAAGCATTCGCTCTTGGGCTCCTGGCCGTGTTCCTTCAGGAAGTCAATGAAACGGTCTTCCGTCAGATCGATGAAGGAGGGGGAGAAGAGCCAGAAATTCATGGAAACCAGTTCGCCGGGGTCCACAGGCAGGCGTTCGCCCTTCAGGTTGTTGCCGCGCACCACGCCGTCTTCATCAGCCTGGATTTTCACGAATTCCTCCACCCCGTCCAGCAGGCCTTCCTTGATGGAGCAGATGCCGCGGTTCACGTCCCCGTTGTCGGAGAGGGTGTTCTTCAGCGGATAGCCGATCATGCCGTAATGGGCCTTTCCGGGTTCATCCGTAGTGGAGGTCAGGAACTTGGCGGCCTGCACAAAGGCGTCCGCGCCGTAAAAGTCATCCGCGTTCACCACGGCAAAGGGTTCCTTTACCACGTGGCGGGCGGCGCGCAGGGCATGGGCGGTGCCCCAGGGCTTTTCACGGCCTTCCGGCACGGAAAAGCCTTCAGGCAGGTCGTCCAGGGACTGGAAGGCGTAATCCACCTCAATCTTGCCGGCAAAGCGGCTGCCGACCTTTTCCTTGAAAATATCTTCAAAGTCACGGCGGATAATGAATACCACTTTTCCAAAACCGGCCCGGATGGCATCATAAACAGAATAGTCGAGAACGACTTCACCATTGGGACCCATCGGGTCAAGTTGCTTGAGACCGCCGTAACGGCTACCCATACCAGCTGCTAAAACAAGAAGTGTAGGCTTCATAATACGCGGGCCATTATGACCAAGCCTCCCCGTTTGGCAACTGGAAAATGCCGGAAAACCGGAGAAATCCGCCCGTTAAAAAACGTAAGAGCACCAAAGGCCCAGCACCACTTTTTTGAAATCGTCCCGCCCGTAGCCGCAATACCACCCCAGGAAAGGCTCCAACCGCAGACTGCCGGAAACGGCCCACCGCGCGCCCGTGCGCACCATCAGTTCCTTCAAGCCGTTTCTCCCCAGGTAATCATGGGAAAACCCCAGGGAAACCGTATTCACCATGGCGACGGATTCACACAGCAGGGGCTGCCAGGTAACGCCCCACTGGGAGTACATCCCCTCCTGCCCGGAATCATACAGGAAAGAGCCGCTGAACGACCAGGACGGCATGGGGTTCCACTTGAGGGACAGGCCGGGCTCCGTTCCTGTTTTCAGGGGGCAGGAATCATACCACTGCCCGTTGACAAACAGTCCGGCCGTACACTCGTCCGCCAGGTAATACTGAAGTTCCCCGTGCAGGGTGGTCTGGCTGAAATTGCGCCCCTGCCAGTTGCGGATGGCGAAGAATTCCCCGCTGACCGCCCAGGAGTCCGACAGGGAGGCCCCGCCGGAAATCTGGCCTTCCACGGAATTGGGCCCCATCTTTTCCCCGCGGTGGATGTAGTCCGAACGGTAGCCGCCCAGCAATTCCCCCCCCATGCGGATGGGGGAACGGCCGTCCACCTCCGTCAGGGGCGGGGGTCCGTCATACCCCCGTACGGCCTGCACGGCGCAGCACAGGATGATGGGAAACAGCCTCATGAAGGCCTTTTAACACAATCCCCTGCACCGCACCAACGCCAAAACGGTGCATGCACATTCTCCGGGCTTGGCAAAAGGGGAATCTGCCCTTACCCTCTCGCGCATGATTCATTTCACCCTGTTCGGGATACCTGTTTACATCCGCCCCAGCTTCTGGGTGGTGCTGGCCATCTTCGGCGGCGCTCTCAGCATCAACAGTGTGGAAGGCCTCATTTATCCGGCCCTGTTCGTCATTGCCGGCTTCGTCGCCATCCTGTCCCATGAAATGGGGCACGCTCTGGTGGGCCGCAGGCTGGGCGGGGGCCAGCAGACGATCGTTCTGGAACTCTTCGGCGGCCTGACGAGCAGCCACGGCATGCAATTGACGCGCGGAGGAAGGGCCCTCATGATTCTGGCGGGCCCCATGATGACCCTGCTGCTGGGCATCATCAGCCTGTGGATTACCTGGAACATCGTCGCCCCGGTCATGACCGCGCACAACCTGACCTTCTGGGACCTGGCCATCAGCCCCTTCACGGCGGCGGCCATCTCCCCCCAGCTTTACATCCTCTCCTGCCTCATCATGATCGGGGAATGGTGGACAATCCTGAACCTGCTGCCCATCTACCCCCTGGACGGCGGCCAGCTGATCGCCCAGTTCATCCGCTCCCCCAAAAAAGTGTTCATGACCGGATTCATCACGTCCATCATTATCGGGCTGCTCAGCTTCCAGCTCTTCCACGGCTACTTCATTCCCATATTCATGGCCCTCTTCGCCTACAGCAATTACCGGGAATACAGAAACGCCCCCTTTTAATATTCCGAGCTTCCTTTGCGGGCCGCGCCCGCTCCATTCAACATACCATCCAATATGTCTCAACAAACTGCAATCACCCCCACCCGCGCCCAGGACTTTCCCGAGTGGTACCAGCAAGTCATCAAGGCCGCTGACATGGCGGAGAATTCCGAGGTGCGCGGCTGCATGGTCATCAAGCCGTGGGGCTACGCCATCTGGGAACTCATCCAGAAGGACCTGGACCAGCGCTTCAAGGACACCGGCCACACAAACGCCTATTTCCCCCTCCTGATTCCGATTTCCTATCTGGAGAAGGAAGCGGAGCACGCCGAAGGCTTCGCCACGGAATGCGCCGTGGTCACGCACCACAGGCTGGAAGCGCAGAAGGATGAAGCCACCGGAAAGACCCGCATGATTCCTACCGGGGAGCTCACGGAACCCTTCGTCATCCGCCCCACCTCGGAAACCGTTATCGGCGCGGCCTTCGCCCGCTGGACATCCAGCTACCGCGACCTGCCCCTCAAGGTGAACCAGTGGTGCAACGTGATGCGCTGGGAAATGAGGCCCCGCATCTTCCTGCGCACGGCTGAATTCCTGTGGCAGGAAGGCCACACGGCCCATGAAACCCGTGAGGAGGCCATTGAGGAAACCCTCACCATGCACAAGGTTTACGAGGACTTCCAGCGGGATGTGCTCGCCATTCCCACCATCCCCGGGGAAAAAACGGAGGCGGAACGCTTCCCCGGCGCGGAACAGACCTACACGGTGGAAGCCATGGTGCAGGACCGCAAGGCCATCCAGGCCGGAACCTCCCACTTCCTGGGACAGAACTTCTCCAAATCCCAGAACATCTGCTTTGCCGGGAGGGACAATACCCAGCAGTTCGCCTGGACCAGCTCCTGGGGTGTCTCCACCCGCATGATCGGGGCGCTCATCATGATGCACTCCGACGACGACGGCCTGGTCTGCCCGCCCCGCGTGGCTCCCCAGCAGGTCGTCATCATCCCCGTTACGCCCAAGGAAGAAAGCCGCCAGGCCATTCTGGACCACTGCGAGGAACTGGCACGCACCCTCCGCGCCAAGAATTTCCATGGCCAGCCGCTCCGCGTGCTGGTGGACAGGCGCGACCTGGGCGGCGGCGCCAAGAAATGGGAATGGGTGAAGAAGGGAGTGCCCGTGCGCCTGGAAATCGGCCCCCGGGACCTGGAAAAAGGCTCCGTCTGCCTCCAGCGGCGCGTCCAGCCCGTCAATGAAAAATCCTTTGTCCCGGAAACGGAACTGGTTGATACCGTTACGGACATTCTCCAGAACATCCAGGATACCCTGCTTCAACGGGCCATCGCCTTCCGGGATGCCCACATCCGCCCCGCCTCCACCCTGCGGGAGCTGGAAGAAAACTTCTCCGGAGAAGGAGACGCCGATTGGCTCCAGGTGCCGTGGGACGGCTCTCCGGAAGAGGAAGAGGAACTCGCCAAGCGCCTGCGCATCTCCATCCGCTGCATCCCGCTCGGCGAACTGGGCCGCGGGGAACCCGCCCCCTGCATCCTCACCGGCCGCATGACGGAACGCCGCGTCCTCTGGGCCAGAAGCTATTGATCTCCTCCATTGGCTCCCTTTCTTCACGGGACTGTTCCAAGGCAAGGAAAACGCGCCTTCCGGAACAGTCCCGTTTTTTATGGCAACAGGGAGCCCTTCATGATTTTCCGTATTCTTGCCGTAAAAACCGCTTCATTTCGGACACCGACGCCATTCCGCCGTTATAAGGGATAAATACATGCTCTTCCGGTTAAGACCACCCCGAGATGCCGACCACAGTCATCCTCTGGAGGATTGCGTCTCCTGATGGCGGGACAGAAGGGACAACCTGCTGGCCTTCGCCCGGTTGAAAGCGTGGACTCGGAAGACCTGCTGGCGGAAAACGTCAAGCGGCTCGTCCGCGCCGTGGCGGAAAACCGCCTGGCCCCGGAGCCGGATGAATTCACCCCGTACGCCTTTACCGTCATCCGTACGCCCCAGGCCCAGCAACTGCTGAAACCTACGGAACCACACTGCAAACGATCGGTTAACGAAGATACGGCGCTCAAGAATACCATCTGCCGCGGCAATACGGAGCAGGTTAATTTTATCTGGAACAGAGAGCCAACGTCAATGCCGTACATAGGGGAACGATTTCCATGCTGGCCCACGCCAGGAACCGCCATGACGCCGCCAAGGAAAACTGTTGCTGGAACATGGAACCAAAACGGCCGCGGAATTGAAAGAGCAACAAAACGCCGCCTTCCCCGAAGTCAAACCGGAACAACCGGAAAAAGCAGCCTGGCACCTTCCCGTCCTCCCCGCTCCTTCCACAGAACCATCAGTCCTCTTTAAAAGGTACGGCAGCATGGCCCTATTCCGGTGAACATGAATTTTTCTCTAAAAAAATCTTGCCAAATCCGGATAACCCTATATATTTTCTGCCACACGGATGCCGCAAGGCTCCGGTCATCCAAAGCGGATGTAGCTCAGGGGTAGAGCGCAACCTTGCCAAGGTTGATGTCGTGGGTTCGAATCCCATCATCCGCTCCATTTTTTGCCTTCGGGTTTATTGTAAACCCCTCATTTTACAAGGCCTCCCTTGGTAGCAGATTGTGTGATATTCAGTCCTATTACATGGTTTTGTTATGCACTGTGCTATACATCGACTTTCCGGTGCATAGCAGATTCAAAACCGCTAACACCACAACATTATGGCTGGAATTATCAAAAGAAAAGACACATGGTACGCCTGCTTCCGAGTTGGAGACAAACTCAAGGTTCGTACCACCGGCATCAAGATCACTCCCTTGGTTACTCCAGGCAAATTGAAGAACGCCGCCATGAAAGAAGCTGAACTTCAGGCGCGCATCATCGCAGAAGAGCTGGAGAAGGAAGCAAAAGGGGCACTTCTAAATGCCGATGTTATCGTTTCACTCGCCGGGAACAAGGCCAAGTCCGTCCTGCGAAACAAAAAATACATGCCCAGCGACAAGGATTATCCGCATCAATGGCTGGCAACCCGCCCCAACTGACGTGCCAATCTTCGTTACGGGAAGGCTATCCGGTGTTTTCTCGACTTTCTGGGACCCAAACAGGAAATGCCCCTGGACACGGTGACGGAGGCCCAGGCGCAAAGGTTCATGGAAAAATATTTGGAATTGCTGAGTTCCAAGACGGTAAGCATTTACCTATACGGTTTGAATGCAGCCTTTCAACAGGCAGTCAACGAACGGCTCTTTCCGTACAATCCTTTCAAGGGGGTGCGTCCCAGCAAGATCAACCGTGCCGATGCTACCGAAAGGCGCGCTTTCACAGTCGAGGAAGCTCAACGATTGACCGAAATCCTGCCGGGAGAATGGCCCGACATGATACGCGTCTGCCTTTATACGGAAGGCCAGCGTTTGGACAACATCGCTACCCTCCAATGGAAGCAAATTGACATGGAAGGTGGAAGCATTTTGATGACGGCCCAAAAAACCAAAAGGCACATGAACAAGCCCATCATCTTGCCTTTGAAGGAAGTTCTGGACAGACGGCTTGCAACCGTGCGAGCGATTACGTATTTCCGGTAGCGGCAATGCGTCACGCGCAGGCGGATCATACGTCGAGCAAACTTTCCATCGAATTCAACGCTCTGCTGAAGAAATTCGGATACATTGAAAAGAATCCTCCAGCAGCGAAAGGAAACAGGCGGAGACTTGCCCCTCTGAGTTTCCACAGTCTGCGCGCAACGGCAGTTACTGTTCTGCGTCTGGCGAATGTTCCTGCGGACTTGTGCCGGTTCATTGTCGGGCATGATCCTCCTTCTGCCAGCGGGGATCGGCAAGCATCCGGACCAGAGAAGCACGGCGGGAACGAACCACAGGCAGGTCGCCATGGCGCCAGCCGGGGGCATAGGCATGCAGCGGAAGTTCTTCCGGTTCCGCATCATCCAGGCAGGAGGCGTCCTGTGTGGAAGGAAAGGCTTCCACGGCATACCCCAGCCGGAGGAAGTCTTTTTCACCTTCCAGGAGTTCTCCCGGAGTCTGGAGCAGCAGGCAATGAATAGGAATATTCATGGAGAGACAGGGAAACAATTCCCGACCTACTTCTTCTTTCCCGAAAAATCCATCAGGAAAATGGAAAAACAAAAAGGCTCCCGGAACATCCGGGAGCCCTTTACAATAAAATATGGATTCTTCATGAGGGCTTTATGCGCTTTTGGAAAATCATCCATAAAAACTTGGTCTCCTGATAATATCAGATCACAAAAATTCCTGCCTAAAGGGAGAACCTCATCAAGGCAGGAACTGGGAGTTTTTTACTGATCTACTGATCAACCACTCTTTACCAGTGTTTTACTTAAGTTTTATCCGCATATCTTCATCTACTGCATCAAAATCCGCTAAAAAATCATCTATAGCTTTTATATCTTTATCGGCTATTTTGACTTGAGACCCATTTAGTTGAGGATCATTCGGATCGAAGGTAGAAAGAACAAAAACAGCAGTCCTAAAAAATCAGAAATGTAAATACTATTATTCCTAGTAAATTCATACAAATTTCAGCTATCAGATTCTTGAATAGAATATCTACTGATCCATCTGCCATCCATAAGATTGAAATAATGGTAATTATAACAGACCAATCCTACATCGTCATCAGCATACTCGCTTGAGAAACGGAACGGACTCAGCTCGGCTGCATTACCTTCCATCCTGATTACACTATCATAAGGCTACTTCACATTTTTCATTTCAAGCCATTTTTCGGCATCAAAAGTCACATGATAAGAAAACAGGTAAAATACCATTGAGCAAAAAAGAGCCCCGAAATATTTCGGGGCTCTTCATGTATCCTCATGGAAACCTCATTTCATCTGTTATCTATACCGATACATCGGACGTTTTTCAGAAACGGGCAGGCGATATCCCTCAAATTCTAAAGCATCCGTCCCATGACGAATTCTTTTTACATCCAATTCAAGCTCCCGTCCATCTTTCCGGAGTTTCCCTGTTTTCTCAGAAAAGGGAATTTCCATGAAGATGTAGAATCTATCAGAACGTTTTGGATCATAAGATGACTGATTGATCTTCACCAAATCTTTTGAAGATTCATTAAAATGAAACTCCTTTTTTATAATTTCCGGATCCCTGTACTTTGCCAGCAGAAAAGAAAAAGACGAACTTACAACCAAAGGACGCATCAGGGCAATCACCTGTTGTTCATCCATTCCTTGTTTCAGGCGTTTCGCCCTCTCCCTGATCTCCCGAATACTGTCGGAGGGATAATCCGTCCAAGAATAACGTTTGTAACCAGGTAAATACAAATCATCTACTTTTGGATTAAATTGATCATGAATGATTTCAATATGCTCAATATCGTTTTGTCCAATATTGTTGTGAGTACAGGAAATCAACGTACATAGAAATCCAATACAACAGGCAGAGGGTAATATTCTCATGATTCAAATTTAGTCTTTTTATTGGATTTACAACAGCACCATGATATTTTCAAGGTTCTTGTGACTTTGTTAGAGTTGGCTGGCGGCTCTTTTTCAAGTCCATTGTGGGATGTATCGGCAAGGCAAACTCCTCCTTTACACAGAGGTTCCGCCTCGTCTCCTGCATATGTCCATACAGGAGGTTTTCCCATACCAGGTTTTTTCGATGTATAGTAAGCCGTTCCCTCAAAGGTAGCTGTTCCTTCCGTAGGCCGTTCCTCGTGAGAAAACAGTTTAGCAAATGACCATGTATCTTTCATCGTTCCACTCACATTCCAGCTTTCTTTTTCTAAGCTCGACAGAGGAACAGAATTAGGATCTTCTTTATCACAGTTTTTAATTTTTCCCTTTATTTTGACTTCCTGATATATTACTCCATCTGGGTTCGTTTTTCCCTTAAGAATCCATTGAATATCCCAGCGAAAGTGTCCACACTCACCCGCTTTCTTTGAGATGCTTTTATAGCCTAATTCGGGAGGTCCTTCCACGCGAGGAGGCCCGCTGGGCAAAGGCTGTTGTTGAGACACGCTGATTAATCCAAGTTGATCAATTCCCAAATTGTTATTGAGAAATCTGTACATATTCAACGTACTATATTCTTCCATGGGGTCTTTCGTCAGCCACCGCCCGGAGAGGGCATGATAATATCTGTAATTATAATAGACCAATCCCAATTCGTCATCGGAATACTCGCTTGAAAAGCGGAACGGATTCAGCTCGGCTGCATTACCTTCCATCTTGACCACACTACCATAAGGCCCGTATTCATACAAGGCTCTTCTTCCTGCCTGGATGCCAAACAGAGCTATCGTGTTTTTCATGAAGTCATGCGTGTAATACAAGTCTTCCTGGTACGTTCCCGTTTCATCAAACAGGCTCATGGCAAGAATGCGCGTGGCTTCCGGTTCCATCGGGTCCCACAGGTAGGTTTTGCGGAGAATGGGTGTTGCCTCCTCCGTTGTGTCGGTGGCATCCAGTTCCGCAATTTGCAGGTAATTGCGGTACAGGAAGCGCTTGCGGGAAACAAGATCTTCTCCCTCATAAACGGATTTCTCCACTCGCCTTCCCATGTAGTCGTAACGGCATTCCACGCGCTTGCCGCCTTGCGTGAAACTCGCCGCCTGGTTCAAGGCATTGTAGGCAACGGTCCATTCTCCCGTGGCGGTCCTGATTTTCGTCTGGTTCCCGGCAGCGTCATGTTCCGGAACGAACACAGCCTGCTCTCCTTCTCCAATGGAAATATACTGGTTGAGTTCATTGGTTTCATAGGCAGTGGGAACAGCCGTGCCTTCCCGGGACATTTCCCGGTTGCCGATATTGTCATAGGCGTAGCTGTAGGTTCCTCCCCGGCTCATGGCATCGGCAGTCAGCTCGCCACGGTCATTATACGTGTAGGCATGTGTCAAATCGGGACCGGGTGTGTTGAAATAATCCTTTTTCGTCACGGGACGCCCCAGGGAGTCATAGGTGTAATCAACCTTGGCCGGATAATTCTGACCTCCCGGACGCAGATAATCCACTTTAATAACCAGGTCCCGCTTTTCTTCCCGTGTGTACCATCTCTTCAGCGTATTGGGATAATTCAGCGTCTCCAGCAGGCCGTTATTGGCATTGTAGCCATAGGCAAAAGGAGTTGCCATTCCGTTGAGTTCCACGGTTGAGAGCCTTCCGGCAGTATCGTAACCCAGCGCCGTCTGCTGGACGGTGGAATTGCCGTATTGCAGGCTGTAGCCCGCATCCCTGCCCTGGCTGTCGCGTTGGTGAGTCAAAGCGCTTTGAGCCAGTCCCGTCGTCGTTTCCGTCACCAGTTCATTGTACTGGTTGTAGGTAAAGTCCCTGGTACCGGCATCGTCCGTCACACGGGTCATCTGCGCCAAGTGGTTATAAGCATAGGTAATTCTTGGAGTTCCATCATCGGCAATAATAGAAGTATTTACTCCTTTTTTGAGATCATAAATAAAAGAAACAGTCACATTTCTTGCATCTATCTTTGAAGTAATCATATTGAAAACGTTATAAGATATATTCTCATGAGTCTCATCCGCATAGGTCTTGCACAGCAAAAGACCGCTGGCCTTCTCGTAAGTCCAGGTAGTCGTGTCGCCATCAGTCCGTTCCCGCGGGTCGGTTGTAATGGTTTCCCCGCTCACCCGGAACGTTCGCATGCTGATCAGATGGTCGGCGTTGTCGTAGGCAAAGACGGCAGGCTGGATGCCCGTTCCCCATTCCACGATCTTCCTTTCTCTCATATCATAGGCGTAGTAGGAAGTATGCCCCAAAGCGTCCGTGATGACCGTAGGAGAGTCGATCGGTTCCCCATAAGCGTAAGTAGTGGCATTCCCCGCAGCATCCGCTACGCTGACTGTCCTCCCGGCGATGTCCTGGACAGTTGTTGTCACATTGCCGCGGACATCCGTGGAGGCGAGAACAATGCCTGTTTCCGTGTAGCTGCGGGCAATACTTGTCGTTACTCCGGCATAATCAGTGCGGGACACAGCCAGGCCATCCACGATCAGGGAGATTGCCGCAGTTTCACAACCCGGGATTTTGTTCTTGCTGATTCGCTTGGCATCTCCGGCATACTCCGTCCAGGAAGCAGATTCCTGCCCTCTCGGGTCAATAGAAACCGTTTTGTCTTCCAAAGTTGCGGACAGGGAGGAAATCAAAACCTTTTCCGTAAGGGAATAGGTTGTTCCCTGGCTGTTGTTCATAGTCGTGGTCGTGATCTGGTAGATGCCGTCATCCCCCTGTTCAGCCGCATAGGAATAAATCGTGATGCGGGAATTGGTGGCATCGGGATGATCGTCCAGCTTCCATGTTTCCTTCGTTACATTGCCGAAGGCGTCGTATTCCTTCAAGGTTGGAGCCATGGCGGTAGCAGGCGTTCCCGCATCCACCTCCGTCTTGACAAGATACCCCCGTTCATCATACGTGAACCGGCTGTAATAGAAACTGCCCAAGGCGTTGGCTGTAGCCGTGCGGATGACTAACCCATAACCGTTGGTGATTTCCCGGAACGTTGCTACCGGGTCTCCTTCTGGCTGAGGTTCCAATGTGACTTTCCGGATGCCATCCTCAATGATGTCAATCCTGTGGGACAGTTCCTTCTGTCCCGTCCCTCCCTGGTAGAGAAGAGTACCGTCAGGGGCAGTCGTCCGAATCAGGGTTGCTCCATGGGGAAGCGTCGCCGTCGTCGTTAATCCGTCGTCGCTATAGGCGTAGGTCGTAACCCTTCCCAGTTCATCCGTCTCGGAGCTGACGCGCCCCAGCACGTCATAAGCCGTCCGGCGCACAGTGCTCATGGCTCCAATGTCCTTTCTCTCCTCAACTACACGCCCCAGGGCATCCCTCGTATAGGAGATGATGGTTTCAGGGGTAGTCTCCGTCGCAGAGCGGATCATTTCCACCAACCGCCTTGCGCTGTCATAGCCATAGCTGGTCAGGATGCCGTCTTCGTCTTTTTCCAATAGGGGACGCCCGTCGCACATCAGTTCCCGTTCCGTTATTCGTCCGTTGCCGCGCGTCTTCCTGATCCAGCGGTTCTGAAGGTCGAACTCGTAGTCGGCGCTGTCCAGCAGCGACCAGGTTCCATCCGTCAGCAGGATGTATTCCTCCGTCCTGACCGTGTTGCCTTCCGCCGAGATGAAGGACACCATTCGGCGGCTCTGCCCCGGTACGGGCGCTCCGTCGATTTGCGTTTCCTCCGTCACGGTATAGGCCGCTCCATGCCAGATTGTAAGTTCGTAAGAATAAACCCTCTGTACGCCGTCAATACCCTGGCGCATCTTGAGGCGTCCCCTGGCATACGGATTGGGCGCGGAGGCCAGCCATGTTTCCGTCACTTCCAGCCGCGTTCCTTCAGCCCCAAGCGCGGTCGTCCTTTCTTCCACGCGCCTGACGTCGTTTTCTTCCGTATAGGTATAAAGCGTCTGGTTCAACTGCACGTCCGCCTTGTTCTTTTGCCGAAGTATGGTGGTCACTTCTGCAGGATCGTGATCGTTGAACTTCGCTTCGCAGTAGGTCGTCTTCACTCTCTTTTCCGCAAAGCCTTTATACGGAGTGGAAACGAGAGTCTGACGACCCAGACGATCCTGTTCGTACTTGACTTCGGAACCGTCCGGACGCGTTTCTTTCGTCAGAACCCCGTTGGCGGAATATTCATAAGAAGTCGTGCGGGCCATGTCGGAACCGTAACCTTCCGTTCTGCTCATCAGCAGATTGCCCTGCGGGGTGGATTTGTAGTTCTCCATCAGGCTGGAAACCGCCATTCCTTCTTCCCCCATCCGCACTTCCGTCAGCAGGTTCCATTCCTTTTCGGAGACCTCCGTGCGCGTCCTGACCGTATGAATAGCGGAGTCTCCCGTGCCCTTGCCCAGACACCATACCTCTCCATTCTTCCACCAGGTTGTGACAAAATCATTCCTTCCGGGCGTTCTTTCCGTCACGCTCGCCTTGTCCCCTTCCTCATTGCGGGCAAAAACAAAGCGCTTGAACGGCTCTCCCGTCACGGCATAAAGCCCTGTCGTCTCATCCTTGGCTCCTACCTGGGAAGGAAGGTACAGGGCCAGCGTATAGCCCGCTTCCGTCACGTCCTGCACGCTGGCAAGGCCGTCTGAAATATTGCTCACCTGCCGCAGGGAACCATCTTCCGCATACACCACATCCATGAAGGCATGAAAATCCGCTTCCGTGAGCTGCTGGCCGCTGGATGCCGTAAAACGCACGGGATCTCCCGTTTCCACGGAATAGACCATCTTGCTGCCATTGGCTTCCGCCACTTCAATGTAAACCGGATTGGAAACGACTGGTGTAAAATCTTCTCCCAGCATCCGGGCGCGGTTGGTCAGGCGCGTGTTGTAGCCGATGTTGCCCACACTTCCGTTGTCCTCTTCCCCCTGGGTGATGAAGTAATAGGCCAGCAGGGAACCTTTCCGAACGGCTACCATGCAGTTGTTGCTCAAGCCTTCCGTGGGTTTGAGCAATTTGCTGTGCAGCACATGGCGGAACAACAGGGCGGAGGGGGACCAGAGGCGTTCTGTAAATTCCTCCTCCACGATTTCAATCTGGCCTCCGGGTACGCCGGGCAATCCCCGGAACAGGCCGAAGTTGCACTGCCAATACATGCTTTCCTGGGAGGCATCCGCCGCCACGTTCGTTCCTGCGGAGGAGCCGGACACCGTAGAACGGGCCAGCCGGGAGGACATGCGGGCGGAGGATGGGGAGGAACTGGGGGTGGTTCCCCCGCTGGGGGCGTCCGGGTCCTCACAAACTTCCTTGCCGTCACATCCCTTCTTGCATACCACCGGCTTGTTTTCTGCGGGCACGATGTCGTAGAGCTCCACCTGGACTCCGTTGAGGTAGGAGTCGAAACGCGAGACGTTGCCGGATTCCGGCTTGTAGTCGATGTTGGTGTGGGAAAGGAAGGCCTGGTGCCATCCCGCTTCCAGTTCCACGGTGACAGGATCGGATTCCCGGTATTGTCCCGGGTTGGCAAGGCTGGCTGCCTGGCCTCCCAGCGTAAAATAACCATAATCGTCCGCGCCGATTTTGATTTCATAAGAGCCTGCGGTTTCAATTTTGATGTAGCCGTCCCAAAGGGTCGTCTTTTCGGGAGCGGGAGCTTCCACATTCAAATGGGGCTGGTCGCCTTTCAGTTGGCCTTCCCATTTGTCCAGGGGAAATTCCGCTTCAAGTAAAGTAACAGGAGTATTCATGATTTTAATTTAATTTGTTGATGTTGATATGAAGGTGCAACCGCCCTGGAAAATGCCCGGAAGGCTGGCGGCTGCCAGGGACCTTTCCGGGAGAAATAAACAGAAAAAAAAGTGCAGTGGGTTATCTCCCTCGGCCATTCAGGAGGTGTGATAGCACAACGTCGGATTTTTGTAAAATAATGGATTTTTTATTATCTGAATAATTGATGATCTTTACTTTACAGGCAAACATCCGGACACGTTATGCTATCGCACATTTGTACCTATGCCTCTTTGCAGGACATCAGGAAAACGGTCTTGTTGTCCGGGCGCGTAGTCCCCAGGGCAGCTTTCACGGTAATCTGTTCGCGCACGTCCACGTATTCGGAACGGGCCTCCACGCGGAACTGCGCGTCCCTCCGAGTCCTCCAGCTCCAGCAGCGTTCCACCGACCAAGGAAAGCAATCCCTGCCAATCCTGTTCTGATCCCTGCGATGATATTTGCACCACTGGCAACGCCGCATTCGCTAAAGTTGTCCAGCCGGACGGTTCTTCCCAGACGTTGAATCTCTCCACCGGTAGCGTCCATTCCATGACCACCAAAACCGGGGCCGTTATTTCGAAACAGTCCTACGATTCCCAAGTCCAGATTTCCAAAAACAGCCAGGGGAACATCAACAGCATCACCAGTTCCAGGGACGGCATGCTGAGTTTCAGCCGTTCCTCCAACAACCTCATCATCTCCCAATACGGAGTCTCCCAGGCTTCCAGGAATGTTCGCGGAGAAGCCGTCCCGCAGGGAGCTCCCGTCAAGGTTTATTCCTACGAGTGGAACCCCGTCAAAGGGGCGATGATCCTTACAAGCCGAAGCCCCCTCCGGAATTCCGCCAGAAGGGAAAAATTGGACCATACCAATCCATTTTCCGTTCTTACCCGTTTTTCTACACGGAGCCGTCCCCCGGGAAACAGAAAACTGGGTTGAGACAATGGAATCCCCTTAAGTGGCATTAGCAGCGTTCATTTTCATTCCTGGCAGATAATCCCCCGCAGCCGGAGAGCCATTCCGGACGTTCTGCCCGTATGCTCCTGCTTTGCCGCTCAAAAAAGCGCCAGCATGAAAGCGGACGGCCTTTCCCATTCCATCCGGAAAGCGGTAACCGCTGTTAAGACAGACTCCGGCACCCCTATCTGCACCATCTCTTCAACGAAAGAGCTCTTTTTCTGGTCGTTCAGATAAGGTCGGTGTCGGCACTTCTATACGCCGTCCCAATTCTCAACCCGGAATAAACCAATGAATAATACGACTCAATCAGGGACCTCTCCAACAGGTCCCGCTACAACCAATAACGCTCCGGCGGTAAAATCCGTCCTTCGCATGGGGGTATTTACGCTCGCCATGATTAACGTTTCCGCCATTGTCAGCTTGCGCGGCATGCCGGCGGAAAGCACGTACGGACTCAGTTCCGTTTTTTACTATATTTTTGCAGCGGTCTTTTTCCTGGTGCCCGTCTCCCTGGTAGCCGCGGAACTCACCACCGGATGGCCGCAGAAAGGCGGCGTTTACCGTTGGGTAGGCGAAGCCTTCGGCAAAAAATGGGGGTTCCTGGCTATCTGGCTGCAATGGATTGAAAGCACCATCTGGTTTCCGACCGTGCTAACCTTCGCCGCCGTCTCCCTGGCTTTCATGGGACCCGGACAGCGATGGGATGAAGCTCTTGCCGCCAACAAGTGGTATGTGCTCATCGTGGTGCTGTGCGTGTACTGGGCGGCTACCCTGCTCAACCTGCGCGGCATGAAAACTTCCGCAGGCGTCACCAAATGGGGCACCATCATCGGAACCATCATTCCGGGCGCCATCCTGATTCTGCTGGGCCTGAGCTATTGGGCCGGAGGCAACCCGATTCTGCTGGACATGAGCTGGGACAAGCTGATACCGGATATGAGCAATTTCAACAACCTCGTTCTGGCCGCCAGCATCTTCTTGTTCTATGCAGGGATGGAAATGTCCGCCGTGCATGTGAAGGACGTGAATGATCCCGGCCGCAACTATCCGCTGGCCATTCTGATTTCCGCCATCATTACGGTACTCATTTTCGTTCTGGGCACGCTGGCCATCGGCTTCATCATTCCGAACTCCCAGATCAACCTAGTGCAGAGCCTGCTGATTTCTTATGACAGTTACTTCAGCTTCTTCGGCCTCGGCTGGATGAACTGGATTCTGGCGCTTGCGCTGGCCGTAGGCGTTCTGGCCCAGGTAACAGCGTGGGTGGGAGGTCCTTCCAAAGGCTTGTACCAGGTAGGCTTGGCCGGCAACCTGCCGCCCGTCATGCAGAAGCGGAACAAGAACAACGTCCAGATGGGCATCCTGCTCATTCAGGGCTGCATCGTCACCCTGCTTTCCATCATGTTCGTGATCATGCCTTCCGTGCAGTCCGCCTACCAGATTATTTCCCAGCTTACCATCATCCTGTACCTCATCATGTACATGCTGATGTTCGCCTCCGGCATTTATCTGCGCTACCGGGAACCGAATACGCCCCGCACTTTCCGCATTCCCGGAGGCAAGACCCTCGGCATGTGGATTGTAGGCGGCCTCGGCTTCCTGGCCAGCCTGGCGGCCTTCCTGGTGAGCTTCATTCCGCCGAACCAAATTACCGTCGGCAGCAATACGATGTACATTATGCTTCTGGTGATAGGCACCTTCATCTTCGCCGGCATTCCTTTCATCATCCATGCCATGGCCAAGCCCTCCTGGAAGCGGCCTGTGGATCCTGAAGACGCCTTCGAACCCTTCGGATGGGAAAAAACTAATGGAACCCATTCTACAGTAACCCCAATCCATACCATATCCCATGAGTAACGTCCCTTCCAATGAACAAATCCAGACGGCTGTGGACAACGCGTACGCCTACGCCAAAACGGTCCAGGGAGGCAAAAACGCCTCCTACATCCCCGCTCTGGCGCAAGTCCCCTCAGACTTGCTGGCGATTGCCGTAGTCACTGTCAACGGAGATATCCTGACCGCAGGCTCCGCGGACACGCCCTTTGCCATTGAATCCATCTCCAAGGCCTTCAACCTGGCCTACGTCATGGATCTGATCGGAATGAAGGAGCTGCGCACGAAGATCGGGGCAGACCCCACCGGGGAGCCCTTCAACTCCGTGATGGCGATTGAGCTGCACGGCGGCAAGCCCCTCAACCCCCTGGTCAACGCAGGGGCCATGGCGACAGTCAGCCTGGTCAACGGTTCGGACTCCGATGAAATATGGGCGAACATGATCCATAATTTCAACAACTTCGCCAATACGGCCCTGACCGTGAACCAGGAGATTTACAAGTCGGAAAGCGCCACCAACCAGCACAACCGCGGCATCGCGTGGCTGTTGGACAGCTACGGCTATTTTTACAATACGCCGCCCATGATCGTGGACCTGTACACCCGCATGTGCTCTCTGAACATCACCACCTCCCAGCTGGCGCTGATGGGCGCCTGCTATGCCAACGGGGGCGTCAACCCCGTCAGCAAAAAGCGGGTGGTGAAGGATGAGAACGTTTCTCCCATCCTCGCGGAAATGTGCATGTCCGGCCTCTATGATTCCACAGGGGACTGGATGTACAAGGCAGGCGTTCCGGCCAAGTCCGGCGTGGGTGGCGGCCTAGTGGCCGTGGTCCCCGGCAAGATGGCCATGGCGGCCTTCTCCCCGCCCCTGGACCCCGCCGGAAACACCGTGAAGGGCCAGGCAGCTCTTCAATCCATTATCAAGGAATTGAATCTGAACCTTTTCCGGAGCTAATCCGGGATGAGAAGGTAAACCCGCGGAGCCAAGATCCGAAAGGATACCCGCGGGTTTACTGTATCCCGGCCACACGAAATAACGCCCCGCCTTCCGCGCTTGCCGGAAATTGACTGTCCAGCCGCGGGCGTTAAGTCCTGTTTGAAAAATTGCACCACTGCATGGGTACGCCGTCTTCCATGGCATGGAAGCCATGCTTTTCATAAAAGGCGGCGTTCCTGCTCTCCTCCGGCATGATTTCAATGTACAGGTAGTCCTTGTACTTCTCCTTGACCATTTCCATCATTTTTCCCGCAATTCCCCTGCCGTGATAGTCGGGATGCACCAGGACATAGTGCATGTAGGCTACCAGCTCGCCGTCGTCCAGCAACCGCACCAGCCCGACCAGCCGGTCGCCATCCCACGCGGTAAATACCGTGGACGAATTCATCAGGGCCTTGTACAACCGGGCCAGATACTGGCCGGAAATCCATCCAACGGACAGGAACAGCTCCTGCACTTTTTCCCTGGTAAACTTCTTTTCTTCCGTAAAAACAATCATTTTCCCTCTTGGTTCAAGCTGATGGCCGGAACGCGGCATGACGTCCGCATGCCAGGCCATGGGCCTTATGATAAAGGCCGCAGACCCCGGAGACAAGCAACGATCATCCATTCCTTCATTCTTCATTAAACAGCATGAGGAGAGCCGGAGGCGCCTGAGGCATTCCTCCACATGGATCACATGGAAGCTGGCTTCCGGACCAGCCCGTGCCGTTCTCCATGGCAGATGAAGCCAGTGCGCCCTTATAAATGGCTTTCCGCCGCCGGAACCGCAGAAGTTGTTTTTCCGTGCCCTTCCCGTGTTTTAAGGACTTGCCACCACAGCATTTTTCCTTAGAGTCTTTCCGGTATGCTTGAAGCCCTGCAAAACGCCTTCTTCCAGACCGGGGACGCGCTCACAACCTGGCTGTCCGCCTTCAGCAGTTTCCTGTGGGGATGGCCTCTGCTCATCATGCTGCTGGGCACTCACCTGTACCTCACCGTCATTCTGCGCTTTCCGCAGCGCTACCTGCTCAAGGCCCTGAAACTGTACTTTGTGAAGGACCATACGGACAAGGGGGACATTTCCCCGTTCAGTTCCCTGATGGTGGCCCTGGCCGCCAACATCGGCGCGGGCAACATCATCGGCGTGGGGGTGGCGATTGCCGCCGGAGGGCCGGGGGCCATTTTCTGGTGCTGGCTGACGGGCGTTCTTGGCATGGCTACACGGTATTCCGAGGGGCTGCTCGCCATCAAGTACCGGGTGGAAAACAAGGACGGCAACATGAGCGGCGGCCCCATGTTTGTGCTGGAACGCGGCATGAAATGCAAATGGCTTGGCGTAGCCTTTGCCGTGTTCACGGCCATTGCCGCCTTCGGCATCGGCAACCTGACGCAGGGGAATGCCGCGGCGGAACAGCTCCACCACGCCTTTGCCATTCCCTCCTGGGGAACGGCTGCGGTGCTGACCATCCTGACGGCCCTGGTGATGCTGGGAGGCATCCGGAGCATTGCCAAGGCATGCGCCTTCTTCGTCCCGTTCATGGCGGTAATTTACATTATAGGCTGTGTCTACATCCTGGCCGTGCAGTCCCACTACATTCTTCCGGCCATCCGGTACATTCTGGACTGCGCCTTTACCGGGGAAGCCGCCGCCGGGGGCGTGGTGGGCGCCGCCGTCATGACAGCCATGCGGACCGGCGTGGCCCGCGGCCTTTTTTCCAATGAAGCCGGGCTGGGCTCCGCCGCCATCGCCTCCGCCGCCGCACAGAACCGCAACCCCGTACGGCAGGCGCTCATCTCTTCCAGCGGACCGTTCTGGGATACCGTGGTCATCTGCGCACTCACGGGCATTGTGCTGACTACCAGCATCCTCGCCCACCCGGATATTTCGTCCAGTGACGGCCCCCGGCTCACTACGCTGGCATTCAGTAAAATTCCTTATGTGGGCTCCCCCCTCCTGACGGTCAGTTTGGTCACTTTTGTAGTCTCCACCATCCTGGGCTGGTCCTACTTTGGGGAAAAAGCCCTGGAGTACCTGGGGGGCATCCGGCTGATCACGCCTTACCGCGTCATCTGGGTGGCGGCGGTCTTTACCGGCTGCGTTTCCAAGATAGACCTGGTATGGGTGTTTGCGGACTGCGCCAACGGCCTGATGGCCCTTCCCAATCTTATTTCACTGCTGGCCCTTTCCGGAGTGCTTGTCCAGCAAACGCGGCACTACCTCTGGCAGCACAGGCTGGACGATTATGACGATTCCCACATTCCGGAAGGCAAATAACGATTTTTTTAAATTCAGATTCAAATAATTCTTGCCTTTCAGCCTCCGGTAGTATTTACTTCGCCGCGCAGTCCCTGCAAACCTAAAAGTCGCGTTCGTCTAGCGGTCTAGGACTCCCGCCTTTCACGCGGGCAACACGGGTTCGAGTCCCGTACGCGATGCCAGCTTTACCGCCGCAGCAGTTACGATGCTTCCGCCCCTCCTTACCAGGGAAGGCATATTGGAAAGACGTAATGGCTGCGGTTTTCTTTTGGTCCGGTTCCTCCGGAATCAGGAAAGCGCGGACAGGACGGCAGGAAGCGGTATCCCCCTCCTTTTCAAATGCCGGAACATGTCTTACATCCCCCGGATTTGGCTTTCAGAAAGCCCTGTTATCTTTTAGAATTCCTTACACGCAAACGCCATGGATTACACACCTCTCATTGAAAAACGCCGCCAGCGCCTGGAAGAATTGGAAACGGTCATTGCCGAACCGGATTTTTTCAATGACCAGAAGCGGGCCTCTGAAACCATGAGGGAGCACCGCCGCCTGAAGGAACTGATGGACACGTGGGATGCCCTGAACGCCACGGAACAGCAGCTGGCTGACAACCAGGAGCTGGCGAAGACGGATGATCCGGAACTGGCGGAGCTGGCCTCCCTGGAGATCCCGGAACTGGAAGCGGCGCTGGAAAAATTGCGCAGTGACGTCCAGTACAGCCTTCTCCCCCGCGACACGACGGAAGACCGGGACGCCATTATTGAAATCCGCGCCGGAACGGGCGGGGATGAAGCATCCCTGTTTGCCGGAGACCTGCTGCGGATGTACCAGCGTTTTGCGGAAGAACGCGGCTGGCGCTTTGAGCATCTGGAAAGCAGCCCGTCAGACGTGGGCGGCTTCAAGGAAGTCGTCTGCCGCATTGCCGGGGAAGAAGTGTTCCGCTTCCTGAAGTATGAAGGGGGCGTGCACCGCGTGCAGCGCGTGCCCACCACGGAAACGCAGGGACGCATCCACACCTCTACCGCCACCGTGGCCGTCATGCCGGAAGCGGAGGAAGTGGACATAGAAATCCGCCCGGAGGACCTCCGCATTGAAGTGTGCCGTTCCGGAGGCGCAGGCGGCCAGCACGTGAACAAGACGGAATCCGCCGTGCAGATCTGGCACATCCCTACGGGCGTCTATGTCCGCTGCGAGGAAGAGCGCAGCCAGATGAAGAACCGTGAAAAAGGCATGAAGATTCTGCGCGCCAAGCTCTTTGAAGCCAAGAAGCGGGAAGAGGCGGAAAAATATTCCGCCGCACGCCGCAACCTCATTGGCTCCGGCGGCCGTGAAGAAAAAATCCGGACGTACAATTTCCCGCAAAACCGCCTGACGGACCACCGCATCGGCTATACGTCCCACAATCTGGACGGCATCCTGATGGGGCAGATGGAAGACCTGATCATGGCTCTCCAGCATGCGGAAATGCAGGAACGCCTGGCGGAAGCCGGCATGTCCTAACCCCCTTTTCCTTTCATGAAAACCCTACTGGAAGTTCTTCAGTCCGGCACGGACTACCTGGCGCGCCAGGGCTGTGACGAGGCGCGCGCCACCATGCAGCACCTGATGGCCCATGTTCTGCACTGCAACCGCACGGCTCTTTACTCCCGGTTTGACAGGCCTGTTGAAGAAGCGGAACTGGCTCCCCTCCGCGAGCTGCTGAAACGAAGGGCGGCGGGAGAACCGCTGCAGCACCTGCTGGGGTTCACGGAATTTTTCCGGAGGGATTTCCTGACGGACGCGCGCGCCCTGATTCCCCGCCCGGAAACGGAAGAACTGGTGGAAATGGTGTTAAAGAAAATCCCGGACCGTCCGGTACGCGTGCTGGACATGGGTACCGGTTCCGGCATCATCGGCGTCACGCTGGCTCTGGAACTCAAGGAGCGCGCGAAGGAAGTCGTTCTGGCGGACATTTCCCCGCAGGCTCTGGACCTGGCGCTGGAAAACGCCATGCGGCTGGGAGCCAGGGTCTCCACCGTCCAGACGGACCTGTTTGAAAACATCCCCCTGGAAAAACCGGTCCTGCGCCAGGAAGGAGCGGATTCTTCCGCTTCCGTGCCTGAGGAGGAAGAGAAGGATGCCGGACGGGAAATGCGCTTTGACGTCATCGTGGCCAACCTGCCCTACATTGCGGATGGAGAGGAGCTTGCCCCGGAAGTTATGAAAGATCCCCATACGGCCCTGTTCGGAGGCCCGGAAGGCTGGGAAATCATTGAACGCTTTCTGGCCCGCGCCCGGGACTACCTGAATGAAAACGGCTTCGTAGCCCTGGAAATCGGACATGACCAGGCGGCAGCCGTCACGCAGATCATGGACGGCTACGGCTATAATTACATTGAAGTGCTGAAAGACATGAGCGGCGTAGCCCGCTTCCCCTTCGGTTATCATTAACAATTATTCCTTCCCCCCTTTCACTCCATGCAGGCGGCGCGCATTCTGGTTGACGGACAAAGCGATCTGGTGCTGGACTACGGCATTCCGCCGGAAGCGGGGGACGTCAGGCCGGGCTGCCGCGTGCAGGTTCCCCTGCGCAACAGGACGGCCACCGGCACTGTTCTTACGCTGTCCGAGCCGGACCCTGCCTGGAAGGACAGGCTCAAGCCCATTCTGAAACTGATCGACCCGGAACCCTTGATTTCTCCGGTCATGATGAATCTGGCTTCCTGGGCGGCGGACTATTATTCCGTAGCGCTGGACCAAATGATCCGCTGCCTGCTCCCGGAAACCGTCCGTCAGGAAAACACGGCGGAAAAAATGCGGAAAATGGTGCATCTGGAAAAACGTCCGTCCCGTGAGGAGCTGGATGCCCTGTACCGCAAAGCGCCCCGGCAGGCCCAAATGCTGGATTATTTTTCATCTGCGGAACAGATGGAAGCGCCTCTGGCCGCATTCGGCACGGGGGCTCTGAACATCGCCCGCAGCCTGGCGGCCAAGGGCTTCATCTCCCTGAAGGAGGAATCCGTGCACCGCGACCCCAGCACCGGAGAGCAGTTCGTCCCCAGCCAGCCCATGAAGCTGAACGACCAGCAGCAGAAGGCGCTGGAAGAAATCACGGCCATGTGCACGGCGGAGCACAAAAAACCGGTGCTCCTGCAAGGAGTCACCGGCTCCGGCAAAACGGAGGTTTACCTTCAGGCCGTCTCCCAAATGGTGAAATCCGGAAAATCCGCCCTGATCATGGTACCGGAAATCTCCCTGACGCCCCAGACCGTCCAGCGCTTCAAATCCCGTTTTGCGGAACTGCCCTCTTCCGTGGCGGTGCTGCACAGCCTCCTATCGGACGGAGAACGCTTTGACGAATGGCACGCCATCCGTTCCGGAAAAGCACGCATCGTCATCGGCCCCCGTTCCGCCGTCTTCGCCCCTCTTCAGAACCTGGGGCTGGTGATTGTGGATGAGGAGCATGACGCGTCCTACAAGCAGGAAAGCTCCCCCCGCTACCACGGGCGGGACCTGGCCGTGCTGCGCGCCCATCTGGAAGACTGCGCCGTGGTCCTGGGCTCCGCCACCCCTTCCCTGGAAAGCATCCATAACGCCCTGACCGGAAAATATTCCCTGGTGAAGCTGACGGAAAGGGCGGACGGCCAGCAGCTCCCCCTCATCCGCATTCTGGACATGAAGACGGAGGGCAGAAACAAATCCGGCCCCAACGTCATCTCCGAGCGGCTCAGAATGTCCATCGACCGGCGGCTGGACAAGGGGGAACAGGTCATCCTTCTGCTCAACAGGCGCGGATTCGCACGCTCCATCCAGTGTCCGGACTGCGGCCACGTGGTGACGTGCCTGCACTGCTCCCTGCCCCTGACCTACCACCGTACGGAGGACCGCCTCATGTGCCACCTGTGCGGGTTCAAGGCCCTGCCGCCCCGCACCTGCCCGGAGTGCAGGTCCGCCAATATCCTGCTCCAGGGGTACGGTACCCAGAAGGTGGAGGAAATCCTGCGGCGCACCTTTCCTGCGGCGCGCATCACGCGCGTGGATGCGGACGTGGCCCGGCGCAAAAACGCCGTCAGAACCATTCTGAACCAGTTCCGCGCCCATAAGATAGATATTCTCCTTGGCACCCAGATGATTGCCAAGGGGCTGGACTTTCCCAACGTGACGCTGGTGGGCGTGCTGAACGCGGACCTGGGTCTCCATATCCCGGATCCCCGCGCGGGAGAGCGCACCTTCCAGCTTCTGACGCAGGTGGCGGGCCGCGCCGGCCGCGGCGACCTTTCCGGGGAGGTCATCATCCAGACCTTTACCCCCCAGTCCCCTTCCCTGCAGTACGCCCGCCATCACGATACGGACGGCTTTGCGGCGCAGGAGCTGGAAATGCGCCGCTCCTTCGACCTGCCGCCTTTCACCCACATCGCCGTGCTGACCATACGCTCCCAGCATGAAAACATGGCGGAATTCGCCACGCGCACGCTCGCGGCGCGCCTCCGCGGCATGCTGCCCCCTCCAGCCACGATGACGGACCCCATGCCGGCGCCCATTCCCCGCGCACACGGCCAGTTCAGATTCCAGATCACGGTCAAGGGGCCGTCCGCCCGCATCCTCTCCCGCACCCTGCGGAAGCTGGTGCAGGAAGCCGGGCTGGGGGACGACCTGACCGCCGTGATCGACGTGGACGCCATGTCATTCATGTAAGCCGCCTTGCCAAATCCGGACGGCCGCATTAAAATTCCGGCACAACACAACTTACTATTATGCTGCTTCATTTCTACAAGATGACGGGCGCCGGAAATGACTTTGTCATGGTGGACAACCGTGACCTGGAACTTTCCTCCGTGCTGGACAAGGAGACCATTGAAGCCCTGTGCGACCGCCGCTTCGGCATCGGGGCGGACGGCCTGATTGCCGTGGAACCGTCCCGGGGCAAAGGGGGAACCGTGCGCATGCGCTATTACAATGCCGACGGCGGAGAAGCGGAAATGTGCGGCAACGGAGCCCGCTGCTTCGGCAACTTCGCCGCGGCCCTGCTTCATCACGACAAATCCGCTCCCCTCCCCTTTGAAACGATGGCCGGCATCGTGACCGCCACCTTTGAAAAGGACGGGAATGTCACCGTGAACCTGACGGATCCCCACTCCCTGCAGCTCTTTGTGCTGAATGCGGACCCGGCGGTGGGGGCGGACGTCCACTTCCTGAATACAGGCGTTCCGCACGCCGTAGCGTTTCTGGACAAGCTGGACGGCCTGGACGTTCCCCGTCTGGGCGCCTACCTGCGTTACCATAGCGCATTCTCTCCAAAAGGCACCAACGCCAACTTCGCC
This sequence comes from Akkermansia sp. NBRC 115031, assembly GCF_030268505.1. NCBI lineage: Bacteria > Pseudomonadati > Verrucomicrobiota > Verrucomicrobiia > Verrucomicrobiales > Akkermansiaceae > Akkermansia > Akkermansia sp. NBRC 115031. Next base: position 89,708 of record NZ_BSQU01000006.1, read on the forward strand.
AGAATCCTGTCTCCGGGGCACATCGCCATACGTACTTATGAACGCGGCGTGGAGGATGAAACGCTTGCCTGCGGAACGGGCATGACCGCCAGCGCGCTGCTGCACGCCGTATTGACGGATGCCCCTTCACCCATTCAAGTGGACGTAGCGGGAGGGGACACGCTCAAAGTAGGCTTCCAGCGCACGGGAGACCGCTTTACCAACGTGACGCTGACCGGACCGGCAGACCTCGTCTTTACCGGAGACATAGAACTCTGACCGGCCCCTCGCGGAAAAACGCCGTTGTCCTCCGTCATCAGGGAGCATGCCTGTTCAGCAGGGAACACTCCGCCTTTACATAACCGCCGTAATTGTTGCAGAATGCCTTGTACACGGCAGGGCCCATATTCGTCTCGCAATAATACTTTACGGTAATGCAGTCCTTCTTGCGTTCCACATTCAGAAAACGGCTGGACAGCAGAACCAGGTTGCTCTGGTAATTCCACAGGGCCATGTCACGCGCCATTTCCTCATTGATCTTCTCACAAATAAAACTCTCCGGCGGGGGAAACAAAATGGCGCTGACAACGCTGATCAGGCAAATTCCGGGCACCACTCCTATCGCAAGCACTCCGTGGCACTTCCTGACAAAGGGGATGTGGTTCCGGAACTTCCGGAAGAGGAAGAAACGGAACAAATAACCCGCCAGCAGCATCACCGGAAAGGAAACATTCACGTACTCAAAAGCCAGGCTCATTACTCCAAGGGCAAAAAAGCCGATGCCCTTCCACACCTTCCTGTACACCGGGATGCAGGCGCAAAGAAACACGTACAGAATATATCCCAGCAGACAGAGGAACGGGAGAAGCGTTCCTGTAAATATGTGCTCCACCATGCAGTCCCACGGATATTCCCTGCTGGGAGCACATGCCTCATGAAAAAACATGCACACCATGCTCAGAATCACCAGCCCGGCAAGGAGGATGGCCTTTACTTTTCTTGATTCATACAGAAGCCACAGTAAAACGACGCCAAAAGGCAGTAAATAGCAGCCGATACTGCTGAACACAGTGGACAACATGGGAATGTGAGGAAAGAAATTCATGGCTTGGATAGGGACAACTGGCTGGTTAACGACTCAAAGGCATCTGTGACTGTGGCAACAATAATTGGAAATAAAATAAATTCAAACATTCGTTTTCAAATAATGCAGAAAAAATCATATTCTTCTCATAAAAAACCGTTCAGCACGACTCTCCAACTTGACAAAACAACCTTCTGGAAAAGATAATAACGCTCTGATGAAGCACTCTCTTTTCCTCCCGGCGGCCATCCTTCCTCTTCTCCTCTCTCTGCCCCAATGCAGCCGCAAGCCGCTCCTTCCGGAATACACGCCCCTGTGTGCCGGAATGGTGCCCGGAAAACACACCTCCCCCCGCGCCCTCCAGGCACGGGAAAACAGAACCTACCGGGTTGGCCCGAAAGGCGGTGTGTATTACATCAATTCCCACAATAAAAAAGTCTACATCAAATCCAGGAGGATTCAATAGAAGACCACGCAAACACCCCGTAACTTTCCAAATGGGAAACAAATAATTGCTTTACCCGTCCCTTATTTTATTTTTGAGAAAATATTCCGTCTAAAAAACTCATCAAACTCATTTTCTTCTTGCCAAAACGGAAGAGGACGGGTAATGTCTGCCGCACCACAACATTAAATGGTGTCGGTAGTTCAATGGTAGAGCCCCAGATTGTGATTCTGGTTGTTGCGGGTTCGAGCCCCGTCCGACACCCCATCCCCTTTCCTTCATGAAAAAGAGCACTTATGGTGCTCTTTTTTACTATCCATCCGCATGCGCAATCCAGAATTCGTCAAAGCCGCTTTTTCCGCCATTGCGCCGCGCTATGTGGCCACCAACCATGTACTGAGCATGGGCGTGGACCTGCTGTGGCGGCAGCGCGTCGTGCAGCTCGTCTCCGAATGGAAGCCGGAACGCCTCCTGGACCTGGCGACGGGAACCGGGGATCTGGCCCTGGCCATCCTGAACGCCATGCCGGAAATCCGGCTGACCGGTTCCGACTTCTGCCAGCCCATGCTGGACGTAGCGGCCAAACGGGGACTGGACAACCTGGTCTGTGCGGACGCCATGAACCTGCCCTTTTCCTCCGCATCCTATGATGCAGTCACCGTCGCCTTCGGCCTGCGGAACATGGCCAGCTATCCGGACGCCCTGCGGGAAATGGGCCGCATGCTGCGGCCGGGGGGCCATTTGCTCATTCTGGATTTCTCCCTGCCTGAAAACCTGCTGAAAAGCCCCTACCGTTTTTACCTGCACCGCATCCTCCCCGTCATTGCAGGCTGGATGACCGGCCACCGGGAAGCCTACGACTACCTGGCGGAAAGCATTGAAGCCTTTCCCAGCGGCCAGGCCATGCAGGACCTGCTCCGGGACTGCGGCTACAGCAACATCACGGCGGAACCCCTGAACGGGGGGATCGCCAGCATCTACACCGCCCAGCGATGAGTGCGGGTGACGCGAGAGAGGGCATTATCCGCGGCAGGGCGTCGCGCGCCCGCCTGGGGGGTAAACTTGCCGGACTGTCCCTGCCCCGCCAGATCGCCGTCATTGCCTTCTGGCCCTTCCTGGAACAGCTTCTGAGCTTCTTCGTCACCTCCTCCGACCTCTTCATTGCCACCAAAATCGGGCTGGACGCGCAGGACACCATCAACATCTCCGACGGCATGGGGGCTGTCGTCTTCCTCATGTGGTTCGGCTTCGTCATCCAGGGGTCCATCATGATGGGGGCCACGGCCATCGTCTCCCGCATGACCGGAGCCAGGGATTACCCCCAGGCGCAGCACGGGCTGCACCAGGCCGCCATGCTGGGGCTGCTGGCCGGCATCATCTCCTGCGGGCTGCTTTTCGCATGCAGCGGCTTCCTGGTCACGCACGTGCTGACCATGAATGAAGCCGCCAGGGCCTACGCCCTGCAATACGTCTATGTGGCCGCGTTCGCCGCTCCCTTCAGCGGCGTGGTCTTTGCCATCAATGCCGCCCTGCGCGGCTCCGGAGACACGCGGCTGCCCTTCTGGATCATGATGGGCGTGGGCATCCTCAACGTCATTTTCAGCGTCACCTTCGTCTTTGCGGACGCCCCGCTGGGCGGCTGGCGCATCGGAGGCATTGCGGCGGGAACGGTCTGCGGCTACGGCATCAGCATGTGCGCGCTCCTCTTCATCATGCTGCGGCGCAGGAAAAAAATATTCGCGGGAAGAGAAAACGAATCCCTGGAAGAACTCGTCAAGGAACGCGGGGAACACTATGCTCCGCCGCTGTACCTCAGCTTCTCCCATCTGCGGCCGGACATGGGCATGCAGAAGCGCATCCTGAAAATCGGGCTGCCGCAGGCCGTGGAAGTCTTCGGCATGTGGGGCATCCAGATGTTCTGCCTCTCCATCATCAGCGAACTGCCCATCAAGGGCGTGCTTGGCGTCCACAACATCGCCGTCCGCATTGAATCGCTAAGCTTCCTGCCCGGATTCGCCATCGGCATGGCGGCCTCCACCCTGGTGGGGCAGTACCTGGGCGCCCGGAACGCGCTCATGGCCCGCATCACCATCTGGAAATGCATGCGGTACGCCATCATCTTCATGACGGGGCTGGGCGTGCTCTTCTGCGCCTTCCCCTCCCTCTTCATGGAGATATTCTCCAACGGGAACATGACGCTCATTGACACCGGCATTCCCGTGCTGCGCACCATGCTGCTGGTGGAGCCCTTCTTTGCCGCCTGCATCGTGATGAAAATGTCCCTGCGCGGCGCGGGCGACACGCGGAGGGTCATGTTCATCTCCTACGGCATCATGGGCTTCTTCCGCGTCGTCTGCACCTGGGTCTGGTTCAAGCTGGCTCCGGAAACCATGACCCTGTGGGGCATCTGGCTGCTCTTCGCCTTTGAAATGGCCGTCCAGTCCACCATCCTCTATAAAATCGTCAAGGGCCGGAGCTGGACGAAACTGCAGGTCTGAGCCCTTTTTCCGCTTCACCCTCCATGCCTTTCCGTCTGCAAATCCAAAACGTTTACAGCAGGATAAAAACTTTGCTTTCCTCTTCAAATTCTGCTAGCATTCGTCCACGTTGTTCTTCAACGGGCTCGTAGCTCAGCGGTTAGAGCAGGGGACTCATAATCCCTTGGTCGTAGGTTCGAACCCTACCGGGCCTACCAAAACAAATCCCCTCAAGTTAAAAACTTGCGGGGATTTTCTTTTGCACCGTTCAAGACCGCCGGAACAGCTTCTTCAATCTAATTTCCAGCTTTTCCTTAGGCGTTTTCTTCCTGCTGCCTAAATGACGGATGAAAAAATTCCTGTAATGATCCAGCCACAAGCCGTCACCCCTTTTTTTCACCTGCTCCACGGGCGATGTAAAAATTTCCAACAGCGCCGCCATCATTTTATCTTCCTTCTCCTGTGTGCGTTCGATCTGCCAGGGGAGGCACTTGGGTTCCGCCACCATGGAACGCCACAGCTCATCATCCTCATCAATTCTCCTGATCTCTGCCACTACTTCATCCAGTGAGGAAAAACGGTGGCAATTGATAAAAGCTTTGGGGTTATATTCTTCTTCAATTAACGGATTACCCCAGTAAACAGGAATGGAGCGGGCCTGGAAACTCGTGATTATTTTTTCCGTGGAATATCCCCTGTACCAGGCATTTTCACAGGAGATGGAAAACTTATAAGGTTCCTTCAGCAGCACGCTTCCTTTCATCCAATCATCGGACTCCCTGGGAAAATTACAGGGCGTATTATTCAAATGCTTGCCTATGGCATTGACTTTCTTGTAAGCGGAAAGGCGGGAGAATAACTGGATGCGGTACGGATGCCCCTCCCCATGGGAATAAATATAATTGCAGAAGCCGCTTTTTCCGGCCAGGACTCCGGACAAATTTTCCGGAGACAGGCTGTCCAGTAAAACACGGTAAGAAAAAATATAGGGAGCTTCCAGCACGCGCCCGTCCTGGCCGGACGGATCAAACCCTATATGGTAGTCAAACAGATTCAAATTGGGGGCGATAGCTTCCCCCAATACGTCCATGATCGTGATTTTTCCTACAGATTCCTGTAAAAATTGAAGAAATGTTTCTTTAGTTGACCTATACAACCATGGAAAGGCAATAAGAAAATCCGCATTGTTCTTATCAATTTCAAACTCGAGAATGGATGGATCAATATTCCTGAAACGGTATAAAAACACCTTGATCTGCCATTCCTCGGCACCTTCCATGAATCCGATCTTTACCTTCATTGCCCCATTTTTTCTAAAATACCAGCGGGATGATTATACAGGTCCAAGGCGGATAGTCAATGTGCAGGGAATGAAGCCATAGATATTTGCCTCCCGTAATATGCTTGTTTAAAATACTTTTTGCGCATCAGCGGAATTTCATCCACCAAAACGGTGCGGCGGCGCCCGCATCAATCACGGCTTCATCAACTCTCCACTAATCCCAAGGACGGCTATGCGGGGCGGCCATGCGCCTTCTTCAGGCAGAATGAAGGCGGCATTAAAACCTTGAAGACCATTCCCGCACAAAAATCCATTCGTCCACCATTCCCTCCCGCAGCCTGCAAAAGAAGCAAAAAAGAAATGGTAAACCTTCCGGAGCAAACCAGGATAGCCCGCCCTTGACAGGAATTCTTCACCGTAAAGGATGAGATGGCTTTCATCGTGAACAAAAACAAAACGTCCGGGAATTCTCCGCAGAATTCCCGGACGGAGGAGGTTCACGCGCGCATGGCGTTCACCATGGCGGCCAGGTCGTCGTCATACACGAACTTGCACTGATCCCCACGCTGCTTGAACAGTTCAAACAGGCGCGGCATGTCCGTATCCGGAACGGAGAAGCCCAGCGCATCCAAGCGCATTTTCACGGCATGCCTCCCGGAATGCTTGGTCAGGGGCAGTTCCGTAGCTCCCCAGCCGATTTCCTCCGGATCCATGATTTCATAAGTGCTCCGGTTCTTCAGAACGCCGTCCTGATGAATGCCGGAACCGTGGGCAAAGGCGTTCGCCCCAACCACAGCCTTGGAGCGCGAGACGGGCAACCCGCTCATGGCGGCCACCATGCGACTGGTCCTCACCAGTTCCTTCGTCCGGATTCCGGTCCCCGCACCGGAAAAGAAATCCGGACGGGAATGCAGCGCCATGACGACTTCCTCCAGAGCGGTGTTTCCGGCCCGTTCACCAATGCCGTTGATAGTGCCCTCCACCTGCTGCGCTCCGGCGCGGATGGCTGCCAGGGAATTGGCTACGGCCATTCCCATGTCGTCATGGCAGTGGACGGACAGCCTGGCGCGGCTCACATTGGGAACATTGGATTTCAGGTAGGAAATCAGGCGGTAGTATTCCTCCGGCATCGTGTAACCCACCGTATCCGGAATGTTGACGACGGCGGCGCCCGCATTAATCACGGCTTCCACCATTTCCGCCAGAAATTCCGGCTCCGTTCGGGAGGCGTCCTCCGCGGAGAACTGCACTTCCCCGCATAATCCGGAAGCCATGGCGACGGCCTTGACAGCCATTTCCCTGATTTGCCCCCGGCTTTTTTCCAGCTTGTATTTCCGGTGGATGGGGGACGTGGCCACCACCAGATGGATGCGTTCCCGGTCTCCGGCAGCCTTCAACGCCTCATGGGCGACAACGATGTCCTTCTCCACGCAGCGTGCCAGCCCGCAGACGCGGCTTTTTTCCGTGCGTTCCGCCACGGTGCGGACAGCGTGGAAGTCGCCGTCCGAGATGACGGGGAAGCCCGCCTCAATTACGTCCACTCCCAGAGCTTCCAGCTGCATGGCGACCTGTATTTTCTGCTCCACGGTCATCGCCGCGCCGGGGCACTGTTCCCCGTCTCTCAGCGTCGTATCAAAAATGTGTATATGTTCTTTCATTACAGTAAAAAATGTTAAGGGTTCGTTCCTTCGGAAACTGCGCACGGAAAACGCTCCTGTTATGGAATCATTCCTTTGGCGCAAATCAAGACCAGCCGTTTACTTCCCTCGCGCCGGAACGGCTCACCGGCGCATATCAAGATATCTTCACGGACTACCGTCCGAGAAGCAGCAATAGACGACCTTGAAGGAACAGGGTGTTCATCTTGCTTATTTTTACCATAACTCCGCCCTGAATGGAGGAACAAGGCAGACGATGCATTTTTGACACGGTTTTGTCAAGAACGGCGGGATGCATGACTTTTTCCGCAGAAAAAACCGTGCACGCTCCCCCCTTTGAGGAGAAGCTACATTTCCCGGTGGGAGCGTATTTCCTGAATGGAGATGGACAGGGAGGCGCGGCCCCGGTACACGTTCCGGTCAATCGTAAAGGCGATGTCCCAGGGGGGATTGGGGAGTTCCCGCTCCGCCCCGTTGAAGAAGATGGCGTCACGCTCCACCATTCCCTGCCGCATGAAGAGTTTCAGGTGGTTGGTTCCCACGCGCTTGGGCGGCTCCGTGGGGAAGACGTCGGAACTCATGAAGAGGGGCTGGGGATTGGAGTTGCCGAAGGGTTCCAGCTTTTCATAGCTGTCCAGCAGGTCCAGCGTCAGCGCCTGGAAGGAGACTTCCATGTCTATGTTGAGCACGGGGCTGCGCTGTTCCTCCGTGGTGGTTTCCGAGACGTACCGGTTGAAGGCCCGGCGGAAGTCATCCATGCGGGCTTCCTCAATCACGAGGCCCGCCGCCATGTCATGGCCGCCGCCGGAAACCAGCGTATCCGCACAGTGGTGGATGGCCTGCACCAGGGATACGCCGGGAATGGAGCGGCCGGACCCCTTCCCCACGCCGCTTTCATCAAAGGCGATAACGAAGGTGGGCTTGTGGTACCGCCTCATGAGCTGGGAGGCCACGATGCCCACCACGCCGGGATGCCACGCGCGGGAACCCAGCACGATGACGTTGTCCCGCTCCGGATCAAAGGAGTTGTGAAGCATTTCCACCGCATCCGTACGGATGGCTTCCTCTTCCTCCTGCCGCTTGCGGTTGTGGGAGTCCAGCATCTGGGCAAGCTGCACGGCGCGCCTGTTGTCCATGGTCAGCAAAAGTTCCAGCGCATCCATGGGGGAGTCCATGCGCCCCGCGGCATTGATGCGGGGGCCTATCCTGAATCCCACGTGCGCGGCGTTCAGGAAGCCCGCGTGGTTGGCGGAGTCGGAAGGGCGGATGCCCGCTATTTCCGTCAGGGTTTTCAGGCCCGTATGGCGGCTGTGCGCCAGCCTTCCCAGGCCGTGGCGCACCAGTATCCTGTTTTCATCCACCAGGGGGACGATGTCCGCCACGGTAGCCACGGCCACCAGGTCCAGATAAAGTTTCAGGTCAAAGGTTTTCAGCTTCCGGTCCTTCAGCAGGGCGTGCGCCAGCTTGAAGACCACGCCCGCGCTGCACAGGTAGGTGTACGGGCTGTTTTCCTCAATTTTGGCATTGACCACCGCTACGGCGTCCGGCCGGCCCAGCGGCCCCGCTTCATGGTGGTCCAGAATGATGACGTCTATTCCCAGGCTGTTGAGCATCTCCACTTCCTTCACGGAGGAGGTGCCGCAGTCCACCGTAATGAGCAGGCTGGGCTTTTCCGCACATTCGCAGAGGCAGCGTTCTATGCCCGCTTCACTGAGCCCGTAGCCTTCCCGTGAGCGGACGGGGATGAAGTATTGCGGGTCCAGGTCATAGGACATCAGAATGGCCCGGAGAAGCGCCACGGAGGTGACTCCGTCCACATCGTAGTCCCCGTAAATGCACACGGTTTCCCCTTCGTCCACGGCCTGGAAGATGCGTTCCACGGCGGCCCTCATTTCCCCCATCAGGAAAGGGTCGCTCAGGTGGGAGAGCCTGGGGTCCAGAAAGAGCTCCGTTTCCGTCCCCCCGGTGAATCCGCGCTGCAGCAGAAGCTGCTTGACCAGCAGGGGCAGTTCCGCGGGAAACGCTTTCAAGACCGGATCATCCTCCTTCACGGAAGGGCGGAGAGTCCAATGAAAGCCCGGTGTCATGGCAGTATTTTAGCCCCGCATCCAACAGGGTCAAGGTTGTTTCCACAACAAGCTGCCAAAGCGGGAAGAAGAAGGTGCCTAACCTGTTTCCGGGAGAATGGCCGCCGGTCCCGCCGGAATGCGGGTTCCTCCTTCCCCCATGATGCATGGAAACGGCCTTCACGCTGCATTTCCATCTTTTCAAAGAGAAAAGCTCCGTCCGGGGAAAATCCGGACGGAGCCGCAGCATCAGGCATCAGCCCTGAAACAACTATTTCCGGGAGGAAAAGATCACCTCATTGATGATCGCGTCCGGCTGGGGGGCCTTGTAGGTCAGGCGCACGGCAGTGGTCCCGGCCGGAATGGCAAACTCGGAAGCTCCGGGTCCGGCGTTCCGCTTGCCCACCGGCGTCCAGGATCCCTCGCCGCGGCGCGCCTGGATGGCGAAGGCGGCGGACCCTACCACGACTACCTTGGCAGCCTTGGGGTTGTCCAGATTGGGGACGATCACGTCCAGCGGCTTGTCGGCGCGGCAAACCGTTTTCAGGTTCCTGTCGCTCAGGGAGACCAGGCTGGTGCCGGGGTCCGACGGGGGAACGTCAAATTTGAACATGTTCAGAACGATGTCCTGTTCCTTGCCGCTTTTGTTGACCAGTTTCATGCCCTTGATTCCCTTGGGGAGCTGGTTCGCCCTGGCAATGAAGTTTTTACCCTGCTTGTCCAGCTTCTGCACCACGGGCTTGGCGGAGCCTTCCACGTCCAGCTCCACTTCCGCCCAGGAGTTGACGTCATCCCGTTCCAGGTTGACTTCCAGCCAGGTGGCGTCCGTGGGGCCTTCCAATTGCAGGGAGATGAATTCGCCGGGCTTCATTTTGTGCGTTTCCATCACGCGGTTGATGCGCACGATTTTGTCGGATTTCTGCACGGAGACGCCTTCCAGCCCCGCCACGTTGGAGGCGGCCATGGCTGAAGGAGGCGTGTTGACGGCTATTTCACGCACGGCGGTCCAGACGGCGCGGCCGTTGTCCGTTTTCTTCGGTTCAATGACGCGGTAGCGCACGGCACGGAGTGAGACGGGCTTGGGCGCCTTCCATACCACCTGCATGCCGGAGGTTTCCGGTCCCAGCGGCTTCCAGGTTTTCAGGTCCCGGGAGCCTTCCAGCTGCCCCCTGGCTACATAGTCGCCGTCCTTGTCATTGCGGCCCATCAGCACTTCCACGCTCCGTACGGGAATCGGCATGCCGTAGTCCACGCCATACCAGTCTCCCGGCTGGCCGTAGGCGCCGGAATGCCAGTAGGAGCCGCGGTCTCCGTCACAAAAGAGTTCCGCCTTGTCCATATTGCCCCCCTTGACCAGGGGCTTGGGGGAAAGGGCCGGAGTGCCCGCAATAGCGGGGAAAACTTTTTTGGAAACGGTGTCCGCCAGTTCATTGACGGCGGGGGTCATCACCCGGGAACCGGTTTTCACCACGGAGCGGTACAACTGGCCTTCCTGGTTGTGGCGGCGGGAAATGCCATCCATGGCCGCCAGGGCCTGCGTGGCCTGCACCAGCTGGGTCACGGCGTCCCTGGTGTTGTTTTCCTCCAGCGCCGCCACGGCATGCTGGCCGGCGTGGCCCAGTTGTTCAAAGGCATCCACCCACGCGCCGATTTCCTTCATCAAGCGGGGGTTGTCCGCCTTGGCCCGGATGACGGGCGCGGCGGCGGCCATGCGGGCGAATTCCTTCTTGAGCAGGGCCGTATCCGCTTTGGCCACCTTGCCTTCCCGGGCGGCTTCCAGCACGCGCTTGACCACGGGTTCTATTTCCACGGATTCCTCACGGCGGTAGCCGTGGCCGTTGGGCCCCTGGTCGGAGTTGTGGTTCACAAAGACCTGCATGGCTTCCGCCGCCTGCGGGAACAGGCGCTTGACGCCTTCCTTCCAGGATTCCTCCGATTTGAAGCCGTTGATGTTCCAGGTGTAGTCCGCAAGGCCGAAGAGGGAGACCTTGGAGGCCTCCGGCTTGTCCATGGGGTTGGAGACGAAGCCGCCCATGGATTCCTTCGCGCCCGGTTCCGTGGCAAGGCCGTACACGCGGCCCATGCACAGGTTGGAGCGGCAGTAGTCCGTTACGGGGAAGTTCCACCAGACGTAGGAGGGACGCTTGATTCTCTTGTTCACCCATTGCTGGCCTTCCAGCGTGATGTCATGGCAGACGGAATCCCCCGTCCACATGACGTGGATGGAGGGGTCCAGACGGTCGCCCAGAATGTCCAGGTAGGTTCCCGGCTTGGAGTCCGCCCAGCCGCGGTTGTACTCCGTAGGGCACATGACCAAGGGGGTGACGTCCTTTTTCACCTTGACGAATTCGTTGTTGATCTTGTTGAGCAGGAGCGCCTGCATGTCCCCCCTCTTTCCTTCGCCGAAGATGTCGTCAAAGAACACGGCAAAGGACCGGACGCCCAGCTTGTACATCATCTCAAATTTTTTGATGACGTTGTTCATGTCCTCTTCCGTCCACTTGATGTCCTTGCCGGGGTGGATGGCCCAGACAAAGTCCACGTGGTTTTCCTTCGCCACCTTCACCAGTTCCTTGATCTGAGCGGCCTGGTCCGCGGGATAGGGGTCCCGCCAGTGGGGGGAGGAGTGGTAGGGATCGTCCTTCGGCCCGTAGATGTATGTGTTCATCTTGTTCTGGCCGTAAAAGCGCAGTTGGCTCAAACGGGCCTCATGGCTCCATGGAGTGCCGTAGAAGCCTTCCACCGTTCCGCGGAATTCGATGTCCGGCCAGTCCGTGATTTCCCCTACGGGCAAGGTCACGCCTTCGCCGCCGGCCTTCGTGCCGAGCTGCCGTAGCGTCTGCATGGCGTAAAAAGCGCCCCGCTCGTCATGGGCGCCTATGGCCACTTTGCCCTGCGGGGAGACGACCAGCTTGTAGGCCCCGGATTTTTCCGGAACGCCGTTCAGCAGCTTGCTGGCCGCCGTCTTGGCGGAGCGAATCACCACGGAAGGCTTTCCGGAGAAAGCAACCGTCTGGGAGGAGAGCTTGGACTGCTGGGGAACCGGGTACACGGCAGGTGACGCCGCAAGGGCGGAGCCGCCCAGCAGGGCAGCCACGCTCAAACCACATTGAAGAAGTTGAAAACCATTCATGATGATGCGCGATAATGGAATCAGAAAACACTTTCCACCTCAAGAAAAAACCGTCCGCACCCATTCCTCAATACGTCAACCCGGGAAAGGCGCGGAAGGGGGCTTCCAGGCGGCGCGCCTTCCGGTCTCTTCCCCGCGAACGTTTCCTGTGCCGCCTTGGCCCATTCCACCCCCCGCATGAAATCCACCGCCGGGACGGCCTTCAGCCGACGGTTCCGTGCGGCTCTTTCAGGACAGGCGGCCATGTACCTTTTTGCGTCTTGCAGTCCCATTCTTCCGGTGTAGAATACATTTTCCCTACCCCTTCCCTCCCCATGGAATTTTTCATTCTTCTGCTGGTCCTCGGCCTGCTTTCCGGAATGGTCTTCACCTTTGTGAAGGCCTGCCAGGTCGTTTCTCTGGAACAAAAAGTCCGCACTCTGGAAACGGAAGTCTCCGGATTAAAGGAACGTCTGAATTCCCGTTCCTCCCCCCAAAGGCCCCCCGCGGAAACCAGAAAGAGCCTTCCGCCCCCTGTGGAAAGTCCGGTGCAGCCCATCCGTACGCTTCCTGCCGCCGCCCCGGTACGGGAACCCGCCTGCGCCCTTCCCTCCCGGCACAGCCTGCAGCCGGTCCGGAACGCCAGGCCCGCACCGTCGCGCCCCGCGTCCTTTTCCTGGGAATACTTCATCGGCGCCAAGCTGCTCTCCTGGATAGGAGGGTTTGTGCTGTTTCTGGGAACCGGGTTCTTCGTCAAGTACAGCATTGACAATGATCTGATCTCTCCGGAATGGAGGGTAACCCTCACGTATCTGGCTGCCGCCGGCCTGTTGGGCGCCGGCCTGTCGCGGCTGAGGAAGAAGTACCCCATCCTTTCCGGCACGCTGACCTCCACGGGCATCCTGGTCCTGTACCTGGCTACCTGCGCCGGACGCATGTTTTACGAGCTTCCCTTCTTCACGACGGCCATCGCGACCGTTCTGCTGGCGGCCACCACGGCGGCGGCCTTCATCCTGGCGGTGCGCATGCGGTTCCGCATAATTGCCTTCCTGGGCATCATCGGCGGTTTTCTGACCCCGGTCATCCTGTCCACCGGCCAGGACCATACGGCCTCCCTGTTCCTGTACATGACCATCCTGAACGCCGGGTTGCTAGCCGTCGTGGCCGCAACCAGGTGGACAGGAGCCGGAGGAGCCGGACTGGCTGCCTATACCATCCTGCTGATGGGCTGGTTTGACGAATACGGCGGCCCCTCCCATATTCTCGCCGTCGTCATCCTGTCCATCTGCACCCTGCTCCTGTACGGGGGCTACGGCCTTTATGCCGGCACACGGCAGGCTGAACCGGACCGGAAGGGAGGTCCCTTCCTGCTGGCCTTCTGCGCCATTGCGGTCACCTGCCTGACGGCATTCCGCCTTCAGGCGGAGTGCAGCTTCCGGTTCCTTTCCCCTTCCTCCCACCTGCTTCTCCTGCTGGCGGGCATGCTCCCCATGATCGCCCTGCTCCCGCTGGCCCGCGCCAAAAGCACGTATTGGTCCTGCTTTCTTCCCATGGGGCTTTTCACCGTTTTCTATTTTTACCAGTCTTCCGCGGAAGAAGCCTCGCAATCTGCCCTCTGGATATCCTCCCAGCTCCAGGGCCTTTTCTGCCTGTTTATGATTCCGGCGTCTTATGCGGTGCTGTCCGCACGCACGCCTTCCGGAGGGGCCTACCTGGCGGAGCTTCAGCCCGGCGTCAGGATTTCCTGCTTCGCCACGGCGGCTCTCGCGTGGCTGCTGGTCATGCACCCGCTTTCACCTTCCCCCTTTTACGTTTTCCTGACGGCGGCCACGTTCTGCGGAATGGCGGCATGGCACCGGAGAGGGCAGGCCCTGATGGCCGCGGCGGCCGGGTACACGATTGCGGCGTCCTATCAGGACATCCACCCTGCCGGTTCCGCGGTGATTTTCCTGGCGATCTTCCTGCTGCCCCTGCTGCTGGTCCGGCGGTTCCGCAGCGGCTTGCTGGCCTGGAGCGCCTCCGCCCTGGCATTCCCCCTCTTCTACCTTTCCTGGTGGCTCTTCGGAACGGCCCACCATCCCGAGGCCACCCATTTATGGGATTCCACCGTCGCGCTTGCCTGTGCGGCACCTCCGCTGCTGGCGGCCCTGGCCCTGCGGCGGCTGCCGGAGGAAACGCTTTTGAAGCGTTCCGCCATCCTCTGCTTTTATTATGGAGCAGCCATCGGCATGCTGACGCTGGCCATCGGCCTCCAGTGGACGGGCGCCCCCCTGACCGTAGCCTGGTCCCTGGAAGGGCTGGCCCTTCTGCTGCTGTGCGGCAAATTTCCCCTGCCCAGGCTGGCTTGGACGGGATTTTTCCTGCTGGCCTTCCTGTTCGTCCGCAACGGCCTGTCGCAAGCCTTCGTGCAACTTGACCCTGCCGGAATGCCGGCCCTGCGCACGATGTTCGCCACCATGGTTTTCTGCTGCATGGCCGGAGCCTGGTGGGTCCAGAAGAAAGTGACGCCACGCCTGCGGGGGGGCCGCAGCTCCGGCCTCCGCGTTCTTGTCGCGGCCCTGAATATTTTCGGGGCCATCCTGCTTTTCATCTGGATGAATACGGAAATATCCTGCGGCTTCGCCGCGCCGGGAGACCGCCCGCTGATGATCCAGTTAGGGAGCAGCGTGGCGCAGGACCTGACCATTTCCATCGCCTGGAGCCTTTTCGCCCTGGGGCTGATCGCCACGGGATTTGACATCAGGTCTTCCAGGGTGCGCATGGCGGGGCTTGCCCTGCTGGGCATCACCCTGCTGAAAGCCGTCTGTTATGATATTTCCAGCCTCGGGCAGCTCTACCGCGTGGGAGCCCTGGTGGGGCTGGCCGCCATCGTGCTCATCTCCTCCTTCCTGTACCAGAAGTTCACCATGAAGCTGAGGAACAAAAAGAAGAGCCAGGGAGAGGCTCCGAAAAGTTAGCGTCATCTCACTTTGGAAGACAAATTTGACCATTGCATCACTTGAAGGGCGGTTCATAATGCGGAACATGCTCCGGCGCATTCTGATTCCTTTTCTGTGTCTTCTGGGCCTGTTCTGCACTCTTCAGGCCCAGGACGTCCCCAGCCTGAAAATCGCGGCCTTGCACCCAATTCTGGGGGATATGGCCCGCGCCATCGGCGGCAGCCACGTGCAGGTGGCGGACCTGCTGCGCCCCAACGGCAACCTGCACAGCTTTGAACCCGCTCCGCAGGATATCGCCGCCGCCGGGCAGGCGCGCCTGGTTCTGGCCTCCGGCAAGAATCTGGAGCCGTACCTTCCCAAGTTGAAGGACGCCCTGGGCGGCAGGGCGCAAATTCTGGACCTGGGGGCCTCCATTCCGGACGTTCCCGTGGCGGCGGACACCGCAGACCATGACCATGGGCACGACGGGGACTGCTGCGCCCACGGCCCCAACGATCCCCACTGGTGGCACACCCCGGCCAATATGAAACGCGCCGCCCGCGCCCTGGCCGCCGCGCTCACGCGGATGGACCCGGCCCATGAGCAGGATTACAAGGCCGGACTGGCCCGGTGGAACAGAAAAATGGACCAGCTTTCCTCCTGGGCCAGGAAGGAGCTTGCGGACATTCCGGAAGCGGACCGCATCCTGGTGACGGGGCACGCGGCCATGAACCATTTCTGCAAGGAATTCGGCTTCCGCAGCATCAGCATCCAGGGGGTGAGCCGTGAAGACGAAGGCAATTCCGCCCAGCTGGCCTCCACGCTGAAGAAGCTGCGCGCAGCCGGGGTAAAGGCCCTGTTCCCGGAATATTCCTCCAACCCCAAGAGCCTCACGGAGATCGCCAAATCCCTGAACATCCCCGTTGCCAAGCCGATCAATACCGACGGGCTGGCTCCGGACGGCCATACGTTCGAGTCCATGTTCAAGCAAAACGTCGGCATCATCAAGGAAGCCCTTTCCCCGTCCCCCAGGCCATGACCAGCACGCCCCTGCGCCAGTTTTTCCCTACTCTGGGAGTCGTCATCCTGCTGGGGTTCTTCCTTTATAACATGACGGCAGGCACCCCCGGAGCACAGGAAGCGGACCTCTCCTCCCCCGCGGCGCAGGCCGCGGACGTTCCCACGGTCATCACGGTCAGGTGCGCCCACCGTCCGGAATTTCTTTCCATCTCCCATGGAGGCCGTGTCCTCTGGCAATCCGGGACGCCCGGCCTGCATGAAGAAGTGGAATGCGGCCTTCCGCTGGAAGACGGCTCCGTGACGCTCACCGTTTCCGCCCGCTGGCCGGAAGGCACGCCGGACACCCCCGTTACGCTGGAACTGGAACCGGAGGGCAGGCCGTCCTCCTCCGCCACCCGCTGGTCCTTCGGCCCTTCCCTGAACGACAGCTACTCCTTCTCATGGAAATAAACAGTCCAGCCCCCCACTGCGCCCAGGACCACATCTGCTGGGGCGCGCATGCCAGCCACCCGGACCGCCACCGGCTGGAAGTGCGGAACCTCAGCGTGTATTACGGGAGCCTTCTTGCCCTGGACGGCATCAGCTTTTCCATCACCTGCGGCCACACGCTGGCCCTGATGGGCCCCAACGGCGCGGGAAAATCCACGCTGATCAAGGCCCTGGCCGGACTGCTCCGTCCTGATTCCGGGGAAATCCTGTGGAACGGCAGCCCTCTTCACGATACGCCGGGAGAAATCGCCTACCTGCCCCAGCGTTCCGACGTGGACTGGTCCTTTCCCATCACCGTTCGCGCGCTGGTGGAAATGGGCCGCTATCCGTCCCTGGGACTGTGGAAAAAATTCGGGCGCCATGACCGGGACATCGTAGAAAAATCCCTTCACGCGCTGGGCATGGAATCCCTGGCGGACCGCCAGATTTCAGAACTTTCCGGAGGGCAGCAGCAGCGGGCATTCCTGGCGCGCGCCCTGGCGCAGGAAGCCCACGTCCTGCTGCTGGACGAACCCTTCACAGGGCTGGACGCCCCGGCCTGCCAGTCCCTGGGGCGGCTGCTGGATTCCCTGGCGGCGGAAGGACGGCTGGTCATCGCCTCCCATCACGACCTGAACACGGCGGCGGACATTTTTGACGCCATCCTGCTGATGAACCGCGAGCTGGTCGCCTTCGGCCCCCCGGGGGAAGTGCTTGCTCCCTCACGCATCCGGGAGACGTATGGAATGGAACCTCAACCGGAAACCCAAGTTTCATGATGGACGACTTTCTTCAATTCCTCCGCGAACCCATCGCGCAGCGCTCCCTGCTGGCATGCGTCATGATCGGCTTCGCCAACGGCTTCGTCAGCGGGCTGGTCATCCTGAAAAAATCGGCCCTCCAGATCGGCACGCTCTCCTGCGCCCTGCTGCCGGGCATAGCGGTGGCGGTGCTCCTCTTCGGCCTCACCCGCTGGAGCCTCCTGACGGGGGCCGTGGTGGCCGCCCTGCTGGTGGGCCTGGGTTCCCTCTTCGTCTCCCGCACGTCCCGGCTGAACCAGGATACCGCCCTGTCCATCCTGCACACCACGGCCTTCGCTGCGGGTTTCATCGTACTGGTGCGGCTGGGCCTGCAGCAGAAAATTGACGACTGGCTGTTCGGCTCCATCATGAGCCTGTCCGACTCCGACCTGTGGATCGCCTTCGCCATCAGTTCCGTCAGCGTCCTGATCCTGCTGCTCTTCCGCCGCCCCATCCTGATCTACCTCTTTGACCCGGACATCGCCACCACGCTGGGCATTCCCTCCCGCCTCATCAGCTACGGCATCTTCACCCTCATCATCCTGGTGCTCGTCTCTTCCCTCCAGGCCGTGGGGGCGTTCCTGACGCTGGGGCTTCTCGTCGGTCCCGCCGCCACGGTGTACATGCTCACCAACAAGCCTTCCCACCTCTTCTGGGGGGGCGGAATCATCGGTGGACTGGGCTCTTTGCTGGCCTTTTACCTGTCCTTCCCGCTGGGCTGGCACCTGGGCGCAACCATCATTCTGGTGCTGGGAACCTTCTTCTGCGCAGCCTACTTGTATTCATCACGGTGCGGGCTTCTAAAACAGCGCAGAAAGAATTCTTCCTCCGTACAATAACAAGGCCCGTTTTCATGACAATCCATGACACGCAGACTACTAGTCCGCCGTGGGGGTCGCCATTATAATGCGGGTTGTGAAAAAATGTGAGATATGCTCTGCACCGGCAACGGTGTTCCTGACACAGATCATCAACGGGAAATCCACCAAATTCTGCCTCTGCGCCAAATGCGCCCAGGAGCGGGGCCTGCTGGACCCGGACGCCTTTGATCTGGCGGAGAAACTGTTCCCGAACCTTCAGGGCCAGTTCGGCAAGGAAGGCGCGGCGGACCCCGCCGCCCCCATTCCGGCCCTGCAGTCCCTACCGCTCACAAGCTGCCCGATCTGCTCCTTCACCCTTCAGGATTACAAAAATGTAGGACGCCTGGGCTGCAGTGAATGCTACAACGTCTTTGAAGAAGAGATACTCCCTCTTCTCACCCAGATTCAGCCTGATTCCCACCATCACGGAAAAACGCCCGAACGGGCGGAAAAGCGCGAAACGGAAACCCATACCATCAGTGATCTGGAACAACAACTTTCCCTGGCAGTGGCAAGAGAGGATTATGAACGCGCGGCCAAGCTCCGCGATCAAATCAAGCAATTGCGCACGCCGACCAATTAACGTACATGCTCTTTGACGACTTACTAAACAACCCCGCCAAATGGATGGTGGAATCACGGGATGAACACGACATCGTTCTCACCTCCCGCATCCGCCTGGCACGCAATCTGACCGCCACCCCTTTTCCCGGCTGGGCCACGCGCCAGCAGAGGGAGGAAACGCTGAAGCTCACCTCCGGTGAAGCGCGCCAAATCCCCGTCATGAAGGGAGGCTATTACGCGGAACTCTCCGGACTCACCCAGCAGCAAAAACAGCTGCTGGTGGAACGCCACCTCATTTCCCGGGAACTGGCCGCGCGCTCGGAAGGCTGCGCCGTTCTCATCTCACGCAGCCAGAACGCCAGCATCCTCTTCAATGAGGAGGACCACCTGCGCCTTCAGTACATCCTGCCCGGCATCCAGCTTAAAAAAGCATGGGGAGCCATCTCCAAAATAGACTCCGAACTGGAAGCCAGGCTCCCGTACGCCTACAACACGCGGCTGGGCTACCTCACCGCCTGCCCCACCAACCTGGGCACGGGCATGAGGGCCTCCGTGATGATGCACCTGCCGGGCCTCGTCATCTCCGAACAGATGCAACAGGTCGTCCAGGCGGCCGTGCAGCTCAACATCACTGTCCGCGGCCTGTACGGAGAAGGGACGGAAGCCACCGGCAATCTCTTCCAGATTTCCAACCAGACCACGCTGGGAGACAGCGAGGACCAGATCGTGGAACGCATGACCCGCTTCACCTCCGACCTGGCCCACCAGGAATGGAACGCCCGCAGGCGGCTGCTCCAGGCTTCCTCGCTCCAGGTAAAAGACCGCGTTTCCCGCGCCTACGGCCTCCTGACCAACGCCACCCTGCTATCCACGCAGGAGGCGCTGGCGTTGCTCTCCTTCCTCCGGATGGGAGCATCCCTGGACATCTTTTCCCACCAGGCATTAAAAAACGTCAATAAAACCATACTGAACATTCAGCCGGCCCACCTGGCCCGCCTGTCCACTACGGACCAGACAACTCCCGAAGACAGGGACCAGATCCGTGCGGACATTATCCGGAAGGAACTTTCCGGAAACTGATGCAACAACAAAACTTCTTTACAATACATGAACAACTTTACGCCTAGGGCGCAACAAGTGCTGGCGCATGCGCGCCGGGAAGCGGACCGCTTCAATCATCATTATATAGGGACCGAACACCTGCTCCTCGGGCTGCTCAAGCTGGGCAAGGGCGTAGCCGTCACCATCCTGGAAAACCTGGGGGTGGAGCTTACCGCCGTGCGCAGGCAGGTGGAGGAACAAATAGGCCGGGGCACGGAGCCCCAGGCGGAGGGCAACATCCCGTACACCCCCAGAGTCCGCAAGGTCCTGGCGATGGCCAACCGGGAAGCCCAGGAACTCAACCACACGTATGTGGGCACGGAGCACCTGCTCCTGGGCCTCATCCGGGA
Organism: Akkermansia sp. NBRC 115031; assembly: GCF_030268505.1. NCBI lineage: Bacteria > Pseudomonadati > Verrucomicrobiota > Verrucomicrobiia > Verrucomicrobiales > Akkermansiaceae > Akkermansia > Akkermansia sp. NBRC 115031. The sequence goes on from NZ_BSQU01000006.1 coordinate 109,892, forward strand.
CGGCGACGGCGTGGCCGGCCAGATTCTGCGCCACTTCGGCGTGGATCTGGAACAGGCGCGGCGCGAGCTGCTGGACGTACTGACGCCCAAATACCAGATGGATGCGGATGAAGACAACATCATCCCGGACGACGATGACGACGAGGAGGAAAACGAATCCCCCGCCATCCCGACGGACGAACCTTCCTCCCCCCCCTACTCCCGGCAGCAGAAATCCAAGACTCCCGCTCTCCAGGCCTTCGGCCGGGACATGACCCAGCTGGCCCGGGACGGCAAGCTGGACCCCGTGATTGGCCGTGCCTCCGAAATTGAGCGCGTCATCCAGATCCTGTGCCGCAGGAACAAGAACAACCCCGTCCTGCTCGGTGAAGCCGGAGTGGGCAAGACCGCCATCGTGGAAGGGCTGGCCCAGGAAATAGCCCAGGGCCACGTTCCGGAACTCCTGCGCAGCAAGAGAGTCATCTCCCTGGACCTGGCTCTGATGGTGGCGGGCACCAAGTACCGCGGCCAGTTTGAAGAACGGCTCAAGGCCGTGATGGATGAAATACGCCGGGAAGGCAACGTCATCCTCTTCATTGACGAGCTGCACACCATCGTGGGCGCGGGCTCCGCGGAAGGCTCCATGGACGCCTCCAACATCATCAAGCCCGCCCTCTCCCGCGGGGAGCTCCAGGCCATAGGCGCCACCACGCTCAATGAATACAGAAAACACATTGAGAAGGACGCCGCCCTGGAACGCCGCTTCCAGCAGGTGCAGGTGGGGGAACCCTCCGTGGAGGATACCATCCAGATCCTGGCCGGCATCCAGCCCAAGTATGAGGAACACCACAAGGTTCATTATACGAAAGAGGCCGTGGAAGCCGCAGCCAAGCTCTCCCACCGCTATCTGACGGGCCGCTTCCTGCCGGACAAGGCCATCGACATCCTGGATGAAGCGGGAGCGCGCAAGCGCGTCTCCCAGATGACCCGCCCGGACCACATCAGCGAGATGGAAGTCCGCATTGAGGAAATCAAGGAACGCAAGGACAAGGCCGTGGACGGCCAGCTCTTTGAGGAAGCCGCCCGCCTCCGCGACGAGGAAAAACAGGCCAAGGCGGAACTCCAGAACATGCTGGACACCTGGCGCAACTCCTACGAGACCAACTACGTCCCCGTAACGGATGAAGACGTGATGAGCGTGCTCGCCAAATGGACCGGCATTCCGCTGGCCCGGATGGAGGAAAAGGAAACCACCAAGCTCCTGCGCATGGAGGAAGAACTGAAAAGCAAGGTCATCGGCCAGGATGAGGCGGCCTCCGCCATCGCCCGCGCCCTGCGGCGCAGCCGCGCGGACATCAAAGACCCGCGCCGCCCAATCGGCTCCTTCCTCTTCCTGGGGCCCACCGGGGTGGGCAAAACCTACCTGGCCCGCAACCTGGCGGAAATCATGTTCGGCACCGCGGACGCCCTTATTCAGGTGGACATGAGCGAGTACATGGAAAAACACACCACGTCCCGCCTCATCGGCTCGCCTCCCGGCTACGTAGGCCATGACGAAGGCGGCCAGCTCACGGAAGCCGTCCGGCGCAGGCCCTATTCCGTTATCCTCTTTGACGAAGTGGAAAAGGCCCACCCGGACGTCATGAACCTGCTTCTCCAGATTCTGGAGGAAGGCAGCGTGACGGACTCCCTGGGACGCAAGATCAACTTCCGCAACACCATCATCATCCTGACCTCCAACGTGGGGGCCGCCTCCGCCAAGCGGCAGAGCGCCATGGGCTTCGGCGCCATGTCTGCCGACAATGCGGACTACGCCGCCATGAAGGAAAAGATTCTGGAAGCGGCGCGCAAGCAATTCCGCCCGGAATTCCTGAACCGCTTTGATGACATCTCCGTTTTCCGCATGCTGGAACGGGACGACCTGGAACGCATCGTACAGCTGGAAGCGGACAAGCTCATCTCCCGCCTCAAGACCAAGAACATCACGCTGGCCCTGAGCCCGGAAGCCCTGAGCCTGATCATCAAAAACGGCTACGATCCGCAGTACGGCGCGCGCCCGATGCGCCGCGCCATCGAACGGCTGCTGGAAGACCCCCTGGCGGAATCCCTGCTGAGGGGAGACGTGAAACCAGGCGACAAGATTGAAGCCGTGGAAACGGACGGAACGGAAACGCTCACCTTCCTGCACGTCAAGGACAAGGCGGCTCCGAAAACCAAAACTCCCCGTAAAAGGACTCCCCGCAAGCCGAAGGCGGAATAACCTTACGGACAACAATTAAACAGGAACCCTCCGCATGACTCCATGCGGAGGGTTTTCTTCTTTGAAGGGAATGCCGTCCCGCCGGAACGGGAGGAATCTTCATCCCGCTCCCTTCTATGGGCTTGCCGTCAGGAAAGGGAGAGGAACGATTCCTGCCCGGGCGGCATTGTCCAGAATTGCCGGGAAAAAACAGTCTTATCCGGCAACGGTGGAACAGCACTTTCCAAGGCTGGGATAAAAGCCTTTTTACTTATTGAATAAATCTTGATTTTGATTTTTAAACGTCACGGATTTATAATTCGCTATTTATCTACTCCTAGGAAGGGTGTTCTATCATTTCCAATCACGTATCTCATTGATAGCATGAAGAAGACATTATTCATTCTGGCAACCATGGCGGCAGCAGCGGTTGCGGCTGAAGCCTCCACCGTTCTGATTTCGTTCGGGATCAATTCGGGCAATGGCACCTCCATTGTGGACGGCACGTATCTAGGGGAATCCGGACAACAAGTGAACAAAATCTCCACGGGCAGCTCCTCTTCCTACACTTCCGGAACACTGGTGACCAGCGGAGGCGACGCTACCGGCATCACCCTGACGACCGGCGGCGTCTGCTGCGGGAGCGGAGGCGTTCTGACGGATGGTTCCGCCAAAGACTCCGCTCTGGGCCAGGGCAACAAGTTTTACGATGTTTTCGGCCAGGATATGACCACCGGCAACCCGATGGGCGGCGTCATCAATGGAAACAGTGCCAACGGCAACTTCACGATGTCCCTGAACAACCTGTCCGCCGGCACCTACACGCTGACCATGCTGGTGGGACGCGGAAACAACTACGGTGCGGGCAACACTTCTTCCTTCAGCCTTGACGGCACCGGAATCTCCAACATTTCCGCCAGCCTGGACGACTACTCCACCGGGTCCGGCGCTACGCTGAACGGCGCCACCGTCACGGGCAACACGCATACCGGAGACTGGATGGTAGTGACCTATACATTCGACGTGGCTGCCGACGGAACCCAGCTCAATATCCAGTCCCAGGGCGGAAGCGGCAGCATCAATGCCCTGGCGCTGGCCTCCGTTCCGGAACCGGCCACGGCCAGCCTCGGACTGCTGGGCCTGGGCGCTCTGCTGATGCGCCGCAAACGGGCATAAACCCTGCCTCATTTTCATCAAGCTCCGGCCGTTCTTCTACAGGGCGTCCGGAGCTTGATTTATTTACAGGACAGGCATGGATGGATTTCATGGCCTGTGCTTTTGACATCAAACAATGCTCCGCAAACCGGAACCGGCATGGCCGTACGCATTCCGGGCTCCGCGCACCGGCAAAACGGGCCGAGGGCTACATCTCAAACCGGTGCAGGTTCTCCAAATGGGAATACCCCATTTTCCTGAGGGTTTCCATCGCCTTGTCCGCCCTCTTGCCCGTCCGGCAATATAACAGAATTACGGCATTCTTGTCCGGAAGCAGTTGAGGAGCCAGCTGCTCCACCTCATCCACCGGAATATTCAAGGCTCCCTCCTTGTGGCCCGCGCGGTATTCCTCCGGGGTACGGACATCCACCAGCACGACATCGTGCGCGGCGTCATCCTCCGGAGACACCACCATGGCGGAGGAAGCCGGAGCACGTTCCGTGTTCCTCCCCTTCAGCCAGACGAAGAGGGCCGTCAGCCCGGTCACCATCACCACGTACAGAACCACGTTTTTCACGCATCCACTTCACTAAACCATGGCGGAGGAATCAAGAGAAAACAATGCCTTTCTTCCGGATGCCGCCAGTATTTGCTGCCCACTCCACACCGGCGGGGCCGTCCTCCGGAAAAACGATGCTCCGGCGACAGGAGAAAACACAGTCCACGCGCGGAGAAGCCTTTCCCTTCTCCACTTCCTGAAAGGCTTGAACGCCCGGCCTACTCCTCGTCATCAATCACCACAGCCTGGGAGGCATAGCCGAAAGCGGGGCTTCCCCACTCCACCACGTCCCCGGGCTTCAAATAACCCGGAGGATTCATTCCCATGCCCACGCCTCCCGGAGTGCCGGTGGAAACCACGTCTCCCGGCCACAGGGTCATGAAACGGGAAATATAGGCAATCAGGCGAGGAACGGGCCAGATCAGGCCGTCCGTATTGCCCTGCTGGCGAACTTCCCCGTTCACCTTCAATTCAAGCGGAATACCGGAGCCGTCCCCCAGTTCCTCCGCGGAAATAAAAGTGGGGCCCATCGGGGCAAAGCTGTCGTAGCTCTTCCCCTTGGTCCACTGGCCGCCATGTTCCAGCTGGTTGGCCCTTTCCGAATAATCGCACATCAGGGTATAGCCGCTGATGGCCAGCGCAGCTTCCTCCGGAGAAGCGTTCTTCAGCACATTCTTGATCACTACGGCCAGTTCAATCTCATAATCCAGCTTGTCACACCCGGGCGGGTATAAAACGACGTCGCTGCAGGAGGTAATGGCGGAAGGGGACTTCAGGAAAATGGCCGGCTCCTGCACGGGATCGCCGTCAAACTCCTTCGCGTGGTCCGCATAGCTCTTTCCCAGGCACACCAGCTTGGAGGGGGAACAGGGCAGCGCGGTATCAATCATCCAGTCAGGATCTACAGCCTTGGCGGCTGGATTATCCAGAAACGCAGCGATGCGCTTCATCTCCTCTCCGCTGGAATCCGTTTCCCCGCAAATGCAGGCATCCACCTCCGCAAACACGGAATCCGCCACCAGGTACTCCCCGCGGCTTTCGCTCCACAGGGCCATGATGCGTTCCGCCTGGTCATTCAGGTAAAATCTGATTTGCATCTAACTTTTATAACAAAAGAAATCGTATCGACAAATATTAGACTTGTCATACTTAGAAAATACCATTTTTACACAAATTAAATCATTTAACTAATTAGATTTTAAATGTTTATAGATATTTATTGAAAATGGATTTTTTTTATATAACATAAATCTACACATATTTTTTTAATTTAAATCCTATGAAAACTTCCAAAACAAGATTACCAAAGCAAACTGCTAATAATAGAAATCCCACTAATCAGTCTAAAGTCATACCAATCGAAAATGGGATCAAAGAAAAGGGAACGGACACCGGAAACGAAAAACGGAAGGCTATGTGGTGGGAAAAATGGCCCGTATTTATTGCTATAATTTCCATTCTTATAGCAACATCAAATATAATTTATGCTCATAAAAGCATTGAAATTGCAAATCAAGCACTTCAAAAATCAGATGAGTCAAACGAGATAGCCAAGAATTCTATTAAGGCAGCAGAAAAATCGGCCGCTGCTGCTGAAAAAGCTAACCGTTTGTCCGCAATAGCGAACGATATGACCAAGAATTCTATTAAGGCGGCAGAAAAATCGGCTGCTGCTGCTGAAGAAGCTGTTAAAGAAACTAGAGAGATACAAAAAATTGCAATAGATGCAAACAATATAACTGATACGTTTAACAGAATACAGTATAATATACAAAGAGCTAATTTATTAAAAGGAGGAAAAGAATTATTTGAATCTGAAAAGGCAGTTTGCTGCCGTAAAATTATAGAAATCTTTGAAGGATATTTTTATGTGATGGCTGATATTTCTCAAGAAAAAATTGATCAATTTTTAAATTGGAATTTAAAATCCATACCAATAGAGAAAGAAAATCATACAAAATTTATTGGAATTTCAGATAAAGACGAAGAATACATTCTAAAATCATTTTTAGCTCAAGTCAATAATCAATGTAATCCTAAAAGAAATGGAATTGTAAATACAAATGAAGCTATAGAATATTATTTAAAGAACATCCAAAACTACTATAATATGGTGGCTCTATATGGTATGAATAGTGAAATAAATCAATACAGCCTTCTTCCTAATATTTCAGACAAGGAATATTTTGTGAATATTTATTTAGATAAAGATATAATGATAATGTTATATGATATATTACCAAGGGAATTAACTAAGGATTGGGATAATAAATTTAATATTTTATTGAAAGATAGAAAAAAACATAGAATATCTCTTCTAAAAGAACGAGATAATGCTAAGAAATTATATTACAAAAACATACAGTCAGCAAAACCTGGTTGGTTTACCGAAGTACCAGCATATAACTTCTGGAAATCAATGATCGCTTTTTCCGAGAAAAACGATAACAGAATACTTAAAAAATAATACATATATTAAAACTATTCAATTATTTTTATTTATTCATAGGTAATTATACAATAAAAATAATTATCACCTATTTTTTAAGTAATTTTTCCCATAATTAAAATTCTATAAATAAATTCAATATTCCAGAATATTGGTTAATCCAATAATCTGATTTTTCAGAAATAAAATATCCAAGACTTGCCTTTTTGACCATAGAAGGTTATAGTGCATTGCATTATTAATAACTGCCATGTCCGACCAAATCTACTTTTTTGACACTACCCTGCGCGATGGAGAACAATGCCCCGGAGCATCCATGAACCTACGCGAAAAGCTGGAAGTGGCGCGTCAAATGGAACGGCTGGGCATGGACGTGATCGAAGCCGGCTTCCCCTGCATTTCCGACGGCGACTTTGAAGCCGTGCATACCATCGCCAGTGAAATCAAAAAATGCCGCATCGCCGGACTGGCCCGCTGCGTGAAGGCGGACATTGAATCAGCCGCCAGGGCCCTGGAACCCGCCGGGGACCGCGCCCGCATCCACATCTTTCTGGCCACCAGCAAGCTGCACATGCAGTTCAAGCTGAAAAAGGCGGAAACGGAAATCCTGCGCATGGCCGCGGAAGGCGTCTCCTACGCCAGGCAATTCGTGCAGGACGTGGAATTCTCCCCGGAAGACGCCTCCCGCACGGACCTGGACTTTCTGACCAAGGTGGTGGAAACCGTCATTGACGCCGGAGCCACCACCGTCAACATTCCGGACACCGTGGGCTACACCACGCCGGACGAATTCTACCGCATCATCCGCCACCTCAAGGAAAACGTGCCGAACATCGGCAAAGCCGTCATCTCCGTCCACTGCCACAACGACCTGGGCCTGGCCGTAGCCAACTCCCTGGCCGCCGTCCGCGCCGGAGCCCGGCAGGTGGAAGGCACCATCAACGGCATTGGCGAACGCGCCGGGAACGTGGCCCTGGAAGAAGTCATCATGGCCCTGCGCACCCGCGCCGGGCAATTTGGGGACGTCACGGACAACATCAACACGCGGGAAATCGTCCGCACCTCCCGCATTGTGGCCCGCATGAGCGGCATGCAGGTGCAGCGTTCCAAGGCCATTGTGGGGGAAAACGCCTTCGCCCACTCCTCCGGCATCCACCAGCACGGCATTCTCAACTGCCGGGAAACCTATGAAGTCATGGATCCGCAGGCGGTCGGGTGGGGAGCCACGGAACTCCCGCTCACCAAGCACTCTGGCCGCGCCGCCGTCAAGGCCAGGCTGGAACAACTGGGACATGTGCTCACGGAAGAGGAAGTAAACGCCGTCTTTGAGCGCTTCAAGAAAGTGGGAGACTCCAAGAAATTCGTTTATGACGATGACCTGTCCGCTATTGTGGACGACTCCCTGCACGCCTCCTCCGGCCTGTGGGAGCTGGACTTCCTGCAATTCGTGGCAGGCAGCCACGCCCGGCCCACGGCTACGGTAGGACTGCTCAAGGAAGGCAAAAAATTTGAAGACAGCTCTACGGGCAACGGAGCGGTGGACGCCGTCATCAAGGCCATTGAACGCATCACCAAGCGCAAAGGCACGCTGAAAGGCTACAGCGTCAACGCCGCCTCCGAAGGGAAGGACGCCCTGGGGGAAGTCACGGTGCACGTGGACTTCGGCCAGCCCAAGCCCATCGTGGGCAAGGGAGCCTCCACGGACGTCATTGAAGCCTCCGCCCGGGCCTACCTGAACGCGGTCAACCGTTCCATCCGCATGGAAAACATGCCCCAGCCCAACAATCTGGACGCAGGAGCCATCTGACCCGGTGCGCCCCGGTACGCATGCGCGAACGGGGCGCACCTCCGCACGGCGTCCGCAGGGCAGCTCCTACGGCTTGCTTTTCTCCTGCTTCCGTGCCATAAATTCCAAGCCTTTTACACCGTACAACCCCATGAAAGCAACACTACTCCTTCTCTGCCTGGCGTGCAGCGCGCTGGCAGCTCCTCCAACCAAAAAACAGCTGGAGCCGGCCAAACCGCTGCCTCCGCTGGAAAAAGCCACCATTGCCATTGACGGCCACCCGGAAAGCGTGGCTGCGGACGCGGAGGGCAACATCTACTTCACCTGCATCGGCGCCAAACTGGCGCCCACGGAAAAGGACAAGGACGGCTACCTGGGCGTTATCCCGCACGGCTCCACGGAACCTAAAAAGATCACGGACGTGGACACCCTGGACGCTCCCAAGGGGCTCCTGTACCAGGACGGCTTCCTGTACTGCACGGATGTGGACATGGTCTACAAGATAGACGCCAAAACCGGCACCATTGAGGGGTATGTGGACCTGTCCCCCTCCCGCATGAAATTCCTCAACGACCTGGCGTTCATCAACGGCAGGCTCATGGTCTCCTCCACAGATACCGACCAGATTTTCTACGTGGACACGAACACCAGTTCCTACGGGGAGCTGATCACCAAGCAGCCCATCTACAAACCGAACGGCCTGGCCTGGGACCCGGAAAGAAAAGTCATCTACCTCTGCGAATACGCCACGGATGAAAAAGGCAAGCCCAGCGGCCGCCTGCTCTCCATCAACCCCGTCTCCCGGGAAGTCACGGAACTCTCCAAGGAACGGGGGCAATACGACGGCCTGGTGTACCGTGACAACGCCCTTTACTACAGCGACTGGTCCAAGGACAAAAAACCGGAAGCCATCCGCAGGCTGGACCTGAAAACGGGGCGTTCCGCGCCGGCAGCCACCGGTCCCATTGAAGGCGCGGCGGACTTTATCCTGTATGACTCCATGATCGTGGTTCCGGGCATGGCGGAAAAGAAAATCCACATCATGCCCATCGGCGGGAAAAAATAAACCGGGCGGTTCCGCTCTTCAACTCCCCTCTCCGGGCCGCCGGCGGGCATTTCCCGCGCTGGCGGCCTTTTTCAATTTACGGCTTGAAGTACACGTGGGGATGCGCTTAGTTAATGGGGATATGAGCAAGATTTCAGACCAAATCATGGAAGGGATGAAAACCGCCATGAGAGCAAAAGACTCCGTCACCCTCAACACGCTGCGCGCCCTCAAGACGGCTCTGACGAACACGGCCATCGCCAAGGGAGGCCTGGGAACCCAGTTGGAGGAAGCGGAAGAACTGGCCGTGGTCCGCAAGCAAATCAAGCAGCGCGAAGACTCTACGGAACAATTCCGCTCCGCCGGACGCCCGGAACTGGCCGACAAGGAAGAAGCGGAAATCGCCGTCCTCAAGCAATTCATGCCTGCTGAACTCACCGCAGAGGAAACGGAGGCCATGCTGGAAGCCGCCCTGAAGGAAACGGGAGCCTCCACCAAAAAAGACATGGGACAGGTCATGAAACTCATGCAGGAACGCACCGCCGGCAGGGTCAACGGCAAGGAACTGGCCCGCATGGTGTCAGCCAGACTATCATGAAATGCTGTGCCGCCATCATTGTAGCGGCCGGGTCCTCCCGGCGCGCCGGATTTGACAAGCTGCTGGCCCCCCTGCACGGCGTCAAGGTGCTGGAACGCAGCATCCGGGCCTTTGCCAACTGCCGGGAAATCACGGAAATCGTGGTCGTCTGCCCGGAAGAGCGCTTCCGCGCCATTGATGCTGCGGACCTGGAGACGGAAATACCCGTCACCCGCGTGGACGGAGGAGTGGAACGGCATGAATCCGTTCAGAACGGCCTGGCAGCCCTTCTCTACACGCCGGAACTTGTGGCCGTGCACGACGGAGCGCGCCCCCTTATCACGGTAGAGCAAATCTCCCGCTGCATCCAGACTGCCAGGGAATGCGGAGCGGCCGCTTCCGCGCATCCCGTGACGGACACCTTGAAGCGCGCGGACGAAGAACGCTTCACCCTGCCGGAGCAGGTGGACCGGGACGGCCTGTGGTGCATGGAAACCCCGCAGGTCTTCCAATACCCGCTCCTGCTGGATGCGTATGTGGAAGTCACGGAACGGAACATGCAGGTGACGGATGAAGTAACCGCCCTGCAGCTCATCGGCCATCCCACGCGGCTGGTGCACAACCATGAGCCAAATCCCAAAATCACCTGGCCGGAAGATGTCTCCCGGGCTGAAACGCTGTTGGAACTCAAACACCTCCGCAAAGACTCATGACCGGCCTTCTGTGTACAGAACCCCGCGCCGTCCTCATTCTGGGAACGGGCTACCTGGGAAAAGCGCTGGCGGAGAGCCTGCGGAAAGCCGGTCACACGGCCCTTACGGCGGACATTGACGCACAGAAAGCCATTTATGAAGCGGACGTCACGGAGGGAGCCTCCATGCACAGCCTGGCCGCCCGCATCCGCTCCCCCCACATCATCGTCATGTGCGCCAGCACGCGGGGAGGCTCAGAGGAAGCCTACCGCAGCCTCTACATCCGCGGAACGCAGAACACGCTGGAAGCCTTCCCCGGAACGCCGGTCATCTTCTGCTCCAGCACCTCCGTCTATGGCATCACGGACGGACGCTGGATCACGGAGGAACATAACGTCTACCCCGCCTCCGGAAAAAGCGGCCTCCTCATTCAGGCGGAACAGGCGGTTCTGGCCGCGGGAGGCACCGTCGTCCGGCTGGGAGCTCTCTACGGGCCGGACCGCTGCGTGCTCGTCTCCCAATACTGCAAGAAGGGCGCGGCCCTCCCCGGAAACATGGACAGGTGGATCAACTACATCCACCGGGATGACGCCGTGGCCGCCCTGCACCTGCTCTGCACGCTCCGGGAACCGCCCACCGGCATCTACAACCTGACGGACCGCACCCCCATGCAGCTGGGAGAAATCTACTCTTACCTCTCCGGACTGCTGGGCATGCCCGCGCCACAACCCGAACCGCTCCAGGCGGAAGCGCGCCGCGGCTTTTCCAGCCAGAGAATCTCCTGCTCCCGCCTTCTGGCCCTGGGCTGGGAGCCGCTCTACCCAAGCTTTGCGGACGGCGTGCACAACGTGCTGGAAGCGCTGGAAGCGGGGGGAGAATAAACTCCCGCCGCCGCTTCTTCTCTTCATGCCCAAGAAAACGCTCCGGGCAGGCATGAAAAAGAGAGAGAACAAACGCAGGACGCATATCGGAACAGGCGAGGCGCCCGGCCAGCCTCCCCGCCAGTCTTTGACTCTCCCCTTTCTTGACTTGCCGGGCGCGAACAGGCAAAATCCTGCGCGCAATGCGTATCATCACAGGACTTCAACCCAGCGGCAAGCTGCATGTCGGCAACTACTTCGGAGCCATGGAACCAGCCGTCCGCATGCAGGAACGCGGAGAATCCTACTACTTTCTGGCGGACTACCACGCCATGAGCACCGTTCACGACGCGGAGACCCTGCGGGAAAACTGCAAAAACCTGGCGACGGACTTTCTGGCCGTGGGCCTGGACCCTGGAAAATGCGTCTTCTTCCGCCAGTCCTCCGTGCCGGAAGTCAATGAACTGGCCTGGATACTCGGCACCGTCTGCCCGGTGGGCCTGCTGGAACGCTGCCACTCCTACAAGGACAAAATCGCCAAGGGGTTCTCCCCCAGCAACGCCCTCTTCACCTACCCCGTCCTCATGGCGGCGGACATCCTGATGTATGACTCCGACCTGGTGCCCGTAGGCAAGGACCAGAAGCAGCACCTGGAAGTCACCCGCGACCTGGCAGGCAAAATGAACGAACAATTCGGCGAAGGCACCTGCAAGCTGCCGGATGCGCTCATTGCGGAAAGCACGGCCATCGTGCCGGGGCTGGACGGGCAAAAAATGAGCAAAAGCTACAACAACACGCTCCCCATCTTCGGTGAGGAAAAAGCCGTCCGCAAGCTCATCATGAAAATCCCCACGGACTCCACCCCTGTGGAAGACCCCAAACCCACGGAAGGCTCCGTCATCCTGCAGCTCTACAAGCTCTTCGCCTCTGCAGAAGGCTATGAAGACATGGTCCGCGACTTCAAAAACGGAGGCTGCGGCTATGGCGACTTCAAAAAACGCCTCTTTGACGCCTACTGGGAATACTTCCGTCCCGCGCGCGAACGCAGGGCGGAACTGGAAGCCAACCAGGACTACGTGCACCGGACGTTGGAAGAAGGGGCCCGCAAGGCGCGGGAAACGGCCTCCGTAGTGCTGGACAGGGTGCGCCGAGCCGTGGGCCTGATCTGAACCGGGAATGGAATGCCGGGAGAACCGGGGACAGCACACGTTTTTTAGTGGCATGGAAAAGCACGGAATGTTATACAGGAAGATATGAAGAATATTCTGGTAGCCATTGATTTCTCCAACGCCACGGACGCTGTCATTCATCAGATCGGCAAACTGGCTTGCCCCAATGACAGCATCATCCATCTGCTCCACATTGTGGAACCCAGCATCTGTTATGAAGTCTCCGGCGTGCTGCCGGATGAAGTGCCTGTCCCCGTGATGGACCAGACGGAGGAAAACGAAGTCATCTCCATCGCAAAAAACCATCTGCAAAAAACGGCGGAAAAACTCTCCCGTCTGACGGACGCAACCATCATCCAGTCTGTGGAAGACGAATTTGAAATCAGCGAAGCGGTCATCAACTATGCTGAAAAACACCACATTGACATGATCGTGGTGGGCAAGCACAACCACGGCTTCCTTTCCACCGTCTTTCTGGGCAGCGTAGCCAGCTCCGTCATGCGGAAATCCCCCGTGCCCGTGCTGGTGGTTCCCGTCACCAAGGAAGAGCAGTAAAAACCGCCATCCGCACCAGTCCTGTCCCACTTCATGATTACCATACTCTTTATAGGCGATGTGGTCGGCGAACCTGGCCGCACCGCCGTGAAGCACATGCTGCCGGAACTCAAAAAGGAGCATGGGGCGGACTTTGTCATCGTCAACGGTGAAAACGCGGCCGCAGGGCGCGGCATTACGCCCCGTCTGGCGCAGGAACTGCTGCATGCGGGAGTAGACGTCATCACGACGGGAGACCATGTATGGGACCAGGCGGAACTGGCTCCTTGGCTGGACTCCGAACCGCGCGTGCTGCGCCCCGTCAACTACCCGCAGGGGACACCGGGACACGGAAGCGTGGTGGTGGAAACGCCCAGGGGAAAAATAGCCGTCATGCAGGTGCAGGGACGCTCCTTCATCCAGCCGCCGCTTGAAAACCCCTTCCTCATCTCGGAAGCGGAAGCCAAAAGACTCAGGGAGGAAGAAGGCGTGCAGGTCATCTTTGTGGACATGCACGCGGAAACCACCAGTGAAAAAATCTCCACCGGCTACAATCTGGACGGACTGGTCTCCGCCGTCATCGGAACGCACACCCACGTGCAGACGGCGGATGAAACCATTCTGGAACACGGCACCGCCTACCTGACGGACGCCGGCATGTGCGGCCCCGCCGTCGGGGTGCTGGGCCGGGAACGGGAACCCATTATCCAACGCTTCCGCACCTCCATGCCGGCCAAATTCCCTGTGGCGAACTGGCCCGTGCGCCTCTGCGGAGCCGTCGTGCAGGTGGATGAAGCCACCGGGAGGGCCCTCAACATCGCCCGCATCAGCAAAATCGTGGAAAAACCGGCCTCCTGACCATGCAGACTGCCACCGCCTTCCTCTTATCATGCCTGTTGACGGCGCTCTGCGGATGTTCCGGACACAACGGAAACGCCGTGAGGGACTACCAAAACATGGCCCACAGGGAAGGCTGGCATCGGCTTCCCGCATCCTGCTTCCTCACACCGGACGGACAGCCGGCGCTCCAGTACAGCCTGCTCCGGCAGCATCCCTCACTCACCCTCACGGAAAAGCGGGGTAACCGGCAGCCCGTCACCCTCTCCTGGAACAACGGAAAACTGGCCGTAGCATGCAGAAATACGGCTGCCATCGCCATGCCCTCCTGCGGACGCATGGTCCTCTTTACCGTCCGGCAGGACGGCATCGTACGCTACCGGGATAAAAAAGACGGCATCCCCCAGCAAAACGGGGGTGGATGGGACATGCTGATTGCTGTGCATGGAAACACCTGCCTCATCTGCTGGAACCGGGGCGCAGGCCTTCCCGCCTCCTGCCGCCCGGAACAAACGGCTTCCCCCCGCTATTATATCTTCACGATGGAAAAACGGAAGGGCCCTCTGGCACCCGTCTTCTCCTTAATTCCCCACTCCGGTTCAAACACGCAGCCATGAACTATGAAGCCAGATTCGGCGGCATAGGCCGCCTGTATGGAAGGAGCGGGCTGGACATCCTCAGGAACTCCCGCATGGCCGTCGTCGGCATTGGCGGCGTGGGTTCCTGGGCGGCGGAAGCCCTGGCGCGGTCGGGCGTCGGCGCCATTATCCTGATGGACCTGGACGACCTCTGCATCACCAATACCAACCGGCAAATCCACGCTCTGGAAACCACGATCGGCCAGTCCAAGACAGAAGCCATGGCCGCCCGCCTCCGGCAAATCAACCCGGAGGCGGAAATCATCTCCATCAACAGCTTCTACACGGCCTCCAATGCGGAAAAACTGCTGGAGACGAAACCGGACGTCATCATTGACGCCATTGACTCCCTGATTCCCAAGGCCCATCTTATTGCCTCCTGCTACCGCAGCAAACAGCCGCTGGTCACCTGCGGCGGCGCGGGAGGACGCGTCAACCCCGCCAAAATAGAAATAGGCGACCTCTCCCGCACCAAGGGAGACCCCCTGCTCTCCAGCCTGCGCTACAAGCTCAAAAAAGACTACGGCCTACCGCTGGGGGAAAAAGCCCGGAAACTGAAAATCCCCTGCATCTTCTCCCAGGAAACTCCCGTCTACCCCACCTGCGACGGAGAAACCTCCTGCACGCGCGACCCGGAATTCCAGGGGAAAATGGGCTGTGACTCCGGATTCGGCTCCATCACCCACATCACGGGCACCTTCGGCTTCTTCGCGGCTTCCGCCGCCATTCAAACGCTCTTAAACAAGAAAAAAAAACCATCACAGCCATGAACAAACTCCTGCTTCCCCTGCTGGGGGCCGTCCTCCTTCCCGCATTGACCCAGTGCAACTCCTTGGAAAAAGACATCGCCGGCATCAACGCCCGCAATGCGGAAATCGCC
Organism: Akkermansia sp. NBRC 115031; assembly: GCF_030268505.1. Taxonomy (NCBI): domain Bacteria; kingdom Pseudomonadati; phylum Verrucomicrobiota; class Verrucomicrobiia; order Verrucomicrobiales; family Akkermansiaceae; genus Akkermansia; species Akkermansia sp. NBRC 115031. The sequence continues at coordinate 125,291 of NZ_BSQU01000006.1, forward strand.
CGCGAACCCAGGGGCAACTACTTCGTCGGACGCCGTTACCATGTACCGGCAACGCGTTTCTGGGGGTACCTGCGCCAGCCGGGCCAGACCTGGAGAACGGCCCAGCTCGTCATCATGGATGAAAGCTCCTGCCGGACCCCGGACCGCCTGCCGGAATACGCCGGGAGCCCGCGCTACGCCTATGATAACAACTATGAATACAGGGTCTACGGCAAGTACACGGGCAAATACGGCTACGAGCCCAACTCCAACCTAAGGCTGCCCATCTTCAAGCCGACCCGATTCGAACCCATCAACACCAATCCCGGCTGGCTCTTCAAACCCTCGGAAAAATATGACACCAAGGCCGTCACCCTGCGCCCGGCCATCATGCCCGTGGCTACCTCCCTCCCGGTCCGCTAAGAAAATCCCTCTTCAAAAAACGGAATCGAAAGGATAAAAAAGAAGAAAAAGCTTGATATCTTCGTTCCTCTGCGCTAAAAACTCCCCGCCTTAAGGCACCCATGCTCGGGTGGCGGAATTGGTAGACGCGCTAGACTAAGGATCTAGTGTCGATAAGACGTAGGGGTTCGAGTCCCCTCTCGAGCACCATCCCTTTTATACCGCAAGTTGCTGTTCATAAGTGCTTGCGGTTTTTGTTTATCGACAATTGCAAGACAAACCGCAGTATATTTATACAACTTTTATCAACACGAAACGGGAATGTGCTGCAAGAAATGAAAGGTCCTCCCTCTTGTTTACTCGCTGGAAACAGTTCAGGTAAAAACCAATGAAGGAAGTTGTGTATTTACGACGCCCTTCAAACGCCCCCTGCCATCAGGTCCAGGACTTCCTCGCGGTTCGGCATGGAGCGGATGGCGCCCTTGCGCGTCGTCACGATGGACGCGGCGGCGTTGGCGAATAAAAGCATGTCCGCCAACTGTCCCTCCGTCAGGTTTTCCAGCCCTGTTTCCAGAATCCAGTCCAGGCAGGAACCAAAAAAGGCGTCTCCGGCGCCCGTCGTGTCAATGGTATTGACCTTCAGGAACGTAGGCTGGTAAACCAGCGTGTCTCCATAGGAAGCCCAGCTTCCTTCCCTGCCCCCTGTCACGAGGATGAGACGGAGATTGCCGAATTCCCTTTTCAGGGCATCCAGCCCTTCTTTCAAGGAGGCGCAACCGGTGAGGAACAGAAGTTCCTCCACCTCTATTTTCATGACGCTGCACACGCCGCAGCCGTAGAGCATTTGCTCCCGGGCCAGCTCCAGGCTGGGCCAGAGGGGAGGCCGGAGGTTGGGGTCAAAGGAGACGAGGGCACCCTTCTCCTGGGCATGGCTGACGGCGTGCCTCGTGGCGCGCCGCACGTCGCCGTGCGTCATGGAGATGGTCCCGAAGTGGAATACGCGCGTGTTTTCCACCAGCGCCATGTCCACCTCCCCGGAGGTCAGTTTCATGTCCGCGCCGGGATTGCGGTAGAAGGAAAAATCACGGTCGCCATGTTCGTCAATCTGGACGAAGGCCAGGGTGGTGTTGACTTCCCGGGAAGAGACCAGCCCCGAATCGTCAATGCCTTCCTCCTGAAGCGTGCGCCGGAGCATTTTCCCGAACATGTCATGCCCCACCTTGCCGATGAAGGCGGTCCTGCGCCCCAGCCGGGACAGCATGGAGAGGACATTGCAGGGGGCTCCCCCCGGATTAGCCTGGTAAACGGGCAGTTCCTGGGCGCTCACTCCGCAGGGGGTGAAGTCCACCAGCAGTTCTCCGAGGGCTACGACGTCATACATGCTTTTCCAAATGTTGAAGGTGGTCCTTCCGGCATAAAGGAAAGCCGGGAGAGATAGTAAAGCATAGAACGCGCCGCCTGTTCCGGGAAAGGAAAAAGAGGTTCATTCCAGTCATGCCGGCAAAGGACGTACTGCCGGGGTCCCATCGCGCCCTGTGGAAACCGTGCCCGTAAAAAATCCGGGATTTTTCCGTGAACGGTCCCCTGCGGCGCGTGATCAATCCGCCGGATAGGGAAAAAGTCTGGCATATCCCTAACACCCGCCTCTCCGGAAATGCCCATTAGTATGAGACGGCAAATACCATACCTCATTTCAAGATGATGAAGAAGGAACTGAAACGACAGGGCAAGGCGAAGATTCCGGGGGCTCCCGTCCCCTATGACAGGACAACCATTCAGCCGGGGATAGTCCATATAGGAGTGGGCAACTTCCATCGCGCGCATGAAGAGTTTTACACGAACCAGCTTCTGGGCATGGGCGGCCGTGACGAATGGGGAATTTCCGGAGTGGCGCTGCTGCCTCAGGACGAACCCCTTTACAAGGCGCTGAAGAGCCAGGACGGCCTTTACACGCTGACGGTCTGCGGCCGCGACGGCAAGGACGAGTTTTATGAGATAGGCTCCCTGGTGGATCTGGCGTGGGGGCCGAAGGATCCCGAAAAGGTCATCGACAGGATTGCGGACCCCCGCACTAAAATCATCACGCTGACCATTACGGAAGGGGGATACAATCTGGATAAGGAAACCGGTGAGTTCATGCTCAACAGCAAGGACGTGAAACATGACCTGGAACATCCCGGCCATCCCCGGACGGTTTTCGGGTTCCTGGCCGCCGGATTGCGGAAGAGGCGCAAGGACGGCGCAGGCCCCGTAACCGTTCTATCCTGCGACAACCTCCAGCACAATGGAGACACGGCCCGGAAAGCGTTCACTTCCTTTATCGAGGCCCAGGATCCCGGGCTGGCGCAGTGGGTGAAGAAGAACGTGACATTCCCCAACAGCATGGTGGACCGCATCACGCCCGCCGTCACGCCGGACGACGTCAAGCGACTGGACGCGCAGAGCGGCGTGGAAGACGCCGCCCCCGTCTATTCGGAGGATTTCATCCAGTGGGTGATTGAGGATGATTTCATTGCCGGGCACCCGGACTGGGAAACCGTGGGCGTGGAGTTTACGGACGATGTTTCCGCTTATGAGAATATGAAGCTCAGCCTGCTGAACGCGTCCCACTCCCTGCTGTCCTACCCCGCCTTTCTGGCCGGGTACCGCCGGGTGGACGAGGCGGTAGGGGATGAACGGTTCGCCCGCTACCTGCGCCTTTTCATGGACCGGGACGCGGGCCCCTACGTTCCGCCTCCGGGGAATACGGATTTGGAGCTGTACAAGAAGACCCTGCTGGAACGCTTCGGCAACAAGGCGGTGAGCGACCAGATCAGCCGCTTGTGCTTTGACGGCGTTTCCAAGATTCCCGTGTATGTGATGCCCGTTTTAACGAAGATGATCAGGGACGGCGCCGACCTGGAACGCCTGGCGTTTTTCGTGGCCGCCTACCGCCATTACCTGAAGCACGGAAAGGATGACCGGGGCCAGGCTTATGAAGTGAACGAGCCCTGGCTGACCAAGGAGGACCGGAAGCTGATCGCCAGCGACGACCCGCTGGATTTCCTCGCCCTCTCCCCCTTCCGGAGCACGGATTTGAAGGCGGCGGACAAGTTCGTCAGCCAGTACCTCGGCATGGTGGAGAAGCTTGAAAAAGACGGCGTGCTCCCCGTTCTGGAAAAATTGATTCTTCCGTAGTCATACAATTCTTCATGCCTTCCGGACCCTGTTCCGGGCGGCATGAAGAAACCTTTCCGGTCTCTTCCTTTTTCTGCATTTTCACCTCTCACCCTCCTCATGGAAACACAACCGCATTCACGCCTGGGTCCCTTCCTTGCCCTGACCTTCATTTATTTCCTTGTCGGGTTCCTGTCCACCGTGAACGGCCAGTTCCAGGGGCCTTTGCAAAGCGCCTTCCTGTCGGATGCCGGCGCCTTGAAAAACACGTTCATCACGCTAATTCCCTTTTTCTTTTTCCTGGCGTACCTGGTGAACGGAAACATTGCCTCCCGCTGGATCAACCGCTACGGCTACAAGACCACGCTGATACGGGGGCTCCTGTTCATGGTGCTCGGGCTGGCCGTCTTTTTCCTGTCCGCATGGTTCACCGTCCAGTTCGGGGACCTGCGCACGACGATCGCCGGGGCCAGCATCCCCTACGGCTATTTTATTTTTCTGGCGGGGTCCTATGCCATGGGCACCTCCGCCACGGTCTTGCAGGTCGTCATCAACCCCTACGTGACGTCCTATGAATTGAAGGGAACCCAGCCCGTCCAGCGCCTCAACATCGTCTGCGCCGTAAACTCCTTCGGAACGACGATCGCGCCGTTTTTCGTGACCGGCATCCTGTTTGCCGGACTGCCCATGGAGAGCGTCCACGTGCGGCAGCTGATGCTTCCGCTGCTTATCCTGGGCGTCCTGATTGCGCTGGTCACCCTGATGACGAAGCGCCTTTACCTGCCCAACATCCGGGACACCACGGCCGGAGAAGGAGAAAAACTGGAACGCAGCATCTGGTCCTTCCGGCATTTGACATTGGGCGTCATCGCCATTTTCTTTTATGTGGGCGCGGAGGTATCCGTGGGCATCAACGTGAACCTGCACGCCCTGGAACTCAGCAATTCGGATGAACCGCTGCTGTTCCTGGGCTCCAGCAACCTGGTGGTGTGGGGAGTGGACCTGGGCATTCCGGCCCTGCTGGCCTCCCTGTACTGGGGCGGCCTGATGGTGGGGCGCATCGTTTCCAGCTGGCTGAACCATATCTCCCCCCGCGTCCAGTTGACGGCGGCAACCTCCGCGGCGGCCATCCTGACGCTGGTCGCCATTTACACCCATAACCTGTGGGTGCTGGTTTCCGTAGGGTTGTTCCATTCCGTCATGTGGGGCTGTATTTTCACGCTCGCCACCGTGGGGCTGAAAAAATACACTGCCAAGGCTTCCGGCATTTTCATGATGGGCGTGTTCGGCGGCGCCGTTTTCCCCTTCCTCCAGGGAGCGCTGACGGACGCGCTGGGAAGCTGGCGCTGGTCATGGATGCTCGTCTTCCTCTGTGAGGTGGTCATGCTTGCCTATGCCCTTGCGGGTTCCCGCGTCAGGAAAGAAGACCTGCTGGAAGGAACGGACTGAATAAGACCGGCCCCGTCCGGTTCCATCCGGAGACCTTGTTCCCATGCTCTTGGATTCACAGCACGGATGGGCTTTCTACCTTACCGGTACGACCTATTCCGCCGGAACCGGCCTCTACCGGGCTTGTTTCGCATTTTTCTTCATGATTTCCCTCTCATCCTGTAACATGCGCTCATGCAAGACAGAAGCAGCGGCTTTCAATGGCCCGCCCAGTGGACCCCTGATATCCTCGCCACCCTGATGTTTGTGGTGCAGGACGGAAGGATTCTCCTGATACGCAAGAAGAGGGGGATCGGCGCGGGGAAGGTCAACGGTCCCGGCGGGAAGTTTGAGCCGGGGGAAACGGCCCTCCAGTGTGTGCTGCGGGAGGTCCGGGAGGAACTCTGCATTGACGTTGCGGACGCTCGGGAAATGGGCGTGCTGAATTTTTCCTTCACGTGCGGCACCATTCCGGAAATCCGTTGCCACGTGTTCATGGCCTCCTCTTTCAAGGGCACCCCTTCGGAAACGCCGGAGGCGGAGCCTTTCTGGTGCCCGGTGGACGGGATTCCCTACGATCTCATGTGGCAGGACGACCGGTTCTGGCTTCCCGCCATGCTGGACGGGAAACGGTTTGAGGCGTTTTTCACGTTTGAGGGGGACCGGATGCTGGAGTTTTCCCTGAAAACCCGGGATTTCCCCGGCAAGGAAAAACAGGCTCCCTCCGCCTCCCCTTCCCTCTGAGCCATCTGGGAGAAAGCCTAATTCTTTTCCATTCGGCTTTCCCCCGGCGGCATTAATGTTCAGAAAGAGACGGAGACGCCCAGCGCCGCCTGATGCTCCAGGAAGGATTCCCTGAAATGCGCCTGGTAGGAGGCGAAGACGGAGCATCTGTCATTGAAGACCATTCTGGACAGCAGCTTGACTTTGAATGACTGCTTTCCGGGAGAATAACCCTTCCCCTTGTACCGGGATTCCCGGTATTCATCCCCTTCCCACCAGCCGTCCCGGAACGTGTAATGGGGATCGTTCCGGTAGATGTCCGGGCAGTAGCTCCCGGACAGGGCATTGATCCATACGGTGTTTCCGGACAGACGGAGAACGTGTTCCAGCGTCACCCCCATCGCCATGGACACGTTGTCAAACGTGCCCCGGTTGTCCCGCCGCTGGTTATCATCATCGTCATCGTCCCAGTCGTCGTCATCCCACCAGTAATCCCCCCACCAGGAGGAATCGCCGTAACCGCCCCGGTCATCCCTTTTCACCTTGTTGGCTCCGTGCACATACGTTACTCCCATAAAGGGGGTCACGCTGAAGGAGTTCGTCACCTGATAGCGCCAGGAGGCGGAAAGCCCCATCTGGAACGTTTCCGAGTCCCACCTGGAGGCGTTTCCCCACGCATCACTGTGGCGGCATTTGTTTTCCGTACTGCCGAAGGCCGCATTCGCGGCAAGAAGCAGGCTGGACCGCGGTCCCGTCTCCCGGAAGAAGGCGCCGTACAGGTTGGCCATCCACGCAGACTGCCGGAAGCGGTCTCCTTCCATAGGGCCGTCCGGATAGTCCGGCATTTCCTGAATGTTCTGGTGCCCGAACATCTGCCCGAACGCCAGACCCAGCAGGGAACCGGATTTTTCTCCATACGTGCCGTAGTCATACCCCAGCGCGTAGCCGGCGGCTGAGTAGTCAAAGGAAGGCTGGTTGTTCCGGATTCCTGCATCGCCAAAGCTGCCCAGAGCGCCCGCCCACAGGTTGGACGGCCCCTTCTGCTGAAAACGGGAGATATTTATCTGGGCGGAGGAGGCATCCACCAGCGTCTGCACATAAGCCGCGGACGCCCACATGGAATCCAGCGTGGTTTCCGGACCGCTTTCCGGGAACTGGTTCCAGGATTCGGCGCGCACGGCAGGCAGGCATCCTGCCAGGGTCAGGCTCCATAAGGAAATACGGGATAGTTTCATGATCGGGTATGATGGGTTCAATGGCCGGAGGTTGGAACCGGCCTTCACTTTTTCAAGCGCACTCTGACACCTGTTTTGTGTATCAAATGCATTTCCCATACTCCGGAGAACTTCTTCCTCCCCGTCCCTGCCTGCCGTTCGTGCATTCCGGACCGGTGAGTATTTTTCCTGTTCTTTTTCTTCAGGAAACGCACCCCTTTGACCGGCTTCCGTTTTTTCCTGCCACTATGGGATACCGGAGAGTTTCTGCTTCTCCGTCCCGTCCTCTCCCGGCCTTCAATTTGTGTTCTTTAAGCTTTTCTTCACGGACCAATAATGATAAAGGTGCGGGAGCAACCGTGTGATCCTTGATCGTCCACTTGCTGGCTATTTCAATTCATATTCCATTATTCGACATGTATACCCCCGAATTCAAAAATATCCTCACTTCCACCCTGGACGGACTGCGTGCGGAAGGTCTGTACAAGGAAGAACGCTTCATCGCCTCCCAGCAGTATTCCCAGGTGACGCTGAAGGACGGACGCTCCGTCATCAACATGTGCGCCAACAATTACCTGGGCCTGGCCAATAATCCGGAAGTGATGGAGGCCGCCAAGAAAGCCATTGACGAATGGGGCTTCGGCATGGCTTCCGTGCGGTTCATCTGCGGCACGCAGACCCTGCACCGCCAGCTTGAGGAACGCCTTTCCCAGTTCCTCGGCACGGAAGACACGATTCTGTTCCCCTCCTGCTTTGACGCCAACGGCGGCCTGTTTGAAGGCCTCCTGACCGCGGACGACGCCATTATTTCCGATTCCCTGAACCACGCCTCCATTATTGACGGCGTGCGCCTCTGCAAGGCCAAGCGCTTCCGCTACGCCAACAACGACATGGCGGACCTGGAAGCCAAGCTCCAGGAAGCGGATGCCGCCGGAGCCCGCGTGAAGCTGATTTCCACGGACGGCGTGTTTTCCATGGACGGCATCATCGCCCAGCTGGACAAGATTCACGAGCTGGCCGCCAGGTACAACGCCATCGTCCATTTTGACGACTGCCACGCCACGGGTTTCCTGGGCAAGCGGGGCCGCGGCACGCACGAATACCGCGGCCTGTTCGGCAACATAGACATCACTACCGGCACCCTGGGCAAGGCCCTGGGGGGCGCTTCCGGCGGCTATGTTTCCGGCCCGAAGGAAGTGGTGGACGTCCTGCGCCAGAAGGCGCGCCCTTACCTGTTCTCCAACAGCGTGGCCCCCGCCATCGTGGCCGCCTCCATCAAGGTGCTGGACCTGCTGGAACAGTCCACGGAAGCGCGCGACCGCGTGGAAGCGAATACCAGGTATTTCCGCGACGCCATGACGGCCGCGGGCTTCACCATCGGCGGCAAGGACCACCCCATTTCCCCGGTGATGCTGGGGGACGCCGTGCTGTCCCAGAATTTCTCCGCCCAGCTTCTGGACGAAGGCGTGTACGCCGTCGGCTTCTTCTACCCCGTCGTTCCCAAGGGGCAGGCCCGCATCCGCACGCAGATTTCCGCCGCCCACACCCGCGAACAGCTGGACAAGGCGATTGAAGCCTTCTGCAAGGTGGGCAAGAACCTAGGAGTTATTTCCTGATTCCCGTACCCTCCATGACTTCGGACGCATCACCCATGCCCGGCGGCAATCTGCCGACGCTGCCCGTCAAACGGGTGGTGCGTCCCACCCCTTCCATTCCGGACCACGAGGTCGTGCGCCAGATAGGCAGCGGCGCATACGGGGAGGTCTGGCTGGCCAGGTCCCTGACCGGGGCGTGGCGCGCCGTGAAAATCGTCTGGCGTGAGGATTTTGAGGATGAGCGCACGTTCAACCGTGAGTTTGAAGGCATCCTGCAGTATGAGCCCATCGCCCGCAACCATCCGGGGCTGGTCCACATCCTGCACGTGGGGAGGCACGACCAGGATTCCCCGTTTTACTATTACGTCATGGAGCTGGGCGACGACGCCCGCACCGGGGTCCACATCACGCCGGACGAGTATATTCCCCGCACGCTCCAGACGGACAAGAAGTTTTCCGGCAACAAGCCGCTGCCCCTGGATTATTGCCTGGAGGTAGGCAGCCAGCTTGCCCACGCCCTGCTGTACCTGCACAGCAAGAACCTGACGCACCGGGACATCAAGCCGGCGAACGTCATCTTCGTCAACGGACGGCCCAAGCTGGCGGACATCGGCTTGGTGGCCCATCTGGACCAGCGCAGCTTTGTAGGCACGGAGGGGTTCATCCCCCCGGACGGCCCCGGCACCCGGCGGGCGGACGTTTACGCGCTGGCCAAGGTTTTATATGAAATCAGCACGGGAAAGGACCGCATGGATTTTCCCGCGCTTCCGGATGATCTGCCGGAAGGCACCGTGCGCAAGAAGTGGCAGGCGTTCAACACCATCATCTGCCAGGCGGCGGAACCCCGCGTGGAGGAGTGCGCCATTGATTCCGCGGAAGAGCTGGCGGAGAAAATAGACGTTCTGCGGGGGTATGAAGTGCCTACCCGCTTCCGCCTCCAGAAGAAAAAGAAGCGCCGCAAGCTCAGGCGCACCCTCCAGCTGCTGGCCGCCGCCGTCGCGGGAGCCCTGACCGCCTACTGGGGGGCCCTGTGGCTCAACAATAGCCAGCATCCCGCGGAGGAACCTGCCGCGGACGTGCGCCCGGAAACCCACTCCTCCGCACCGGAGGAGGAGTCCCGGACCGGGTACGTGCTGGTGACCAGCTCCCCGACGGGAGCGTCCGTTTATGATGCGGACGGCAATTACCTGGATGAAACGCCCTACGGCCCCATTGAACTGCCCTCCGGCGCTTCCGTGGCCTACACCATCAAGAAATCGGGCTTTGCGGACAAGGAGGAGGCGGGAACCGTCAAGGGCGGCTCCACGCTGGCCCTGGGCGGCGTGCTGAAGGAATACCATCCCCCCACGGACAGCCAGCCGTGGAAGGATACGGAGGGAGTCACCTACATTCCCGCGGAAACGCGCCATGTGGCGCAAGGCCCTCTCACCGCCGCCCTGTTCAACAAGTTCCTGAAGGAGGACCACCAGAAGGGAAACTACCAGATGAAGAGGGAGCAGGCGGAACCGGGCCATCCGGAAAAGGACGTGGCCCTGCTCACGCAGGACGGCATCACGGCCTACCTGGCGTGGCTGAACAAGAAATGCGAACGGGAGGGACTGCTGGGCAAGGAGTTTTCCATCAATGCGGACCCGCTGCCGCAGACGTCCGGCAGCGCGGACGGCCACAGCGCCTACGTCCTGAACGTCACCCGGGTGTTCCAGGTCCCCATTACCGTCACCACCAATCCGCCGGGCGCCAGCGTCTTCTTCAACAACAGGCTGATCGGCCGCACGCCCATTGAGGAATACGTCAACCAGGTGCCCTACGTGATTGAAATCAAACTGCCGGGGCACGCCACCATGCGGCGCCGGGGGCTGGACCCGCAGGATTTATACCTTTCCCTCCAGCTGGAGCCGGACAAGTCCGTCGTCTTCGGCTCGCCCTGGACCAACAGCCTGGGCATGGACCTGGCGCCCGTGGGAGGAAACACGCTGGTCATGTCCCATGAGGTGCGCGTGAAGGACTTCCAGCAGTTCCTGAAAGCCACGGGCAGGAAAGCCCCGGCCCGGCCCGGTTTCCCCCAGGGGGAAAACCACCCGGTGGTAAACGTCAGCAGGCAGGACGCGCGCGCCTTTGCCAAATGGCTCACCAATAAGGAGAGGGCCCAGGGCCTGATCGACCAGCACGACTCCTACCGCCTGCCCAAAGACGAGGAATGGAGCTCCTGGGTGCGCCTGACGGATGAAAAGGGGTCCTCCCCCTATGAAAAGACGCTGCCCCATGAAAACTCCCGGGAGGTGTTCCCGTGGGGGTTCTCCTGGCCGCCGCCGGACAGAACAGGCAATTTTGCGGACCAGTCCGCCCTGATTTACCTTCCTTCCTCCCGCGTCATCGTGGGGTATGAGGACGGGCAGCCGTACACGGCCCCCGTGAAGACCTTCCCGCCCAACCATCTGGGCTTGTACGACCTGGAGGGGAACGTCATGGAATGGGTGGACGATTCCTACGGAGGGCCGGAGTCCCTCCCCATCCGCAATTATGGAGTGGCCCGCGGAGGCAGCTACCTCTCCTTCCGCCCCAAGCAGCTCACCACCTCCATCCGTACCCCCCTGCCGGAAAACACGCGAGATGACGCGCTGGGCTTCCGCCTCATCCTGTCTTCCGACCGCCCCGCCGTTCCCACGGCACCCTGACGCCGGGGCACACCGCCCCCGCAGCAGCAGATTTCCCCTGCTCCTCCGTTCCACGCAACAAGCCGTTCCCTAAAGGGAAAGGTCCGCCGCAGCCCGCAGGCCGCCCCGCCTCTCCGGGAAAATGGTTGAAAGGGCCTCCCGTTATGCTACCTTTTCCCCGCACCCTTTTCCCGAATGAAAATCATCGCCATCGCCAACCAGAAGGGGGGAGTGGGAAAAACCACCACGGCCATCAACCTGGCCGCCGCCCTGGCCCAGCTGAAGAAGAAAATCCTGGTCATTGACCTGGATCCGCAGGCCAATGCCACCAGCGGCATGGGCATTGACGGAAAAGACATGCCCAGCCTGTACCCGGCCCTGCTCGGCCAGCTTGCTGCGGAAGAGTGCATCCTGCCTTCCGGCAGAAAACGGCTGGACATCATTCCCTCCACCATGGACCTGGCCGGCGTGGAAATAGAACTGGCCCGCTCCGGCAACCACCTGACCCGGCTCCGGGAAACGCTCGCTCCCCTGCGGGAGTCGGATGCCTATGATTACTGCATCATGGATACGCCGCCCTCCCTGGGAGTCCTGATGACCTCCGCCCTGGCCGCCTGCGACGAAGTGCTGACTCCCCTGCAATGCGAATGGTTCGGGCTGGAAGGATTGGCCAAAATCCTGCACGTGACGGCGCAGATCTGCGCCAGCGGAGCCAATCCCCGCATCAGGCATGAAGGGGTGCTGATGACCATGTACGACGGCCGCACCAACCTTTCCCGCCAGGTCATTGACCAGGTGGAACAGCACCTGCCCCAGATGCTGTACAAGACGGTCATTCCCCGCTCCATCCGGCTCGGGGAAGCGCCCAGCTTCGGCCACACCATCTTTGAACACGATCCTTCCGGCACGGCGGCGGAAGCCTACCTGAAAGCCGCACGGGAATTCATCAGGCGCCACAAGTCCTGAAAACGCGAAGGAACGGCTTTCACGGGAACGGACTTCATGAACATGGCGTACAGGAAGGACAAGGCAGAAAGAATCCCCCGCCTTCATCTCTCCCTTTAGGTTTATTCCTTCCATTCCACTTGCGCCGTTTTAGATACTACGCACAGGCGGCAGTCCTGATACGGAGGAAAACAGGCATTCACCTTGACTTGCCGCACCCGGCATATGAGAATGCCCGCAGCTTCCGTTTCAGGAACTTTTCCTCATGCCAGCAGAAGAAGGCCAGCCAGACGACCAGCCCCGGACGACAGGGCAAGTCCCGCCTCCCGCTCCAACGACAGGCCTGGAACAGATTCTGCCCGGACGCCCCCCTCTCCCCCACGCGGAAGAAAAAGGCGCCTTTTTCGTTTACCAGAGGGAGCTGGCCCCCGGCACGCGCCTGGAACAGTATGAAATCATCCGCGTCCTGGGCAGCGGGGGCTTCGGCATCACCTACCTGGCGAAGGACCTGTTCCTGAACCGCAACGTGGTCATCAAGGAAAACTTTCCCTCCAGCTGCTCCTACCGGGACCCGCTGACCGGGCATATCCGCCCCAACAACGAACACGACCTGGAAAATTACACCTGGGCCCTGAAGAGTTTCCTGAGCGAGGCCCAGACGCTGGCGGAGCTCAACCATCCCGGCATCGTCAGAATCCTGTCCGTTTTTGAAGCCAACGGCACCGCCTACTTCGCCATGGAGAACATCACCGGGCTTTCCCTGGATTACCTGGGGGAGAAACTCCACAGCACCGGGCACCGCTACACGGAGGACGAACTCAAGGGCCTGCTGACGCGCCTGCTGCGGATTCTGGACTACCTCCATTCCAGGCACATCTACCACCGTGACATCAAGCCCGGCAACATCCTGCTGACGGAGGAAGGCACGCCCGTGCTGATCGACTTCGGCGCGGCGCGCCATGCCCTGAAGCTGCATGCAGCCACCGTCCTGACTACCCAGGGGTATTCCTCCCCGGAACAGGCGCTGGGGAAAACGAACATCGGCCCCTGGAGCGACCTTTATTCCGTAGGCGCCACCTTTTACGCCCTGCTCACGGGCCACCCGCCGGAACGGGCGGAAGTGCGCCTGACGGAAGACGGCATGCCGCCGCTGCACAGCGACCCCGTGCTCACCCGCTATTACTCGCGGCAGTTCCTGCTTTCGCTGGACAAGGCGCTGGCTCCCCAGACCAGCTGCCGCTACCAGACGGCCCGTGAATGGATTCACGACATTTGCGCCATTTCCGGGGAAGAATCCTCCGCCACCATCCAGGTATCCCCGGCGGACATCCGCCACATTCATCCGGAAGGAATGCCGCATCCCTGCGCGGAGAAGAATTCCGGGAACAAAAAGGCCACCGCCGGGCCGGGCGGACTTCATTCCTCCTCCCGCAGGCTGTCCGCGCGCACCCTCCGCCGCAACCGCCACATGATGTTCCTGATGGTGGGGAGCGTCTGCACCCTGCTGCTGGGCGCAGCGGCGTTCTACCTGATGGACTACCTGAAAAAGGCCCCCATGGGCACCACCATCAATACCATCAAGGAGGCCATCCAGCAGCCGGCCGCCAACGGGAAGGAATTGGCCCCCCCGCCCCGGGACCTGGCATCCATCCGCATCCCGGAGCTCAGAATGACGGAAGACGCGGCGCTGGAACCGCGGACGCTGAAGGAATTCCAGCTGCGCCTGGACGATACGATTCTGACCCGTTCCGGCATCCCCTCCATCCTGCCGGAAAAGCTGCGCATCTCCTGCATCTACCTCCAGATTATCCCTCCGGCCACCGGAGGGGAGGAACTGCACCTCACCATCCGGGACTCCAACGGAGCCCTGGTGGACCGTTCCGTCAACTCCGTCCCCTCCTTCACGGTGCCGGGGCAATCCACCTCCACCTTCTTCTTCCCGGCCCTGCCGGAGCTCTCCACGGACCGCGCCTACACATACGCCTTTGAAACCGCCGCCCACAAGGCCGTCCCCATGCAAATGGCGTGCTTCAAAAGCGAGACGGAACGCACGGAGGAGGCCTTCCCTAAAATTCGCTTCATCATCGCCCCCGCGGCGCCGGAACCGGCCCTGCTGCATGACCCTGCCTACAAGGGGCTCGTAGCGGCAGTCACCACGCCTTCCCCGGGGCACGGGAACGTTCTCGGCCTGGCGAACGCCACGCCGGACATGCTGGCGGCTCTGGAACAACTGTCCAAAGCCGGCTACCCGGTGGCCCAGCAGGTATTGGGGAAACTCCTCATGTCTCCTGACTGCCCCGGCGGCCCCAGGCCGGAAGAAGGGGTGGAATGGCTCTACCGTTCCGCCACCGGAGGATGTTATGAGGCCATGAAGGAGCTGGGCATCCTGCTCATGGACATTCCCTCCTATTTTCCCCGCCTGCCACAGCAGCCCCCTCTGGCCTCCCGGGATTACGCCCAGGCGGCGCGGTTCCTGAGAATGGCGGTCCAGTACCGGGACCAGGAAGCCCTGTACCTGCTCTCCCTCATGTACTCCCAGGGCTGGGGCGTGCCCGCCTCCCCGGAGCTTTCCGGCCTGATGATGGAACGTCTCAACGGATCCGCCTACCTGACGGACAGCCTGAACCCCGAGGCGCCCATTGCGGCGTACTGGCTTCCCCTGCCGCTTGCCAGGGGAGAATCCACCATCCTGCGCTTCACCGTTCCGGGACCGTTCGCCCCATCCCAGCTCAAGGGCGTCACGCTGCATAACACGGGCATGAAGGACGCCTTCTCCATCAGCAAAATCAACATTCTCCAGCACGGACGCCTCATTCTGGACATCATCTCCCCCCAGGAAGTGCTGCCCGGCAAAAGCTCTGCCCCCATCGGCATCTCCATCCCGGAAGGCCTGCTGGCGGATACGTCCCTGCCCCTGGAGGTGGAAATCCTGCTGACGCCCGGAAACAGCAGCGGCGTGGTGGAAATGCCGCCTCCGGCGGAAAAGAAACGTTCCAGAAACGGAACCGATTAAGATTCAGCATCTTTTCATGAGAAACAGAAGCCGGGGACCCGTAAAACAGCCTTGATTCCCGTCACGGGAATGCTACAAAAGGAACATGACTTCCCTTACTTTCCTGCGTCGCACGCTCCCCTTTCTGGCCGCCTTCCTGATGGCCTCCTGCGGTGACCCCACCGTCTCCTACTGGAAAAAGGCGGCGGACATCAATACGGAATACTCGGAAAAAAGCGACGCGCTGGTGCAGCGCCTCCTGAAGCTGAAAAAGAATCCCACCCTTCCCGGCCTGGCGGAAAGCAGCAGGGACGCGGCGGACCTGCTGCGGGAGCGGGACGAAGAACTGGCGGACCTGAGCACGAAAGACGTGGACCCCGCCGTGGCGGCCTATGTGGAAGAAGACCGCAAGCTCTTTGCCAGAGGGCGGGAACTGGCGGAACGCTACCAGCAATACTTTGAAAAATACCTCAAGGGAGGTCCGGAATTCACGCCGGACCCGTCCCGGGCCGTTTTCCACATAGGCCGCGGGCGGCAGGAAATACGCAAAATCCTGGCTGAAGCCCGGAAACTGGAAGAACGGGCGGAAGCCCTGAGGAAAGAAAAATCAGCCGCGTTTGAGGAGGAACTTCCTCCGCTGCACTTCCGTCTTCCGGAAATGAAGCAGCTGCTGTCCAACCGTTAAAAACCGCCATAAACTATCTTTCCGGCTCCGGCTTTGCACGGGAGGCGCCTCCGTATCCCTCCCCCTTTTCGTTCATCAGCCATCCATGAAGCTTCTTCCGGTCCTTTTCCTCCTGCTCATTCCCTCCCTTTCAAGGGGGGAGCGGCATGAAACATTCTGCAGAAAGGCCATCAAGCTTCAACTAACCAGCTTCTTTCCGAAATACCGTTATTTCCTATTCACCGGCAGTTACACTTCCCCCCGCGCCGTACTCTCTGCAGCTGCCAGTCCAACAGGACTGAGCATCAGAAGCGGAAATGGAATTTCTCTGAAAGACACGTCCATCAGCATTTCCCATCATTCCTATGAACAGGAAACAGGCAAAGGCATATTCTCCCTGGGCCTTCTGGTTAAGGACCGCCCCTTCCCCCAAGACGGAAGAATCCAGATCAAGGGAAAGGTGCCGGTGAAATGCGCGCGGCTGGCCACTCTGCCAGAAACGGAAATCGATCTCCGTCCGAATGCCGCGTATTCCATCCCTCTCTGCATCTCCTCCTTTCTTGAAGAAAGGACGGACGTAGCCAATCTGGAAAAATGCCCGCATCTGGACATAAGGGTGAATCCGTATACGGAAACCAACACATGGAGCATCGGGCTCATTTATCCTGTGAGCTTCCCCTATGCCGGCATGGTATTCCTTGACCGGGAGGGACACAGGATCCCCGTGAAAACAGAAATGGCGCGATGCCGTTCGGGGCCGATTGAATTCCACCCGTTCACCTGCACTTTCCCGGAAAAATATGATCGCGTCCGCCTTGTCATTCACTATGCGGAAAAGCAGGAAACCAGGAACTTGCCCATCAACGCCGCCGTCTCCCGGGAAGACGCCTTGAAAGCAATGCCGCCCCATCCGGAAGGTGGCCGGATTCCCGGACAGCCTTCCGCAGAAACAGCGCATCTTTTCCAAAAACGAGATTGACACCCGCGGTTCTTTCCCCTAGTATCCGCGCACAACATCAGCGGCGGGGTAGCCAAGTGGTAAGGCGACGGTCTGCAAAATCGTTATTCGCGGGTTCGATTCCCGCTCCCGCCTCCATGTTTACTTTCAAACGTTTACGCCTTTAGCGTAGCAAGAAACGTAGTAAACCTCTTGTTTTTAGCTCCACATTTGGAGCAAGTCTTGTCCCGGGAAGGGGGGGTACGGTATGAGTTCCAGCCCCTCTGTTATCCACGCTCAAGGAGACGTGCTTGACTACCTGTTGCATGCGCACGGAGAAACACAGGAGCAATGGAGCGCGCCTTTTGACGCCACGCCCATCCTCCCGGAACTCTCAAAAGCACTCTATGAATGCGGTCTAAACCACCATCAACTTGACGTGGTAAAAGAAGAAATAGCGGATGCCCGTTTGCATATCCTTATCGGTATTTTCACTATCCTTTTTCGTAACGGTCATCACCCGCAACGCGTTACCCGGAACGTTTACAAGCTTGCCAAACTCTACTGTCCAAAATCCGTAGAAAACTTGTCGCATTCTGACCTTGCTCTCCTGACCAGTGATACCATTTCCGCATCATCCATGCGGGCGCACGCCTGCAACGATTTCCTTGACTCCTTAACACCCGATCAAGCGTAAGCTCTTATCGGGAAATACGGGAAGACTGCCCTGCGCAAGCTTGCACAAGTATCTTGGACCAGCCGGAAGGCTCAAAAGAAATCCCGCAAAAAAAAGAAGCAGGACGCCCCCAAACCGCGCACCCGCAAACACCCGGAACTCAACCTTGATCTGTAACGGAAAAGGACGAAGATGGACACGAAAGCAAGATACCCCGCTATAAGCTCACCCAAGCTTCCAATAAACGCTTTTCCTTCCTGCTCAATTCCACTTATGGCGGCAAGACGTTCCAGTTAAATGACGGCCGCACCGTCAAATGGGACTCCCGCGGAAAAAAGCGAAGTAAGAAATACACTTTCCAAATTACTTGATAAAAGCTGATAAAAGCTGATAAAAGCTGATAATATTTATCTTGACAAAAAGTGGTTCTAGCACATATTGGCATTACTACTAGTTCGTGTATCGCATACACCTCTAAAAAATCGCCCCAGCCTGCGTCACCAGGCCGGGGCTTTCTTTTAGCTAGTCAGAACAATAATAAGTTCCATCAGCCGTACTACTAATTCGGGATTAAGTATCACATGTTACACCTCCTTTCTTTAGTCCGGAACCAACCCGGCAATGCGGATATACAGGAATATCCCCTTTATTACAATTTATTTACAACCGCGCAAACTGAAAGTGCATCCAGTCATAATCCCGCTCCCGCCCCAGGGACACGCCGCCTTCATCTTCCACGAACTCCCAAAAGGCATCATAATCCGTTCCGGAAAGGCGTGCCTGCGGCCGATGAACTTTTAGGCCGTTATGGTCAGGGTCCATTCTACCGCAATCCCCCAAGAATGCATTGACGGCCGGCTAATGGTCATTCGGTAGCTTCCGCCATTGCGCCAGGCCGCCGCCCCTTGGCTTCTCAAGCTGCTGCCCGGACACAGGAAGTGCTGCACTCCTTGGCAAAAGTGACAGTTAGAGTTAGAGTTTAGACAACAAAAAAGCCGTACCCTGTGAGGACACGACTAGAGAGGGGAAGGCAATGTGACTTATCAGGCGTATCTATTTGTAAAAGAAAAAGAAATGAGCGTAAGAATTGCTAAAATTCCAATGATTGCGTATCCTGTGAATTGAGCGTTTCTCAGTCTTTGCTGATGCTTATCTTGAATATCCATTTTTTGCTTGTTGATGTCACGGCGGACGTCGCTAAGCCTGGTTTCTAAAGAATTTTTTGCGTCCAGTAGGTCGTTAATTGTGTTCTAAAGCTTTTTAACGGAGAGTTTGTGTTCCTCGTGGAGTTTTAGAAGGTCCTGGTGTGCTTTTTCTCCTACGGGCACTTTTGCCACGAATTCTTCAGAGTGTTCAAGGTGTGCAACTGGTTTATTATGCGGAGAGTTCAATTGCATAAATTTTTCTTCCGCCCGATCCATTTGGACCAATTCTTTTTCCATAGTATCTATGGATTCCATGAGTTTTCTGTTTTGCAGGGCAACCGCTTTGTTCATGTTCCTGTGCTTTTTTTCCATGGCTTCCTTGGCTTCAATGATCGCATAAGAGGTTCCACGGCCTCCAGCCCTTCCGCTTGCCATTGATGCGCGGGCGGCGGACCTCATAGCGTCTTCCTGTCTTGCTATGTCTTCCGTATCACGTTTAATGATGTCAGCAAGTTTCCTATTATTAAGAGTTATCTGTTGTTTATTTTTATCAAGTAATTTAGCTATTTCTGCCCGTCGTGTTTTAAAAGTCGCCAGCGTGACTTCCCATTCCTTAGCAGTTAATTCACGGTTAGCTAGTGCTGTTTCCACAGCGGCCTTTTTACGGCGTAAAGCCCGTTCCGCGTTCTGTTGTGCTGTTCGTTCCTGTTGTGCTTGTGTTTGTTTGAGGATAGTTTCTAACGCATCCCTCTTGTTCCGGAATGTTTCTTCTTCCAGGTCAAGAGTGTCATAAGATTCCTTTATCTTTCTCTCCAGATTATTGATTTTGGGCTCTGTAGTGAGTTGTAGCTTTTCCAGTTGAGAGTTCAGTTCATTTACGTTCTGGTCGTGTTGTACTGTCAAATGGTTATTGTACCATACTGTTCCAATGATGGCTAGGATAGTAAGGATGGATAGCAGATAGCGCATAGTTTTTGTAGCAGATACCGCCGTTATATATTGGCATTATTTGGCATGCAAGTTTTTTGTATTGGCTTGGTATTGGTGAATCAGGTTGTTTTCACACTTTCAAGAATGAGGGAGGGAACTCCCGTAAGTACGCTTTTTTGCGGCCTTGGTTAAATAGTTCTTGCCTTTTGCGCGGTGGTTGTGTTTACTCCGTCGCGCAGTCCCTGCAAACCTAATGTCGCGTTCGTCTAGCGGTCTAGGACTCCCGCCTTTCACGCGGGCAACACGGGTTCGAGTCCCGTACGCGATGCCAATTTTTTCTTTTCCTTCCGTCTTGAACCGGAATCTTTTTTACGCCATCCCCCCGGTATGTTTCTGGATTTTTCCACCCGTTGTGGTATGGTTATTTCCGCCATGGCAGCCCAGAACGAAATTACGCTGAACGGAGCCCCGTATGGACTGGCGGAACCCTGTTCCGTTTCCCGGCTTCTGGAACTCTTGAACATGAACGGCAAACCCGTCGTCGTGGAGCACAACGGCTCCGCGCTCCTGCCGCAGGATTTTTCCCGGATTACGGTTTCTCCCGGAGACCGGGTGGAAATCATCTCCATCGTCGCCGGCGGCTAGGCTCCCTTTTTCCTTTATTTCCCTTCCCAATCCGTCGCCATGCCCTCCATCCACGTCATGTCCCCCACTCTTGCCAGCCAGGTGGCGGCGGGCGAGGTGGTGGAACGCCCCGCCTCCGTCGTGAAGGAGCTGGTGGAAAACAGCCTGGACGCCGGAGCCAGATCCGTGCGGGTGGAGATACGCCGCGGAGGCGTGGGCCTGATCAAGGTGACGGACGACGGCTGCGGCATGTCCCGGGAAGACGCGTGCCTATGCGCCAAGCGGCACGCCACCAGCAAGCTTTCCTCCCTGGAGGACCTGTTTGAAATCACTCACCTGGGCTTCCGCGGGGAGGCCATTCCCAGCATTGCCAGCGTCTCCCGCTTCAAGCTCTGCACGAGGCAGCAGCAGGCGCTGGAGGGCTGGGAAGTACGCATCGACGGCGGGCTGGAGCACGAGCCGAGAAGTTCCGGCGTCTCCCCCGGCACCGCCATTGAGGTCTCCGACCTGTTTTACAATACCCCGGCACGCCGCAAGTTCCTGAAATCCGCGGAGACGGAGGCTTCCCATGTGGAGCACCAGATACGCCTGCATGCCCTGGCCTATCCCCAGGTGCGCTTTACCTACAAGCGGGACGACCAGCTCGTCTTCGACCTTCCGGCCACGGCGGACCTGCGCGTCCGCATCTCCGCGCTGACGGATGCGGCTACGGCGGCAGCCCTGATTCCGATAGAAACGACCATCGGGCCCGGCATTTCCGTCACGGGCTTCCTGCTCCCGCTTTCCGAGGCCAGGCGCACCAGAAAGGGGCAATACGTCTTCATGAACACCCGCCCCGTGGAGGACCAGCTCATCAACCGGGCCATCCGGGACGGCTATGGCGGTTTTCCCACCGGGCTGCATCCTGCGCTCTTCCTGTACATGGAGGTGGAGCCCGCGCTGGTGGACGTCAACGTGCACCCCGCCAAGAAGGAGGTGAGGTTCCGCCGTTCCGCGGACGTGGTTAATACCATTGTGGAGGCGATTGCCAACACCCTCCAAAAACACGCTCGGCAGGAAATTCACGCTTCCGCCGCCGTGCCGGAGACGGACGGCGGCCCTCCGGAACCGCCTTCCGCCGCGCCGCATGGGGAAACGCCCTCCCGGGCGGACAATTCCCAGGCCTTCCCTCCGGCAAAACCCCGCACGGCCCCCGCTCCTTCCTCCAAACTCCCTTCCCTTTCTTCCCCCGCCCCCAGCAGGCAATCACGGGAGGCTGTTTCTCTTCCCCCCCTGCGCCCCATTCCCCTGAAGCAGGTTCCCGCCACCCAGGGGAAACTGGATTTCCAGCATCAGGCGGAGGGCGGCGGCGCAAGGGACGCCTGCGGAAAGGCCGCTCCGGAGAGGGACGCCACCGTCGGGTTCACCTATATGGGAACCCTCCGCCAGCAATTCGCCCTGTTTGAAACGCCGGAGGGCCTGGTGCTGATGCATCCCAGGGCCGCGCGGGAGCGCATCATCTTTGAACGGCTGCGGGCGCACCGGGAAGCGCCCATGCCGTCCCAGCAGCTTCTGGATCCGGTGATGCTGGACCTGGACCCGCGGGATTTTGCCGTTATCCAGCAGTTCGCACCCCACTTTGACCAGGCCGGAATGACCGTCACGCCCTTCGGCCAGAATACGATCAGGATAGAATCCCTCCCCGCCCTGCTGGAACTGGAGAATGTCCGCACCTTCCTGCTGGAGCTGGTGGACCGCCTCACCCAGTCCGAATTCAGCCGGAACGCCAAACGCATGGCTTATGAAACCTTCATCGGGGAAATCGCCAGGAAATCCGCCTGGAAGGAACGTATTTCCCCGCACCGCGCCCCGGCCATCCTGAAGGAACTGCTGGCCTGCGAAGTGCCGTACTGCACCCCGGGCGGCAAGCCCACGCTGGTGAATTATTCCATTCCGGAGATCAAGCGCAAATTCGGCATCCAGGCGTAACGGGCCGGGAAAGCGGAAGGCCGGATACCTGGTCTTTCAGCTCCACATTTGAAACGGAAGGCCGCGCAGAAGAGCAGCAGGCCTTTGCCGCAGCCGAAAGGAAACCGGGAGCCAGCGAAGGAATGTTCAAGAGAATGAAGGAATACGGTTTTTGAAAGTGCGGCTTTTGTCCGTGCATTCATTCAGAAGCATGCGGCGCTTCCTGAAAGCCTTCTTTCCAAAACAGGGGGTACATGCCATCCTTCCATGAAAGCCGTTTTTCACTCCATTCCTTTTATCTCCCTTTCCTCCCCCTTTTCCGGCCCATCCGGTTTTAACGCACGGGCCGCCGCATCCATCCCGTCCTGTACGGAAGCTTGCTCTTGGCAAGGGGGGGTCCCGCGTTTATAATGTTACCTTCCCTGCCGTCATCCAGCCCGTTCCCAGCCATGCCAGACCCCGCCCCCAGCAAGCCTTCCGCACCACGCATTGCTGAAACCGCCGCCGGAAAAGCCCTGATGGCCCTGCTGGCCCTTTTTTACGCCCTTCTGGCGACGGCGGCGGCAGGTGGGGAGTGGCACACCCTTTTTCTTCCCGCCTGCCTTCTGGCGGCGGCCCTTCTGCTGTTCTGCTTCTGCATCCTCCGGGGGTACAAGATTCCCAGCCCCGGGCTGCCGGGATGGCTGGCGCTGGGGCTGGGAGGCAGCTATTTCCTCCTGCGGGCGTGGTTTTCACCCTGGTTTTACTATGAGGGAGTGGCGGACCTGGGCCTCATCGTCACGGCCATGGCCATGTTCATGGCGGGGGCGTATGCCGGAGCCGGGAATGGGGAAAGGAGCGTTCTTCCCGTGCTGGCGGCGGCGCTGGGATTGCTGAACGCCCTGCTGTGGGGGTACCAGAACATGACGGGTACGGAGGCCTCCTGGTTCAGGCCGGATTATTCCCTGTTCGGAACGGAGCTGCGCAACATCGGGCTCTTCGGGTACAAGAATTTTTCCGCTCATTTCCTGTCCGTCACGGGATTTTTCCTCTGCGCGTACAGCATGGCTTCCGCCAGGAAATGGGGCATCAGCCTGTTCACGGGGCTGGCGCTCGTTCTCGTTTCCTTCACCTGCAGTTCCCGCGCCGCCTTTCCGAATGCGCTGGCTGGCGTCACCCTGTGCTTTTTCATTTATACCTCCAGCGTTTTCCGCAATAACAGGAAATTTTATACGGCGGCCATCCTGTTCATTCTGCTTCTCTTCCTGGGAGCGGCTTATGCCGTGCTGGACCTGGCCAACGGAGCCGGAAAGCTGGCCTCCCTGCTGGATACGTTTTCCTTCGGGAGCCGTCTGGACCTGTCCAAACTGGCGTGGGCGCTGGCGGACCAGGCCCCATGGTTCGGCCACGGCAGCCGGATGTTCACCAACCTTTCCACGGAGTTTTTTGCCGGGGCCAGCCTCCCCAATTTCGCCCACCATGAGTACGCGCAGGCCGCCTGCGACTACGGCTATGCCGGGCTGGGGCTGATGCTGGCCCTGCTGGTCCTGTTCCTCTTTTCCGGGTTCCGGAGCGTGCTCAAGCTGGCGGGGGAACACCAGCGCGCCAATCCCCTGGGGCCGGCTGCCTTCTGCGTGCTGTGCATCGCGGCCTTCCATGCCTACGGGGAGTTCATCTGGCACAATCCGGCATTGCTGGGCGCCAGCGCCCTGTGCTGCGGCATCACCTGCACCGCCTCCCTTTCCCGGGTGAAGGCCTCCCGGCGCGCCGGACGCTGGTTCCAGGCCTCCGCCGCGCTGCTGCTGGCGGCGCTGGCCCTGTGCTACGCGTTCCGGGCTTTCCCGGTCTGGAAGGCCTCCCTCCGGCCCGTTCCGGTTTACTCCAACGAACGGCTTCCCATGCTGGAAGAGGCCGCTTCCAGCAGCCTGGACCCGGACCTGGTGCGGCGCAGCATCCTGCATGCCGTGGGCAGTCCTGCCGCTCCAGACGAGGCGCGGCTCAGGGAACTGGAACGGCAGGAGGAAGAGGCGGAATTGCGGAGCCCCGGCAATCACGGCCTAGCAGCGGCCAAAAGCCTGCTTTACATCCGCCAGGGGCGCCTTGCGGAGGCGGAGCGCCTGCTGCGCCCCTATGTGGAGAGTCCCGGCAGGTTTGACGACCGCATGTTCGCCTGGACCACCATTTACAATAATATGCTGTATTCCTGGAGCGCGGCCATTGCGGCCCAGTCTCCGGGACAAGCCCTGTCCATGGCGCTGACGGCCCAGCGCCTGATGTCCGCCCAGACGAATCAATGGCTGTTTCACGGCTCTCTGAATCCCGAGGTCAGGAAGGAACACGACCTGCGCCTCAGCGAGCTCAAGATGCTGATCCTGACGCTGCAATACCGCGGAGCCGTACCCGATGCCTCCTGGCGGAAGTAGGGGCGTCCTGATATTTTCAGGCCAACCCCGTTCCTGCGTTTTCTAAAATGAAATTCTGATAAAAAGAAATATGAAATACTTGAATCAAGAAATAGAAAACGAATTAAGAAACCGGGGAGCGGAACTGATACGTTTTGTCAGCATATTCCATTTAGACGAAAAGCAAAACAGGCAACTCCCGAACGCCATTGTCTTTGTACTCCCGCTGACCGCAG
This sequence comes from Akkermansia sp. NBRC 115031, assembly GCF_030268505.1. Lineage (NCBI taxonomy): Bacteria > Pseudomonadati > Verrucomicrobiota > Verrucomicrobiia > Verrucomicrobiales > Akkermansiaceae > Akkermansia > Akkermansia sp. NBRC 115031. The sequence goes on from NZ_BSQU01000006.1 coordinate 149,919, forward strand.
AGTATGTCAGGACGGTATTTGATACTCCCGATTACGTACAAGCGCGGATAGATAACAATTACGATTTCGATGATGATGAATTTTCACAAACTGAACATAAGGCGGGGGAAATAGCAGACGATTTAGCCAGGTTCATTGCCGGAAAGGGTTATAAAGCCATATCGCAATCCGATACGGGGCTGGTGGCTGATGACGTATTCAATGATGAAACCAAAGAGTCAGTATTACCTCATAAAACAGTCGCGCTACTTGGCGGATTAGGGTGGATTGGAAAAAACAACCTGTTAATTACTCCTGAATATGGCGCAGCACAATGTCTCGGTACGGTTTTAACTGATGCTCCACTGGAAACGGTATTACATGAACCTCCATTTCCAAAGTGCGGAAGGTGCAGCGCTTGTGTCAATATCTGCGAGAGAAAAGTTCTTAAAGGTAAAATTTGGAGCATCTCTGTTTCAAGAGATGAGATCGTTAACATATATGGATGCAGCACCTGCCTGAAATGCCTTGTGCATTGTTCCAGAACACAAATATATAAAAAGAGGAATATTAAATAAAGAGTTTCAGGATTTATGCCGGTGAACTATTCCTGAAATGAAACAGGCGACTGGATAATCATGTGAATCAAGCAATTATCCCGCGCGGAGCGCCAGTTTATTTCCCTTGAATTCCCCGGACAGTTTCTGACGAAGAAGGGAAACCCGCGCCCTTCATTCATTTAGCCCATGCTTTGGAGCAGGCCTTCAATGTTACTTCTGGTCCAGCAGCTTATCTCCCCAGGGTAATTTTATAAAATTTCTGTATTCATCGGATTTTCAATCCGTTGTCAACAATAATTCATTTAAGGCAAGATTTTTTAAGCCTTATCCGGTACGCTTATTCACTTTTTCCGGACACGAGGAGGAATAGGATGAAAGAGAAATAAACCCTTGGTTTCAAGTTCATAACGCTGTCTCTGCGGATTGAAAATCCCCCAGGCTTCGGGAAGTTTTGCGGACACAGCCGCAAAACCCAATCCAAGAACAAATTCCAAATCAATGACTCCGAGACTTCCTCTCCCCCTCCTCGCCGCCCTGCTCCTGTCACAGGCCGTGCCCCATGCAGCCGCTTCCAGCCCCATTTCCTGGGATGACCTCGTTCGGGACTGGCAGGACGAGTCCATCACTGAAACGGTACTTGACCTGAGCGGGGACGGTTCCGTTGCAGAGGTAACAAGCAACGGGGGCGCCGTCACCGTCTCCCAGGGAACTTCCCTGGCGCTGAATGGAGGCCACCACACCATCTCCTCCACCAAGCAGAGCGCCCAGGTTTTCACCAGCAGGGCGTTTGACAACCGCGGCACACTGGAAATCAGCGACTGCACCATCACCGGCAATTTCAATACCGCCGTGAGCTGGTTTTCCTCTTCCTCCGGCGGCTCCATCGCCAACGGTGAGAACGCCAGGCTGATTCTTTCCGGATGTTCCTTTTCCAATAACGGAATGGTTTCCCAGACAGACGGAGAAGGAGGCGCGCTTGCCGGGGCGGCAGGTTCCGTGATGAGTATCCAGGGGTGCGATTTCACCAATAATTACGTCTCCTTCCATGAACCGTGTCTGAACAGCCCCCAGCAGTACGGCGGCGCCATTGCCAGCTTTGGCGCCGTTACCCTGAGCAACTGCCGTTTCTCCGGTAATTACACTTCTTACCTGAATGCCGGGGCCAATGGCATGAGCACGGCGGCGGGAGGCGCCGTCTCCATGGCCACGTACGGGGCGCGCCTGGAAGGGGATGCCCTGGAATTCCACGGGAATTACGCCATGGGCTATGCAGCCTCCGGTGGAGCCGTGAACTTGAATAACAATGCCTCCATCAAGCTTAGCAATGCCGCTTTTACGGGGAATTATGCCTTCTGCACGGCTCATTCCACCAGCGCAGGCCGTGCGTGGGGAGGCGCGCTCAACCTGGAATCCGGGTCCACGGGCACGCTTGTTTCCTGCGTCTTTAACGGCAACCATGTCTCTTCCATGACGGAAACGGCATCAGGAGGGGGAGCCATCCACAATTTTATCGGCTGCACGCTGACGCTGGTGAATTGTTCCTTTTACGATAATTACGCTTCTTCCGCAGATGCGTCCCTGGCGCAGGGGGGAGCCATTGCGAATGAAGGGCGGCTCCGGATTATCGCCAACGGGCGGGACAGCATTTTCCGAGGCAACAGGGACCACGTTCCGGCACTGGGGGGCGGCGGCGCTTCCAATGCCATCTACTCCCTGTTTTCCACCGGCATCGCCCTTTACGCCGGGAACGGCGGCTCCCTGGTCTTTTACGACGGCATCCGGGGGGAGAACGACAGGAACATGTTGACGATCAACAAGCCCGGTGCGGAAGGCTATCCCGTGGACGGAACCGTCTTTTTCAAGGACGGAGCTTCCATTGACGGATTCAACACGGAATTGTACCAGGGAAGCCTGTGCATGGGGGAGGGAACGGCCATCCGTGGCTCGCTGGATGCATGGCAGGGAAGCAGTTTCATCGTTGAAGGCTTTACGACGATGGACGGCCAGTACAGCGTGCATGCCGTGAAGCCGGGTGCCGCCCATACCGTGCTCGTCAGGATGACCGATTCCATGGCGGCGGCCACGGAAGAGAATCCCGTATGGAATTTTACGGAAGGTTCCTCCATCGCCGCCTTTGCGGGTTCCCTGGAGTTCGTTCTGGACGTCAGCCGCCTCAGCATTCCCTATGATGAATTGCACCCCTTCATTTTTTCCCATGAGGGGCAGACGCAGGAGCTGATGGACAGCGTCAACGGAGCCAAAAGCGTGCGGCTGGTGGATGCCGACGGGTGGAGCTACAGCGTGGACGGTTCCTTTTTCGATTACCTTTCCGGACAGAATAGAGGCCTTGTTCCTTCCGGACCGGACACGGGGGGCTGGCGGCCCCCGTCCGGCGTGGGAGGCGTGCAGGGCAATTCCCAGTGGACCGCCGTGCGCAGCCTCCGCAGTTTTGCAGAGGCCGCCAGAACCAGGGAGGGAGAACGGCTGAAGCCGGACGGGCGCGCGGCTTTCTGGATCACGGCCACGGGGGATTATTTCACCCAGGCCTCCCAGGCCGCGGCGGAAGGCTACCGCTTCCGCTCCCACGGGTATTCCGTGGGCGGGAGTTACGATCTTTCCCCGGTCTGGACGGCGGGGGGCGCCTTCGGCCAGAGCTTCGGGACGAACGATGTGAACAATGACCTGGGCAGCTTTGACCAGGACGCCGTCATGGCCCTTCTCCAACTGGCGCGGTCCGTGCAGGTGAACGCGGAAGATTCCCTGCTTCTGGGCGTGCAGGGGGGCTATGGCACCGCCCGCAGCAAGGGGGGCGTTATTTCCCCGGACCTGGCCGGAGACCGCCTGGAAAGCTCATGGAAGGACAGAACCTGGCTGCTCGACGTACAGGGAGCATGGACAAGGAGGCTGAACCGGAAAACGCGGCTGGGCCTTTATTCCGGCCTCCAGTACGCGGGGAGCATTCAAAGCGCCTCCACCGCCGCAGGGGAACGCCATGCCTACCATCTGGAAGACAGCTCTGCGAATGTCCTGCGCGGCCGCCTGGGGGTGGAGTTCCACCGGAACGGCTCCCTGCTGGGACGGGAAGCGGCAGGCTACATCCGCACGGGAATCGCGCACGATCTGGACCGGAAAACGCCGCATGTTTCCGTACGTGGAACCTCCCGCTCCTGGACGGCCATGGCCGTCAACCCTGGCCGTACCGTCCTGGAGGCTTCCGCCGGATTCCATGTCAGCCTGTCCGGCAACTGGAGCGCGGGCGTGGATTACAGTCTGGAAGCCGGCAACCGGCAGCTGAACCAGAGCGGAAGAGCAGGCGTTATGATGGAATTTTAAGTGTCTTCAGCCACATGTTCTCCGGCACCGTCCCCTCTCCGGAACGGTGCCGTTTTTTTGCCGTTTTCCCCATCACCAGGCCGTTTCCATTCACGGCATCGGGCGGCGCATGTCCCGACGCAGCTCAACAAAAGCAAGCCTTGCCCGCTCTATTCCTTCATCAGACTTTTTTCGTATGAATATAACCATCAAACGAATTTATGACCCGAAGGAAACCGGAGACGGCTACCGCGTGCTGGTGGACCGTCTCTGGCCCCGCGGGATTTCCAAGGAAAAGGCTTCCTGGGATGAATGGCTGAAAAATGTGGCTCCGTCCACGGCGCTCCGCCAGTGGTTTGCGCATGATCCGGCCAAATGGGACGCCTTCCGCCGGAAGTATGACGAGGAACTGGACGGGAACAAGGAGGCCGTTTCCCATCTGCTCCAGCTCGCGCGGAAAGGGAAGCTTACATTGCTGTACTCCGCCAGAAATACGGAGCACAATGAAGCGGCGGCCCTGAGGGATTATCTTATGCAGCGGTCTTCTTCATAAACGGGGGCGCATTTTTGCACAAGAGCCAGGCGCAAGGCCCCAATGCTGTTACAGGGACCTATGATATGGCCGGATTTCTTCTCTCGTTCATGAACAGGCGAAGAAAATGGAAAGGAGGTGAAACAACATGGCAAGTAGTTCCCACATGGGTGGAAATCACAAAAGCGGTTCTTCCAAGAAGCGCTCCGAAACCACCACGAACAAAACCGGGCAGCGCGTCAAGCGCGATGCTTCAACCGGGCAGTTTATGAGCGATAAAGGCTCAAGCTCCAAGGAAAAACATTAATTCCCCGTGAGCTCTCTGCTTAATTCAGGTTCCGGACTTGGTCCGGAACCTTTTTTTATCCCTGTCCGCTCCGGAAAAAGCGAAAGAGCGCACCCCGTCAGAGCAGGTCCAATTCTTCAAACGCACGAAGGCCGAGGGCCCCGGGCTCCTTCCGGTCCCCGCGGACCACCACGGCAAAAGGTTCTTCCCTGCCCGGCACGTAGTACGCCGCACGCAGGACCAGTTCATGCCCTTCCAAACGGGCGTAAACGCCCACGGGCGTGGAACAGCTCGCTCCCAGGCGCACCAGGAAGGCGCGTTCCGCCAGAGCGCAGGCGAAGGCTTCCGGATCGCTGACTCCTGCCAGCATTTCCATCGTCTCCCGGTCGGAAGAGCGGCATTCCATGCCCACGATGCCCTGCCCCACGGCGGGAATGAAGGCTTCCACCGGCAGGGGGCGCATGTAGAGCTTCCTCCCCTCCACGAGGGTTTCCGGCGCATACAGCCCCAGGCGTTCCAGTCCGGCCCTGGCCAGAATTACGGCGTCCCAGCCGGGATGCTCCGCCAGCTTCGCCAGGCGCGTGGGCACGTTGCCCCGCAGGTCTTCAAACCGGAGGCCGGAACCCCAGTACGTGCGCGCCATCAGGCGGCGGCGCACGCTTCCGGTAGCCAGCGTGCCGAAGCCGTTCCAGTCCGGCTCCCTCGTAATAAGCACGTCTTCTACGGCGGCGCGGGGCAGCACGGCGGCCAGCGTGAAACCGGGGGCCAGCTCGCTGGGCACGTCCTTGAGGCTGTGCACCGCCACGTCAATGCGGCCTTCCAGGAGGGCGGTTTCCAGTTCCTTGATGAAGATTCCTTTGTCCACGATGCCGGAAACGCGGGCCACGTCCGCCAGCGGCACGTCCGTGCGGCGGTCCCCGGTGGTATGGATGATTTCCCGGCGCACGTCCAGTTCCGGATAACGGAGGGAGAGAGCGGCCCGGACCATGTCCGCCTGGGCCAGCGCCAGGGCGCTCCCGCGGGTGCCGATGATGAGGGTGTTTTTACTGGTCATAAAGCGCGGAGTCCGGAAAGTATTTGGAGATGTTGTCCTGGATGATGGCCTCGCACCGGGAGACTTCCTGCTCCCGGCTGCGCTTGGCTTCATCCGCCAGCTGGGTGAGGGTGTCGATATCGTAGAGGTACACCTCGTCAATATCCGCCACGTCCGGAGAGATGTTGCGCGGCACGGAGATGTCAATCAGGAAGAGGGAGCGGTACTTGCGGGGCGCGCGCAGCGGCAGCAGCGTCTCCCGGGTGATGATGCAGTGGGGGGCGGCGGTGGCGGCCACCACCACGTCAATGTCCCTGAGGTAGTCCCCCCACACGTCGTACCGGATGGCCTGGCCGCCGATCATGCCCGCCAGTTCCACCGCCCGGTCAAAGGAACGGTTGGCTACATAGATGCCCTCCGCCCCGCGGGCGTGCAGGGCGCGGCCCGTGACGCGGCTCATCTCCCCGGCTCCCAGGATGAGGACGCGGGTGCCGGAAAGGTCGCCGAAGATTTGTTCCGCCAGCTCCACGGCCACAGACCCCACGGAGGTGGCTCCGGCGTGAATCTGGCTGTCCGTCCGCACCCTCTTGCCGATGGTGAAGGCTTTCTGGAAGGTCTTGTTGGCGCAGGCCGCGGTCACTCCGGCGTCCAGCGCCATCTGGTAGGCCGTCTTCACCTGCCCGAAGATTTCCGTTTCCCCCAGCACCATGGAGTCCAGCCCGCTCAGGACGCGGCACAGGTGCTCCAGGGCATCCGCCCCCAGATGGCTGTAAAAGTGGGAGGCCATGTCCACGTTCCCGCGGCCCGCTCCCAGGAAGTGGGACAGGATGTGTTCCTGCGCGCTTTCCGGCCTGTCAGACCAGTAGTAGATTTCCATGCGGTTGCAGGTGGAAAGCACTACGCACTGGTCCACGTCCGGCAGGGAGCGGATGCGCCGCCCCTCCTCCTGGAGCCTGTGGGACGGCACGGCAAAGCGCTCCCGTATTTCCACGGGAGCGGTCCGGTGATTCAAGCCTAAACAAACCATTCTCATCAGCTTACCAGGAAAATGCTCATGGATGCAATAAAGAGGGCCACACAGCAGTAGGCCAGGGCGCGCCCCGGCATGCCGCGGCGGTAGATGAACCACAGCAGAATGCTGTAGCCCAGCGTCAGCAGAATGACGATGGAGGTTTTGGCCCCGTTGATGGGGAGATGCCTCTGCCAGCCGAGCCATTCCCCGGCCAGAAGCAGGAGGAACGCCACCAGAACCAGGCGCTTCATGCTGGCTTCCAGCGTGCGGATAGGGGGCAGAAGACGGCAGGTGCCGGGTATCTGCCGCCTTTTGAGGCATTCGTTCTGCATGCAGAACGCCACGCCCGCAGCGGCGGCCAGGCCTCCGGCTCCGTAGGACATCATGGCTACGCCCACGTGCGCCGTCACCCAGAAGTCATGCGTGCCCTGCACATCCGCGCCGTACAGGCCGATCAGCAGGGAAAGAGCCGTCAGCACGGCAATGGCCGGAGCGGTGAAGATGCCCAGCACGGACATGCGGTAGGCGCGCCCCAGAAGAAGATAAAAGAGGTTGATGGTCCAGGAGAGGAAGAAGAGCACCTCCGACGCGCCGCGGATGGGGCACATCCCCGTCTGGTATGCCTTGACGCAAAGCGCCCCCGTCTGGAGCGCAAAGAGGCACGCCATCCAGAGGTGGGCGTATAAAAACCGGCGGCCGGAGGCCAGCAGGCGCCAGCCAAGCCCCGTAAAAGCCAGGGACAGGACGAGAGATGCAATGGCCCACCAGTTGTCGTTCATAAGTCCTGTACGGAAAGCAGCTCAGGAACGCAGGTCGCGTTCAATGACGGCATACGCCTGGTGGTTGTGGATGGATTCAAAGTTTTCCGCCTCCACCCGGTACCAGCTGAAAGCGGAGTGGCTCTGCGTTTTCAGCACCACGTTGCGCACCAGGTCTTCCACAAAGACGGGGTTTTCATAAGCCTTTTCCGTCACCCATTTTTCATCCGGCCTTTTCAGCACGCTGTACAGGGAACAGCTGGCGCAGGATTCCACCAGGTCAATCAGGTCTTCAATCCAGACGGGCCGGGAGGCGAAGCGCACGGAGTAGGTGACCAGCCCGCGCTGGTTGTGGGCCCCATAGGCGCTCATGGCCTTGGAACAGGGGCAGAGCGTCGTCACCGGGACGACCACCGTCAGCTTGAAGTCCGCCAGCTTGTTGTCCGCTTCCGCCTCCATCTCAAACCGGACCACGTAGTCCATGAGCCCTTCAATTCCGGTTACGGGGGCGTTTTTGGCGCGGAAGAACGGAAACTCCATTTCCACATGGGAGCGGCGCGCGGACAGGCGGCGGAGCAGTTCCCGGGGAATGGCCAGGGCCGTATGCACGTCCAGCAGGGGGCCGTGCTGGTGCAGGGCCTCCACAAAGCGGCTCATGTGCGTGCCCTTGAATTCCTCCGGCAGGTCCACCGCCAGGGAAACCGTCGCCACGGTGGACTGGATGCGGTTGAGCTTGTCCTGGATCTGGATGGGAAAGCGCAGCCCCTTGACGCCCACCCGGTCAATGGAGATATTGCGCGTATCCGTCTCGGACTGGGTATCTTTCAGTTCCTGCATGCGGAAGGAGGATGTTGGCTGGAAATAAAGCGGGAGTCTGCCCTGTTACCGGACAAACTCCCGCCTGCAAAGACAATTTCTACCGAAAGAGATTTCCTTGGGGCTTGTTACGGCAGAAGGTTGATGGAACGGGCCCGCTTGATTTCACGGGTCACCTTGCGGTGCATCTTGGCGGACAGCCCGGTCACGCGGCGGGGAAGAATCTTGCCGGTTTCAGAGGTGAACTTGGACAGGAAATCGGGGTTGAGCAGATCGACCTGATCCATCGGGATGTCGAGACGGCGGCGCGGCATCTGGCGATTGCACGTGCGGAAACGAATACGACGTTCTACAGTCTTGGGTTCAGTGGACATAGTAATAAAGATAATCGATGAGCTGGACCGCGGCTAACGCATTTCACGATGAAGCGTGCGGCGCTTCAGGAAAGGATTGTACTTAACCTTTTCCAGGCGGCCGGGGGTACGCAGGCTCTTCTTGTTGCGCGTGGTGACGTAGCGGGACGTAGGCTTTCCTTCGGCTTTAGCCTCGGTGCATTCGAGGATGATGATGTCTCTTGGCATGATGAAAATGTGTTACGGGGGAGGATTTATACACTATTCTTCGTCATCGTCAAGAGAAACAGATAAATCTACATCATTTTGTCCTCCCGCAAAGCCCAGGGCCACTCTGGGGCGGAACCGGGCGTTCTGCCCTTTTTCCTTTTCCCACTGGGCCTGGCATTCCACCGTGAGCCGCGCGAAGGGAATGGCCTCCAGCCGCAGGATGGGAATGACCTTGTATGACATTTCACAGATGCCGTACGTTCCGTTGTCAATGCGGGCGAGCGCCTGTTCAATCTCATACAGGCCGTCCTGTTCCTTGGAAAGCAGGCTGAGCGCAAAGTCGCGGTCATAGGCGTCGCTCCCGGCATCCGCCTGGTGTTCTCCGGAGCCGGAGGCTTCACTGCCTTCCGGATGGTTCCGGAGGGTGTCGCGGGCCACGCCGCTCATGTTGTCCAGGGCCCTGTCGCGCAGGTCCATCAGGTGCTGGCGCTGCATCTGCACAAAGGGTTCCCATTCCGGATTGGCGGCCAGTTCAGCCTTGGCGGCGGCGATGGCTTCCGTCTGCTCATCCGTCAATTCATTCTTTGCGGCAGCGGGAGCCGGGGCGGCGGGGGAGGAAGCGGTTTTTCTGGCCGGGGCCTTCCGGGCCGTTTTCAGTTCCGTCTTCTTTTCCACAGCAGCCGCGGGGGCAGCGGCCTTTTTGGCGGGCTTGGCGGCTTTTTCCGGTTCAGCGGCCTTTTTCCTGCAGCACTTTTTCCTGGCCGGAGCCTCCTGCTCTACAGCGGTCTTGCAGGCGGACTTCCCGCAGGTCTTTTTCTTGGGGGCCGGAGCTTCCTTGGCGACGGTCTTGCTATCGGTTTTCTTGGGAGTAGGCATAGGAGGTGTCTCTATGGGCTGAGGTTGACGATGTTTCACGAACAGCGGGCGAGACCGCCCAACTGACTAGACTATGAGACACTACAAGCGCTCAAATGTTCATTCAAGAAAATTCAGCTATGAAACAAGTCATTTTTCCCGCTGCCCCGCCTGCCGTTTTTTTAACGGAAGCATACTTCTTTTAACCTTTTCAACGCCCGGCAAAATTCTATATTGGTACCATATGACAGCTTCAACCATTCCCTCCATCGGCATTGACTTCGGGGGCACCTCCATCAAGCTGGGGGTCGTCAAAGGCACGGAAGTGATCGCGCACGCGCCTTCCATCGCCACCCAGGAATACGGCAATCCCGACCAACTGATTGAAGCCATCGCCCAGTTCGTGAACATGCTGCGGCTGAACCATCCGGAGGTGCAGGCCATCGGCATGGGGATGCCCGGCTTCGTCAATTTTTATCAGGGCACCGTTTATACGCTCACCAACGTGCCCGGCTGGAACAACGTTCCGGTAAGGGACATGCTCCAGGCCGCCTGCGGACTGCCCGTGTACGTGGAGAACGACGCCAACTGCATGGCCTACGCGGAGTGGAAGCTGGGAGCCGGAAAGGGGAAAAGGCACCTGGTCTGCCTGACCCTGGGCACCGGCGTGGGCAGCGGACTCATCGTGAACGGGGAGCTCCTGCGCGGGGCCACCTGCTCCGCCGGGGAACTGGGCCAGACCAGCATCGACTACCGGGGGCGGCTGGGCCATTACGGCAACCGCGGTTCCCTGGAGGATTACGTGGGCAACCGGGAAATAGCGGCGGACGCCCGCACCCTGTACGCCAGCCACGGCGTTGACAAGGCCATTGTGGACTGCAACCCCATCGCCCTGGAACGGGCCGCGCTGGCGGGGGACGAAGTAGCCGCGCAGGTCTGGCGCGACCTGGCCGTAAAGCTTTCCTGCGCGCTGATGAACTGCTGCTACCTCCTGAACCCGGAGGCCATCATCATCGGCGGCGGCGTGGCCAAGGCCAAGACCCTGCTCTTCCAGCCCCTTCAGGAGATCATGAAGACCCAGCTTGCCGCTCCGCTGGTGGAGCATCTTGAAATCCTCCCCGCCCAGTTCGGCACGGAGGCGGGTATCCTGGGGTCCGCCCATCTGGCGCTCAACACCCATTTCGGCGAAACGTTCCGGGCCTGATCTCGTGTCCATCTCCCAAATACTGAGGCTCACCCGCAAGCTGGAGCTGACAGCGGAACAGGAGCAGGATTTTCTGGACGCCATGCAGGCAGGGGACCGTTCCAGAAGCGCGCTGGTCATCACTCCGAAAGCTCCGGAAGGCTACCTGCCGCCCCTGCCGGCGGAGAAAACGCCGCGGGACTGGGGCCACCCTTCCATCCTGGCGATCCCGACGGGAGAGGCGGAGGCCAGACCCGGCTCCCTGCCGGACTACGAACGCGGCTATTACTATCCCCTGGACCTCTCTTCCGTCTGGGAGACGGCTCCGCTGGCGCATCTGCCGTTCCGGCCGGAACGCTGCCTGGACATGTGCGCGGCTCCCGGCGGGAAAAGCATTCTGGCCCAGACGCGGACCGCCCCGCGGGAGCACGTCTCCAACGAGGTGCACCCGAAGCGCCTGGGCATTCTGCGCCACAACCTGCTGCGCTGCGGCTTCACCGGCGTATATACCCAGCGTCTGCGCCCGGACCAGTGGGCGGAGCTGGCCCCGGGCTGCTTTGACCTCATTCTGGCGGACGCCCCGTGCAGCGGTCAATCCCTGCTGGCCAAGGGCATTCCCAACCCCGGCTGCTTCAACCCCTCCGTCACCGGGGGCAACGCCAAGCGGCAACGGGGCATTCTGCTGGCGGCCCTACAGTGCCTGGCGCCCGGAGGCTATCTGCTGTACACCACATGCACTTACGCCCCGGAGGAGAACGAACGGAACGTCCTGTACCTGCTGAAACGCTGTCCGGACCTGCGGACCGCAGCCGTGCCGGAGCTGGAGCCTTTCCGTTCCGCCCTGACTCAGGAGGCCTGCTACCGGCTCATGCCTTTTCACGGCGCGGGCGCAGGCGGCTTCACCTGCCTGCTGCGCCGGGAGGGAGAGCATGCGCCCCTGCCTCCCCTGCCGGACGAATTGAAGGCCTGGCCCATCCATGCCATGAACCGACCAACACCATGAAGATAGGCGTTTTTTCCGACATGCACGACCGCACGGACCACCTGGAGCCTGCGATGCGCCAGATGCGCCTGCTGGACTGCGGACATTTCATGTTCCTGGGCGACTGCACCACCCCGGAGAGCTTCCAGCGCCTGATTGAACTGACGGGGGGCCTCCCTCTGGACGCCGTTCCGGGCAACAATGACTACGAGCTTGCCATCATGCGCCAACTGGCCGCCTGCTCCCCGGCGACGCGCCTGCACCCGGAACACGTCCTGCTCACCAGGTACGGCATGAAGTTCTCCCTCTCCCACTATCCCAAATACGCCATGCAGGAAGCGCGCAGCGGCAATGTGGACGCCGCCCTGTACGGTCACACCCACCAGGCCGTGCGGGAAATGTACCGCGGGTGCCTGCTGGCCAATCCGGGGGAACTCCAGGGCAGGACCGGCCGCATCGGCTTCGGCATTCTGGACACGGATTCCCGCATCATGAACCTGCATTCTCTGGATTTCAACGCATGATGAACATCCTGGACGTCTGCTGCGCCCTGATTGAACTGCCCTCCGCACAAGGAACCCTTCTCCTGGGGGCAAAAAAGAAAGCGGGGCAGTCCAACGGGCTTCTTTATGAATTCCCCGGCGGAAAGGTGGAACCCGGAGAGAACGCCCGGGACGCCATCATCCGGGAAATACGGGAGGAACTGGGATGCGCCGTCCATCCCGTCCGCATGCTCACCCCCGTCCGGCACCGGGAACGGGAGCGCATCATCCGCCTCATCCCCTTCCTGTGCCGTCTGGAGCCCTGCGCCCTGCCCCGGCCCCTGGAACACGAAAGCCTGGGCTTCTTCTCCGGCCGCATGCTGGAAAAACTGCCCTGGGCTCCCGCAGACCTCCCCGTTTTAAGGCAGTGGATGGAAGAAAACCGCTGACAAAACGGCAGCCCGTTCAGCTTCAACCACTCCGCGGAGGATTGCCTGCGCATGTCTGAAAAGATTCCAAAAACACCTTGGATCATTCCCTTTTCTGGGGTATATAAGGTGGTGGCTGCTGCACTCGTCATTACCTGGCAAAGTGGCCCGAACCGATATTACAACCTAATGGGGGCAGCCCCGACGCAGGGCTGACTATGTCCTATACCGGAAAAGTCAAAACAGCGGCGGAAGTCCCCGCTCTATTGAGGCACGGGAACGTGGCTCACAGCCAGAGACGGTGCAGCGGTGTCTTTCTCTTTCCCTTGCAGCCGGGAACCCCGCCGGGGCCTGTTTTCCCGATGGCCCCCTCTTGAATCCGCACCGGAATCAAAGCATTCCGGCACGGCTGCTTTTATTGCTTTTTCCCGCACCTCTGCGCCCCACGGCATTTCCCGGCAGGAAGCGCACACGCGCTTAAAAGGAACGCATGCGCGCGTTCGCCACCATGGCCTTCAAATATTTCCGGGCCTTCCGCTCCCGCTCCTTCCGGGGCGGCCGGGAGGAACGGCAGAAGGAATGAAGCAGCCTGAACATCAGGTCAAATAAATCGTTCTTGTACATATGGTTGATTGGTTGTTTCCGGATCGTGCGATCCTTCATCTTGTATCCAGCAAGAAGCGTGCCAATTTTTACCCATGGATGAAACACGATGGTTATCAATTCATTCCTGGGACCATTCCGGAAACGGCCTTCCTCCATATTCTTACAAATCCGTAAAAAAGGGACAGTCCATTACGATAATGTAATATTGTTAGTTTATAAATAACAACTGTTAACGAACAAAATAAACCCTTAGACATTTCCGGAAATCATGGTAGGATCACGCCCTGTTGCGAAAAAGTTTTTAACATCTGTGCAACTTTTTCATTATTGCGAAGTATATTATAGTCGTGAAGGGATTCATCAAACTCATCATCGTCATTGCCGTTCTCGGAGGCATCTGGTTCGCCTGGGAACAGTGGAAGGGGAACGAAGCGATCCAGGTGGACTACCAGACAGAGCCTCTTGAGAAGGGGGACCTGATGATCACCATTGACGCGACCGGCGTCACGGAACCGGATGAACTGGTGGACGTGGGCGCCCAGGTCAGCGGCATCATCATGGAGTTCGGCAAGGATCTGGACGGCAAGGTGGTGGATTATTCCAGCCCGGTGAAGGCGGGCCAGATGCTCGCGGAAATCGACAAGCTGCCCGTGCAGCTGGACGTTCAGCGTGCGGAAGCCTCCAAGGCGCAGGCCATCGCCGGAATCGCCCGCGCCAAGGCGGACATCCAGCAGGCCAAGGCCAAGCACCAGCAGGCCAGGCTGGACCGCGAACGCGCGGAAAAGCTGGGGCCAGGGGATGCCCTTTCCAAGTCCAGCTACGACCAGTACATTGCGGATGAAGAGACCGCACGCGCCAACGTGGCCGTGGCGGAAGCCTCCCTGCAGGAAGCGGAAGCCTCCCTGAAACAGGCGGAAGCCGCGCTTAAGAAGGAAATGCGCAACCTGGAATACACCACCATCCAGTCCCCGGTGGACGGCGTGGTGGTCAAGCGCCTAGTCAACATAGGCCAGACGGTGGTTTCCAGCATGAGCGCCTCCAGCCTGTTTTACATTGCCACGGACCTTTCCAAGCTGAAAATCTGGGCCGCCGTGAATGAGGCGGACATCGGCAGCATCCGCAAGGGGCAGGAAGTCCTGTTCACCGTGGACGCCTTCTCCGGCCGCAAATTCAAGGGAACAGTGGACAAGATACGTCTGGACGCCACCATGACCTCCAACGTGGTCACCTACATCGTGGACATTGACGTGCCCAACCCGGACAAGCTCCTCATCCCCTACCTGACGGCAAACGTTCAATTCGTGGTGGAGGACATCCGGGACGCCTTCCTCGTCTCCAACGCCGCGCTCCGCTTCCGTCCGGAAACGGAATTGGTCAGCGCCGAGCAGAAGGCGGCCTTTGAACGGATGCAGCCGGAACTGGCCGCTCCCGCCCAAAACGGCCAGAAGAAAAAAGCCGTGGTCTGGGAACTGCGGGACAATCTTCTTTACCCCCACCTGGTCACCAGGGGGGAAAGCAACGGCATGCTGACGGCCATCACGGGAGAAACGCTCCGGGAAGGCATGGAAATCGTCTCCACGGCGCAGATACTGAACCGCTCCGGCAACTCGGAGGACGGAGCTTCCGCCTCCGCCAGCGGGGAAAATCCGTTCGCGCCCAAGATGCCGCCGCGCCGCAAGCCGAGCACGGGCAACACGAAGGCTCCCTCCGGCAACGGCGGGCCGCCCCCGCCTCCCTGATCCGGGGAAACGCCTCCATCCACCCGCTCAACCATTCCTTTTTACCGCTTCAAGCACTACAACAACGTGATCCGCTTACGTGACATAACCAAGGTGTACCACCTGGGGGAAATAGACCTTCAAGTGCTCAAGGGCATCACCCTGGACATCAAGGAGGGGGAATTCGTCTCCCTCACGGGGGCTTCCGGTTCCGGAAAGTCCACCTTGATGAACATCCTGGGCTGCCTGGACCGCCCCACCTCCGGCCATTACTACATCGCCGGGGAAGACGTAGCCAAATTCAACGCCGCAGAGCGCGCCACGCTCCGGAACAAGCGCATCGGCTTCGTCTTCCAGAACTTCAACCTGCTCTCCCGCACCACCGCCCTGGAAAACGTGATGATGCCCGCCGTGTACGCCCACCCCACCCTCAGCATGAAAGCCATGCGCGAACGTTCGGTGGAGCTGCTGAACCTGGTGGGCCTTTCCGATCGCATGGACCACACCCCGGCCCAGCTCTCCGGCGGCCAGCAGCAGCGCGTAGCCATCGCCCGCTCCCTCATCAACAACCCCAGCATCCTGCTGGCGGACGAACCCACGGGGAACCTGGACTCCACCACCTCCAAGGAAGTGCTGCACATGTTCAAGGACCTGAACCGCCGCCAGGGAATCACGGTCATCCTGGTGACGCACGACCCCAAAATAGCCGCCTTCACGGACCGGGCCATCAACATGGCGGACGGCCTCATCTGCGAAGGGATTTCCGACACGCTAAGCAAGGACGACGTATGAAATTCCTTCCTCTCCTTAAAACCTGCATCAAGGCCCTGGTGCGCAACCCCATGCGCGCGGCGCTCACCATCCTGGGCATCATCATCGGCATTGCAGCGGTGATCGCCATGGTGGAAATCGGCCAGGGGTCCACGCTCCAGATTAAAAACACCATCGCCTCCATGGGGGCGGATACGCTGAACATCCGCCCCGGCGCCATCTCCAAGAGCGGCGTCAATACCGGCGCAGGCGGCCGGGCCTCCCTGACCAACGCGGACTGCGAGGCCATCGCGAAGGACTGCCCCATGGTCCTGCGCGCCACGCCCGTAGTGCGCGCCAGCGGCCAGGTCATTTACGGCAACAAGAACTGGAGCCCGGAAACCGTGGAAGGCGGTTCCGTGGAATACCTGAAAATCAAGAGCTGGTATGACATGGACCGCGGCCAGCCCTTCTCCGAGGAAGACGTGGAGCAGGCCAGGCGCGTGTGCGTCATCGGCCAGACGGTAGCCAGGGAGCTCTTCGGGGATGAAGACCCGCTGGGCAAGGACATCCGCATCAAGAACGTCATGTTCAAGGTCATCGGCATCCTCCAGAAAAAGGGCGCCAACATGATGGGCCGCGACCAGGACGACTCCATCATCCTGCCCTGGACGAGCATCCGCTACCGCCTCCAGGGCCTGGGCGGCGGTTCCGCCTCCACTTCCTCTGGCAAATCCACCACCACCTTCAACCGGGCGGATAAATACACCGCCAATTCCGTGGATTACTACACGGAAACCACGGACCAGCCCTACACGGACGCCCCCCACCCGCGGCGCTTCAACAACATTGACTCCATCATGGCGCAGATTGCGGACCCGGAGCGATCCTCCGAGGCGATCGACCAGATCACGGAAGTCATCCGCGCCAAGCACAACCTCAAGGACGGCCAGCTGGACGACTTCCGGGTATGGGACATGGCTGAAATGTCCCGCGCCATGAGCAGCACCACGGAGGTAATGACCAACCTGCTGATGATCGTGGCCATGATCTCCCTGGTCGTAGGCGGCGTGGGCATCATGAACATCATGCTCGTCTCCGTCACGGAGCGCACCAAGGAAATCGGCCTGCGCATGGCGGTGGGCGCCCGTCCGCAGGACATCATGCGCCAGTTCCTGCTGGAAGCGGTTCTGCTCTGCGTGGTGGGCGGCGCGCTGGGCATCGCGCTCGGCAAGGCCATCTCCATCATCGTCAGCCGCACCATGAACTGGGCCACCGCCTCCTCCCCGGAAGCCATGGCCCTGGCGGTGGGCGTCTCCGTGTTCATCGGCCTGGCCTTCGGATGGTACCCGTCCTGGAAGGCGTCCAAGATGGACCCCATCGACGCCCTGCGACACGAATAACACTTTACTTCTTCCTTTCCCATGTCATCCATGTTCAAACATCTCCCTCTCCTGGCCGCATGCTGCCTGAGCTCCTGCATGGTAGGCCCGGACTTCCGGCCGCCGGCCAACGACCTCCCCGCCGCCTGGGCGGAGAGCAGGCCCCCCCGCAGCTCTGACAAGGACCTGCGCTCCTGGTGGAACATCTTCGGGGACCCCCAGCTCAACCGCCTGGTCTCCACCTCCCTCAACAACAATCCGGACATGAAGGCGGCCCTGCTCCGCATCCGGGAAGCCAGGGAAAGGCTCCGCGTCTCCCAGGCCTCCCTGCTGCCCTCCGCAGACGCCAGCGCCGGCTGGAGCCTGTCCCCGGACCGGGGCTTCCGCAGCTCCACCTCCCAGGACTTCACCCTGGGGGCGTCCACCTCCTGGGAGCTGGACCTCTTCGGCGGCAACCGGCGTTCCATTGAGGCCTACCGCGCCTCCCTCATGTCTACGGAAGCCTCCGCGGGCGCCGTGCGCACGGCCCTGCTGGCGGACGTCGCCACGGCCTACTTTGACTGGATCACCGCCTGCGAACAGCTCCGCATCGCCCGGGAACAGCTGGAAATCCAACGCAACACCCTCACCATTGCGGAAAAACGCTACAAATCGGAATTCGCCCCCCGCCTGGACGTGGAACAGGCCACCTCCACCGTCGCCTCCACGGAAAGCCGCATCCCGGCGCTGGAAGCACAGGTGGCCTCCGCCAAAAACCAGCTCTCCGTGCTGCTGGGCACGTACAACTCCCGCGTGGAGCTGACGCTCCCCAAAGCCTCCGTCTTTGAAAAAACGCCCGTCGTGCCGGTCGGCCTCCCCTCCGAACTCCTGCGGCGCAGGCCCGACGTCATCGCCGCTGAAGCGGACCTGCACGTGGCCGTAGCCAACGTAGGCGTAGCCGTGGCGGACCTGTACCCCCGCTTCAGCCTGACGGGATCCCTCTCCAGCCGCGGCGGGGACTTCGGCCAGCTCTTCCGGGAAAACAACAACGCGTGGTCCCTGGGCGGCAACCTGCTCCAGCCCCTGTTCCAGGGCGGAGCCCTGAGAGCCACGGTGCGCGCCCAGAAAGCCGCGGCGGAACAAGCCGCGGAAACCTACCGCAAGACGCTCATCACCGCCGTCTCCGAGGTGGAGGACGCCCTGATCGCCTACGGCAACTACACCTCCCAGATGCAATACCTGCACAAGGAAAACAACGCCAATAGAGAGGCCTTCCTGCTCTCCCGCACCCTGTACATCAACGGCCAGACGGACTTCCTGAACGTCATCACCGCGCAGCGCTCCTGGCTCAGCTCGGAGGAATCCCTGGTCACCATGAAGCAGAACATCCGCAAGGCCGTCGTCCAGCTCGCCCGCGCCCTGGGCGGAGGGTGGTAAAAGACGGCTTTCCGGAGCCGGACGCGCTTTCTCCGTTAAAACAGCGGCTTCTTCATCTTTAAAACACTTCTTCTCCCTGCGCTCCTCCATGACGGATGGCGCAGGGAGAAGTTTTTTTACCTGCCGGGAGATGCCATGGAACGCCGCGGAAGTACGGAGCGCCCGGGATCCGGGGAAATAGGGTCCATACTTTCTTCCGATCACCAATAATTGCACAGGCCTCCCGGGCATGATGACCCGTTCCCGGCGGCGGAGCTTCAATACAGGATTGAAGGATGACGGGACTACAGGCAGGATAGGGGAGAACCGAACCGGAATCCGGCACACGGGTTCCAACAGAGGCCATCTCACTGAAAACGGAAAATCATCACCACATGAAAACAAACGGCGCCCCCCAGGTAATCTTTAAAACGATAGCTTCACACAGGACGGAATATGAACATCCCATCAAATTGAAAAAGGGGGAAAGCGTTACGCTGGGGGAAAGAGCTCCGGAGGAAAACTGGAAAGACTGGATATGGGCGGAAAACAGTAAAGGGACAGGAGGCTGGGTTCCCGTTCAATTGATTGACTTTCCGGGAGACGGAACGCGGGGAACGGTGCTGGAAGATTACAGCGCCAGGGAATTGGACGTAGACCCGGGGGAAGATATCCTCAAGATCAGGACGCTGAACGGGTGGACGTGGGTCCGGAGAACAAGTGACCGGGAGGAAGGCTGGATACCCAATGAGACCATTGGAGAAGGAGCGGCGCAGGCTCCCGAAAACAACCGTACTTGAAAGAGACGGCGCATACGGAAAATCTCCCTCCTACTCAGGAAGAACGGTTTTTCTTCCTCCGCCCTCCGGTTCTTTCCGGGAGAAAAGTCAGGCCCCCGGCCTCTCCTCCATTTCCTTCATCACTGCGCTGATAAGGTTCCGGGTCTTCACGCCGGGCAGCACGTTCAGGTCCATGCGGTTCATCGCGTAGCCGAAGGAGAGGCCGCGGACCGGGTCCGCAAAGGCGTGGGAGCCGCCCGCCCCGGCGTGCCCGAAGCCGCCGGAACCGAACAGGCGGCGTAGCTTGCGGCCCGTGACGGGATCCGCGGGATCGTGCATGAAGCCGCAGGAAAAGGCAGTGGGCGTTTTCAGGGTCAGGTCCGGGCCGTCAATGACGATGTCCCGCATCCAGCCGCGCACGGCGGACGGGAATATCCGTAGTTCATCCAGCCCCAGGCAGGCCTGGTAGAATTGCGCCATGCCGCGGGCGGAGGCCACGCCACCGAATGCCGGGGCTCCGGACGTCCACGCTTCCGGCGTGTTCATCTGGCGCACGCTGTTCAGGCCTGTCAGGGTGTTGAACGCGCGGTTCACGGGCGTTCCCTTCTTCATGTATTCCTGATAAAACGGCGTGCCCATGTTGGACATGTCCATCTTGCCGGGGTACAAGGTCGCCACCCGGCTGAATTCGGATTCCGGCAGGCGGATGTAAAAGTCCAGGTCCAGCGGCGTACGGATGTATTCCTCCCAGTAACGCCACAGGCGTTCCCCGGTCAGGCGCAGCATGAGTTCATCCAGCATCACGCCGTAGGTATGCGGATGGTAGCCGTGCTCCGGGGGCCGCCACGCCGGAACGGTTTCCTCCAGGGCGCGCACGCAGTCCTCATGGTCAAACACGCTGGCCGTCCGGGAAAAGGCCGCCAGGCCGCACTGGTGGGACATCATCTGCGCGATGGATGCGTAAGGCAGCGGGAATTCCGGCCACAGTTCCCCCATGCTCATCTGCGGTGAGGCTCCCTGCCGGTGCAGGGCCAGCAGCAGGGCGGCGGAAGAGGCTCCCTTGGTAGCGGAGTAAACGGGCACCAGCGAGTGTTCCGTCCACGGGCGCGTTTCATCCGCTACGGCAAACCCGGAATGAAGGGAAACGATTTCCTTTCCGTCCTTCCAGACGGAAACGGAGGCGCCCAGTTCCCCGTAGTCACGGAAGTTCCTTTCAAACGCTTCAACTATCTGACGGTCATTGTTCATCCCCTTAAACACCCCGGCGCTACCTCCGAAGTCCGGGCGGAAGGTTACTCCCCCCGGTCATGTAAAGCAAGCCCCGGCCCTGCCTTGAAAAAGACCCCTGAAACAGAGGGCGGGAGCCCATAGAACGCGGCAGAAGGAAAGTTTTCCGGTACCTTGCATCTTCCACTTCCTCCTGGCGCAGCCTCCTGAGTCCTCCGGGGCCAGCCACTCCGGCATCAAGGGAGAGGAGTTGCAGGCAAAAGAAAAAGCGCATCAGACACGGGAGAAGAAGCAGTTTTCCATACGATTTCCCCCTTCCAGCGATGGCATGCTGCTCGCATCATGCCTCCCGCGCCGTACTTCACCCAGCTTTGATTTCATGAAGGGCCAGCACCAGCAGCCGGCTGCCTTCCACCCTGAATTTCACCTCCCAGCCGGAAAACAGGAGGCCGTAAACCCGTTCCGGATCGTCCTGGTACTGCGGGCGCGGGTCCAGGGCCAGCGTATCCGCCAGCGCTTTCCGTTCCTCCGGGGTCATGGTGCAGCCAAGAACGGCGGGGATTTCCACGTCCAGCCGTTCATAGGGAACAGCCGTAAATCCTTCCGAAGCCTCCGGAATGCAGTCCGCCAGCGGAACATATGGCTTGATGTCCAGAATGGGCGTGCCGTCCACCAGGTCCACGCCGGAAAGGTGCAGCACCGGGCCATCCTGCGGGTGCAGTTCCACCTTTTCCAGCCTGACGGCGGACAGGCCGATGGGGTTGGGACGGAACGGCGCGCGCGTGGCGAACACGCCCATGCGCACGTTGCCCCCCAGCCGCGGAGGCCGGACCATAGGGCTCCATCCCTCGTTTACGTTTTCACTGAATACCCAGATCAGCCACAGGTGGGAAAACCCTTCCAGGCCGCGGACGGCATCCGGATGACGGAACGGCGGCTCAAATACCAGCCGCGCACGCGCACCCGGAACCAGCCCGCTCTGGCGCGGTACGCCGAACTTGTCCGGATAACACGTGCTGACGCGGGCGACAGGATGCAAGCAAATGAACAGTTAATAATTAATAGTTAACAGTGAACGTTAAAAACTGTGAAGTTCTTCACCGAGCACTACGGCTTCCACCTTCCCTTTCAGGGTTTTGCCCAGGAAAGGGGTGTTCCGGGCGCGGCTGCGGAGCGTTTCATCCGTGACGGGCGTTTCACCCTCCGGGTCAAACACCACCAGATTGGCCGGAGCGCCTTCTTCCAAAGAAACGGGAGCCAGCCCCATGAGCCTGCGGGGAGCGTCACTGCAGGCGCGCGCCACCGTCTGCCAGGACATTTTCCCGGGTTCCACCAGATACTGGTAAATGGCGGGCAGGAACGTATCCAGCGCAATCATTCCCTGCGGCGCGACGACGAAGTCCTGAAGCTTGGAGAACGGGGTGCAGGGCGTGTGGTCGGAGACGATGCAGTCAATGGTGCCGTCATTCACCGCGGCGATCAGGGCGTCCACGTCCGACTGCCCGCGCAGGGGCGGGAGCGTCTTGTAGCTGGTATCGTAGCGGCCCACGTCTTCATGCGTGAAGAGAAGGTGGTGGAGCGCCGTTTCCGCGCTCAGCCCGGCGGTCACCGGTTTGCAGCGGCGCAGGATGTCCACGCTGCCGGCGGTGGAAACGGTCTGGACGTGCAGGGAGTTGCCCGTCTCCACGGAAAGGCGGATGATGGTTTCCATGCCTATTTCCTCCGCGCAGGAGGGAGAGCCCGTCAGCCCCAGGCGGTAGGAGGTGGTGCCCGGGTGCATGGTGGCCTTGGCCGTCAGGGACGGCACGTCCCCCCGCAGGGCGAAGGTGAGGTTCAGGTTGCTGGCGTACTGCATGGCGCGGTACAGCAGCAGCATGTTGTCCGGCGCGCGGTCCCCGTCCGTGATGAAGCGCACGCCCTTGGCGCGCAGGGAGTCATAGGAGGCCTGCTCTTCCCCGCCGTCCCCCTTGGTCAGGCAGCCGGAGGGGATGACCTCCACCAGCGCGTCCGTGCGGCATATTTCCATGAACGTGGTGATCTGGGCGGCATTGTCCATCACGGGATCGGTATCCGGCATGGCCATCAGGCCGGTCACGCCGCCATGCAGGGCCGCCGCGGTAGCCGTGGCCACGCGCTCCTTGTCTTCCCGTCCGGGCTGGCACAGGTGGGCGTGAAGGTCAAACAGGCCGGGCAGAACCAGCTTTCCGGAGGCGTCCAGCACCTTTTCTGCGGCATCCTCCGGGAGCGTCCCGGCGGGGGCCTTTGCGGCGATTACCCCTCCGGAAACCAGAAGATCCACCGGAGCGGAACCGTCCGCCGTCCGGGCATTGCGAATAAGTACGGAAGTTTTCATGAGCAATCAGTGCTGGGTTTGCGGGGTGAGATGGTAAAGGATGGACATGCGGCAGGCGATGCCGTTTTCCACCTGCCGGTTGATCAGGCAGCGCTCATAATCCATCGCCAGGTCGCAGATTTCCACGCCGCGGTTGACCGGGCCGGGGTGCATGATATACAGGCCTTCATCTGAAATGCGCTTCAGGCGTTCTTCCGTGACGCCGTAAATCTTGTTGTATTCCCGGGCGCTGGGGAAGAAGGGGGCGTCCTGCCGCTCCTTCTGCACGCGCAGCAGGTAAATCACGTCCGGCTTCCAGGCGAACGCCTCATTGAAATCGGAAAAGCGCGGGATGCCGGAGTGCTCCGTGCGCGGCACCAGGGAGCCCGGCCCCAGGTAGGCCACTTCCATCCCCAGCCTCTTCATCAGCAGGGAGGTGGAGCGGGCCACGCGGGAATGCAGGATGTCCCCCACGATGAGCACGCGCTTGCCCCTTACCTCCGGAAACACCTCCCGGATGGTGAAGGAGTCCAGCAGCGCCTGGGAAGGATGGGCATGGGCCCCGTCCCCGGCGTTGATCACGCTGGCGCAGGTATGGCGCGCAATCACGTTCGGCAGGCCGCTGTTGTAATGGCGCACGATCACGTAATCCACCTTCATGGCCTGGAGCGTGGCGATCGTGTCCTGCACGGATTCCCCCTTCACCACGGAAGAGGTGGACACCGTGAAGTTGGTCACGTCCGCGGACAGGCGTTCCGCCGCCACCTCAAAGGAGGAGCGGGTGCGGGTGCTGGGCTCATAAAAAAGCGTCAAAACGGACTTCCCTTTCAGGGCAGGCACCTTTTTGACGCTTTTAGTGAAGAGCTCCTTCATCGGACCGGCCGAATCCAGCAGCGTATGAATTTCCTCGTCAGTCAACGAGGAGATGTTGAGAAGGTCCTTGCGGGGATTCATGGAAAACGGGTAATGGATTGAAAAGTGTCTAGTGGGAGGAGATGATTACGCGGTCCTCGCCGTCGGCCTCCTTCATGCTCACGATGACCTTGGCTCCGGCGTGGTCCAGCACATGGCCCGTGTAATCCGGCTGAATGGGCACTTCCCGCCCTCCGCGGTCAATCAGGCACGCCAGTTCAATGCGGGCCGGGCGGCCGTAGTCGAAGAGGGCGTTCAGGGCCGCGCGCACGGTGCGGCCCGTGTAGAGGACGTCGTCCACCAGCACCACCCTCATGTCATCCGTGGAAAACGGCAGGTTGGAGGAACGGAGGGAGGGGCGGGCCTCCAGCTTGAAAATATCATCCCGGTACAGGGAAATGTCAATGGCGCCGTACTGGGCTTCCACGCCCAGCTCCTTCACCTTGTCCACCAGCCTCCGGGCGATGACGTCCCCCTGGCTGAGCAGGCCGACGATGGCGAGCGGTTCCCCGGGAAAGCGGGCCACGATGCCGTGGGCCATGCGCTCCAGCGCACGGGAAATCCCCGGGCCGTCCAACACGATTTCCTGTGACGGAGGAGGAGTCATCTGATGGGAAAGGAGTGAACGTTACAGGCCGGCCAGCTTCAGGATGCGGTGGGCGGCCATGGCGGCGTTGACGGGGGTCTTCTTGTGCAGGCCCACCGTGGTGCAGGGCACTCCGCCCGGGCACTGGGCGATCGCCAGCAGGGCGTCAATGCCGTTCAGGGGGCCTCCGGGAACGGGCACGCCGATGACCGGAAGGGAGCAGCTCATCACCACCACGCCGGGAAGGGCGGCGGACAGCCCGGCCACAGCCAGAATGACGGCCTTTTCCCCGCTGGCTTCCAGCTCACCCAGGAACTTGACCAGCTCCGAGAGGTCGCGGTGGGCGGACAGGACGGTTTCTTCATACGGAACATTCTCCTGCGCAAAATACTCGCGGGCGGGTTCCATAAAGGGCTTATCATTCGGGCTGCCGTAGATGACGATGACTTTCATGGCTGTGTGTGCGGTTGTGAAACTTGCAGATTATGGCCCCAAGCCCCCTGCCCTGGCAAGACTTAACCTTCAAAAAAAACGGCGAGGGCCGCGGGCGTGAAGGATGCCCGGACGGAGGCGCAAAAACTCCGGAACGGCCTCACCGGGCACACGCCTTTTCCCCCATTTCATCTATCTCTTTCATGGTCTGCCTGTGAAACCGCCTCTTCCCCTGTTCCGCGTCTTCACTGCCCGGAGCTTCCGGAAGGGTCTCCGGCATCCTCCGGAATAACCGCCTTGCCTGACTCAAGGTCCTTTTTCCACTGGTAAAGGCGCTTCAAAAGGTCAGGGGCGCTTTCCCCCTCCCTCTTCATCGTCCCACAGTCCAGCCAGTCAATCAACGCATTCATGGAGCGACCCAAATCATATTGATGGTCAAACCGTTCCCTGGCCTCGTCCAGACTGGCCATGAGATTCTGCACAACGGATATGTCTTTCCGGGAAAAATCTCCCTTCCAGTATTCATCCACCATCTTCAGGACGTCAATATACGACTCCCGGAAATCAGGCGGACATTCCGCCTCAAACCGTTCCGGCATGAGGTCAAACATGCTTTTACTCCTGTCACCGGACGGAGTTCCCCGTTCCAGGGAAATAATTTCACAGCACAATTCAAGCATGACACGGTACTTGAGGATAGCCGCGCGGGCTTTCCTGAACTGCTGCACTTCCAAATCCACATTCGGCATGAGCGGTTCCACAACGTCCTGTCCGCTCAATACGCCACAACCGCATCCCCATGCCATACCCGCCAGGGAAAACCATTTGAATAATTTCATCGCCTTTTCAGCGGTGAAAACCTTTTTTCTTTCCCGCACCGGAAACAGCAACAAGCTCAGCCTTCTCATCCTTCCTTCCTCTCTTGGGATATAAACTCCACAGGAACAGCCAGTTTCCCGGACTCAAAGTCCTTCTTCAACCGGAGCAAATCCTTCAGGAATATTTCAGGGGCATCATTCCTTTTCCCGGTCTCCAACCGCTTATCAAGCCATTCATTGGACAAATAAATCGCTCGTTCTATTCCATACCGCTCATCCAGGCGTTTCATCACAGCCTCTATCGCAGCACATTCCTTTTTCCCTTGCGGCGTCTCCATCCATTCGGGATTTTCATTCAACGCGGCTTTTATTTTTTCCACATGCTCCATCCATTCTTTCCGGAACATCTCCGGACACCCGGCTGAAATATTTTCAGGAAGCAGGTTCAGCAGCCGCTTGCAAAGCAGCCCCGCATTAACATTTCCCTTAATATCAGATTCCAGGATGGCAATCCGCCCGCACAAGGTCCAGAAAAACATGTACCTGGCAACGGCGGCACGTTCCCGGGCAAATTCCGGCGTCTGCCGGTACCCGTCCACATTCGGCATGGAGGGTGACGCCACATCCTGCCCCTGCGCCATTCCCAGGCAGCAGCCCGCCAAGCCTGCGGCTAAAATCAGCTTGATCATTAGTTGATAAGAGCATCTGCCGGGGATAAAGTCCATCCTTATTCCTCCTTCTCCCCACACTTTTTCTCCGGAGAGACAGCCCCTTCTCTTTCCGGAGGAGGAAGACTGCGTTCCACATCCTCCATCTGCTCCATCAGGGCCGTGATGAGCGCTTCCCGGTCTGTGGCCGCTTTCATCTGCCTTCTGAGCTCCCGGTCCACCTGCTGAAACCTTTCGGAAAGCGGATACCGGGAAACGACGGGAAGCAGCAATTCATTGCATGCCTTAACATAAACGCCGTACTCCCGGATCAATTCCTTTCCCGCCAGCTTCTCTTTTTCCATACGCTGAAGAAAGGCCTTGCTCATGGCATCCACCAGCCAAAACACCTTGCGGTAATCCGGGGGACATTCCTCCACCAGTCTGACGGGAACGGCTATGTACGATTCCAAAAAAGCGCGGTGCACGCCCTCCATCGGCATCCGGTCCAGCAGCGGCGCCCTTTTCTCCAGATACAGCATGCTCCACATCATGAGCCGGATAATGGCGTCCCGGTCCCTGAACAGTTTTTCCTCCGCACTCTGCGCCTCCCGCACGGACGGTTCCTGCGTAAAAGCAACATCCTGCCCCCGCACCATTCCCAGCCAGCATGCCCATGCCAGAACTGCACAGAAAACTACATTCAGCATCATCTTATCAATCCGGTTTCTTCTTCCATTCCTTCATTTTCCCCTGGAATTTTCAGCTTTCCGGCAATCAGGTCGTCCTTCATTCGTTGAAGCGCCTTCATGCGCTCCTCCCTGTTCAATCCTATCACCTTGCTTTCCAGCATCCGGAAAAAAAGAGAACTGCGTTCCCTCAAACGGTATTTTTCCATCATGGGAGCATTCATTTCATTGCATCGGTTGCAATATTCCTTAAAAACCTTGTCGAATTGTTCATCATCCATTTTTTCCGTCTTCATCCTGTCCAGCAGTCTGGCGGATTCTTCCCCGCACGCCTCAAAGGTTTTCCGGTAATCAGGCGGGCACAACTCCAGCATCCGGGGAGGCGGCGCAGAGTTCATGCGAACAATCATGGCGGCCACGATTTCCCGTGTCTCCCGGCCTTTCATCTCCAGCCTTATCATCGTTCCCAGAACGCATCCCAGCATTTCCACCCGGTCAATGGCTTGCTGATATCGTTCCAGGGCCTTCCCTTCCTCCGTCTCCAAATCCACGTTCGCCATGGAAGGCGCCGCCACATCCTGGGACATGGCGGGGAACGCCGTCAGGAATGCAGAAACCATCACCCGCCGGAACAGACTTAACATGAAACCACGTTACAGGAGCCCTTCACATGCGGTCAACATTATTCTCCCTGTCCGCTACTGCGGAAAACCAGACAGGCAGGTCCGCAGCAACCACAGCAAACGCCCTGAAGGCAACGAGGGGGGGCTGCCCGGTAAAAACTGCTCTTCCTCCTCTCGCCGCCCAGCTTCTATCACTCCTGCTTCTGCATGATTTCCGCAGGAATAACCACTTCTCCGGATTCCAGCTTTTCCTTGATTCCTTTAAGACGTTTGAGCATTTCCTTTTTGCCGGCGCCATCCTCCATCTCCAGAGCAGAAATACCCGCCTTCTTCATCATCCAACCCATCACCGGCTGTATCGCCTCCTGCACCATGTATTTTTCCATCAGCAGGCGTACGTCTTCCCACGCACCCATCTCCAAGTCTCTGGGAACGGCTCCAGACTCCTCCATCTTTTTCTCACACGTATCCTTCCATTGCCGTACTGCGCATCTGAAATCTTCCGGACACCGGGCAAGCGCGTTCATGGGAATGAACTCCCAAAAATGTTTTATTCTCTTTTGCAGATCCATTTTCTCCGCAGGATCCTCTTCCAGCATTAAAATCATCTGATTCAAAACCAGTACAACCATAAAACCGCATATGGCGGCACGCTCCTCCTGAATTTTTTTCCCGGTCTCGGAATCCAAATCAACGACAGGCATTCCCGGTGAAGCAATATCCTGAGCACGGGAGAAAAGAGGGAACGCCCCGCATAACAATAAACCAATCAATAAAAAGCGACTCATGCCAGCCATATTCACAGCATACCACGGGACCGTCCGCGGGCAATAAGTTTTCCGCCATTCCGTAGCGGGGCCGCTTCTTTTCCCATTCATGGACCTTCCCGCACAGCCGCCCACACGCCGGATGCCGTGGATTCCGGGCATCCGCCGCAACAGGCTTGCCCTTTCTTCCGGAAAAACGCCGGAGCGGAACAACTACCGGACTTATTCCTCCACCGTCTCCGGCATGACGAGGCGCCCTGAACGGACATGATCGCGAAATTGCTTGAACGCTTGGGCAAACGAGTCCTGGTCCATGTTGCCGCGGGCGTTGACTTCCCGCTCCATCCAGTTCAAGGCCTGGCGGCACATGTCCTCCATGCCGTATTCCGCCAGAAAGGCCAGAACCTCCGGGTCTTCCGGATTAAACGGCTCGGACTGCAAATCCCTTTTTCCGTCCGCCGCCTCTTTCAGAGCCTGAACCCTGGCATTCATCAGCTTTTGGAGCTTTTGCGGGCATTCCTTCAATTCCTGTTCAGGAAAAGCCGCCAGTATCAGGGGATAAAGGTCCTTTTCCCTGAATACCTCGCCCTGGTTTTCCACGACCGGCAGGAGAACGGCTAAATAAAGCAGCACGAAGAATTTGCGGATAGTCGCCTTCTCCGCCGCCAGCTTCTGCCCGGAAGGCGTTTCCAAATCCACATTCGGCATTCCGGGCGCCCCGACATCCTGGGCGGCACCGGACAGCGCAAACAGCACGGGGCACAGCAATAAAAAGTTCAGGGGCATTCTCATGGTTTACTTTTGGACAGCGGGGCTTCCCGATCGTTCGAAATCTGCGGTAATCCCTTGTTCCTTTAATATTTTACGTTTCCGGGACGTCTTCACCGGGAAAACTTAAAACCTCCACGTTGCGGAATGGGAGCCGCGGAAAGCAATCCATCCCTTCCACGGCTTTCCGCACGTTCGCTCCACCAGGGGCAGATTCCGCCACCGGGCAGGAGGCAAAACGGAAGATAACGGCTTTCTTCTCAAACATCTTCCATCACCTCCCCGTCCTCCATTTCCTCAGCCTCGCCAATATTTTCGGGAACCACGACTTTCCCGGCCTCCATCTCCTCTTTCAGTTCACGGATGCGCCGGGCTTTAAACGCGGGGGTGTCACTTTTCCTGAAACCCAGCCTGGAAGTTACCCAGCGTGCAATCCGTTCCTCTTCATCCTTCAAGCCGTACTTGAACAGCAAGGCGGCCACTTCTTCATCCGCCACGTAAGGCCAGACAATATTCTTTTCAAGCCCGTCCAGGAATTCCTGTATCTTGCTCTTTTTTACAACGACCAGTTCCTGAAAATCCGCAGGACAGCGTTTCAGGGCATTTTCCGGGAATTCCTCCAGGATTACCTGATAAAATTCCGTAGCCAGTCCGTTGCCGCCTCTGATTATTACTTCAAAGGAAGGAAGGTTCCGGACAAGGCACAACTGGGCAAGAAAGCTCCGAATTTCTTTACGATTCCTTTCCCGCACCCTTCCTTCCTCCGTATCCCGGTTCAAGTCCGGCACGGCGGGAGGAGCAATATCCTGGGCGGCCGCCATTCCCGATAAACTTAAAACGATCAGAAAACGAACCATCTTACCCATGAAGACACCATACCACAAACATGCATTCCGGCAATACCGTTCCTCCAGCCGCTTCCCTACCGTCTTGCACGCCCCAATCATTTCCGGAACGAAAGGCTGTTTTTACAAGGCCAACGGCGGGAATGCCGGAATTTGCACGGCAAAGCTTGAAAAGGGATTCACGGAGTGCCGCATCCCTCAACGGAACATCTGCCGCGCCATGGCCTCCGCGCAGCGGCGGCCGTCCAGGGCGGCGGAAACAATGCCGCCGGCATACCCGGCCCCTTCCCCGCAGGGATACAGCCCTTCCAGCCCGGGATGCTCCAGCGTGGCGGGGTCCCGCGGAATGCGCACGGGGGAACTGGTGCGCGTCTCGCAGCCGATGAGCTGGGCGGAGGCCCCGGCAAAACCGCGCCATTTATGGTCAAACTGCCGCAGCCCTTCCCGCATGCGCCAGACGATTTCCCCCGGAAGCAGTTCATGCAGGGGGTGGGATGTAATGCCGGGGTGGTAGCTGGTGGGAAGCAGGGAGGAGGAAACGCGCCCGTTCAGGAAATCCTCCACTTTCTGGGCTGGGGCCTTCTGCATGCCTCCCCCGGCGCGGCTGGAAGCGGTCTCCAGCGCCTTCTGGTACGCCACGCCCGCCAGCACGCCGTGCTCCCTGCGGAAGGATTCCGTATCTTCCGGATGCACGCTGACCACAAAGCCGGCGTTGGCAAACGGGGAATCCCGCCGGGCCAGGGACATGCCGTTGACCACCACCTCGTCATTTTCCGTAGCGGCGGGAACAATGAAGCCTCCGGGGCACATGCAGAAGGAGTGGACGCCGCGGTCCCGAATGGTGGTCGTCACGGAATAGCGCGCCGCCGGAAGCTGTTCCGGGCGTTTCCGGTCCGGGCGCAGATGGTACTGGCGGGCATCCACGAACGCCTGGGGATGTTCAATGCGCACGCCCACGGCAAAGGGCTTCTGTTCCAGGGCCAGCCCCTCCGCCAGCATCATGCGGTACACGTCCCGCGCGCTGTGCCCGGTAGCCAGCAGAACGGCGTCCGCCGCAAATTCCCGGCCATCCGCACAGACCGCGCCGCGTATGCGGCGGCCGTCCGCGGAACGGAGCAAATGCTCCACCCGCGCGTTGAAATGGATTTCCCCGCCCGCGCTCAGGATGGATTCCCGGATGGCTTTCACGACGTTGGGCAGCAGGTTGGAGCCGATGTGCGGATGGGCGTCCGTCAGGATTTCCCGCGGCGCGCCGTGGGCCACGAAAATTTCATAAACCTCCCGCACGGGGCCGCGCTTGGTCGCGCGCGTAAACAGCTTGCCGTCCGAGAACGTGCCCGCGCCGCCTTCCCCAAAGCAGTAATTGGAATCCTCCATCACGGTGCCCTGCCGCAGGATGGGGGCCAGGTCAAACCGGCGGGAGGAGACGTCCTTCCCCCGTTCCAGAACCACGGGTTTCATCCCCAGCTCCAGGCAGCGGAGCGCGGCGAACATTCCGGCAGGTCCGAATCCCACAATCAGCGCCACCGGGGCGCCGGGCCTGACGGGAGGATAGTCCCGGGAAAGAGGTTCTTCCGGAGGCAGAGGGCCGTCCACCCCCGCCAGCAGACGGAGCTGGAACAAAATGTTTTTCTGTCGGGAGTCAATGGATTCCTTCACCAGCCGCAATTCCCTGATGCGGGAGGGGGAAATGCCCAGCTTTTCCGCCACGGCGGCGCGGCGCGCGCGGTCGTCGCCGGCCTTCTCCATCGGCAGAATCACATCCACCGTTACGCCTTCCTCTCCGTTCATGGGGCCTCCTTCCTCGGCCCAGGCTGCTGCTGCGTGATGCAGTGGATGGCTCCGCCTTCCAGCACCAGCTTGCGGGCGTCCACGCCGACTACCTGTTTTCCGCTGAAGCATTCCCGCAGAATGCCCAGGGCGCGGTCGTCATTCCGGGGCTGGTTGAACACGGGAACGATGACGGCTTCATTCACGATGAGGAAATTGGCGTAACTGGCCGGGAGCTGGTCCAGCCGCCAGTCCTCCGCATGGAGGGGGTCCGGCATCGGGAGGGGAATCACCTCCACGCCGGAACCGTCCACGCCCCTCAAATCCTGCAGGCGTTCATTATTTTCCGCCAGGGCGCGGTAATGGGGGGAGGATGAGTCCGTCTCCACGATGGAGACCACGGCATCCCGGCACACAAAGCGCACCATGTCGTCAATGTGCCCGTCCGTATCATCCCCCTCAATGCCGGAACCGAGCCAGAAAATGGACCTGGCGCCCAGCATGCGCCGCAATTCCTCCTCAATCATGGCGCGGCTCCATTCCGGGTTGCGGTTGGGATTCAGCAGCACGGATTCCGTCGTCACCAGCAGGCCGTCCCCGTTGCCTTCAATCGCGCCCCCTTCCAGAACCATGGAGGAGCTGCGCACGGGAAGCCCCAGGGAAGCGCCGATCAGGGAGGGAATGCCGTTGTCCAGGTCCCACGGAGCAAATTTGCCGCCCCAGGCGTTAAATTGCCAGTCCGCCAGCATCAGGGAGCCGTCCTCCACGCCCTGCACGAAGACGGGGCCGTGGTCCCGGCACCAGACATCGTTGGCTGGATGATTGAACAGGCGGTACTGGTCCTCCCGCACCCCGGCGGCCTGCATCGCCTGCCTGATGCCCGGATGAAGGGGTTCCGCGGCATTCACGCACACGCGGGCATGCGGGGCAATGGCGGCGGCTACGCGCCCGTAGGTCTGCTGCAATTCATCCAGGCCGCCCTGCCACAAATCCCTGCGGTGGGGCCAGGAGAGCCAGACGGCGTCCTGCGGTTCCCATTCAGCGGGCCAGCGTACATCGGGTTCCTTGCTCATGGCGGTACGGGGGGTCAACTGGGCTGCTCCTGGAATTCGTAAGGCTCTTCAAAGGCCTTGCGGAAACTCATGAACCCCTTGAAATCGTCCAGGGAATCCTCCGGCTGCTTGGAAAACACATCCTCCTCAATCAGCAGGAAAACCATCTCTCCCACATTTTTCCCGTTTCTCAGCCCCCATTCCTTTAATACGGTGGAGGCCATGGGGCCGAACTGGGCGAGGGCGTAATCCCGGAAGCCTTCCAGCAATTCCTGCCCGCTGACATGCCGCTGGGAGCCGTTTTCCTGCTCTTCAATGCGCTGCATGGTGAAATCCAGCGCATCTTTCAGAAAGGAATACGCCCGTTCCGCAAAACGGGGATCCTTCCGCACAATGCGGCTCACGGCATCTTCAAACGTAGGGGTGGTCATAACGGCTCACCCCTACCCTATACGGGCCCCTGTGAAAATCAAGATTTTTGGGAGCGCGCAAACTTCACGGCTTTCCTTCCTTTTTCCCGCATTCCGGCCCTTCATAAGTTCCCATGAATAGCACGGCCCGGTCCTCTGGGCTGTAAATGAGCCACAGGAAAGGACGGTTGAATTCGATCTCCGGCCCCCTGCCGCGGGGAGGAGCGCCGGCAAATGGATCCATCTCCCCGGCAGTGGAAGCGGACGCATCCAGCCCTTCCTCCCGCACTCTGACCGCGCATTTCTGGTACACGCCATGGATTTTCAACGGCTCCGGCGCGCAGTTCCCCATCCGTGAAAAATCGGCGCGGCCGGTAAACGCGTCCTTCATTCCCAGCGCCTCCAGGGCCTTTTTCAGGGAAAGCGTGGGGGAAGACTGGGAGAAACGCGGCAGCCGCAGATGGTATCTGGAATATTGCTCCAGGGGCTTTCCGCCGGGCTTCCGCGTTTCCTCCGCGGCATCCCGGGCGGACAGGGAGGACAGGATGCCGTTCCATTCCTCTGCGGTCATCCCGTCAATGAATTGCTTCATCTTCCTCCCCTCCGGAGGAAGAACGGCCATGAAAACGGGCGCGCCCTTCCCTCCCGTAAAGAACAGGCTTGCCCCCCGCACGCCGTCCTTTTCATAATACATTCCTCCCTGCCGGGGCCATGACCTCCCCTCCGTGAATACCTGCTGCTTCATCATGGGCACCTGGCAGGCAGCGCCGTCCTCCCGGACAAAGGTCCGCAGCGCGGTGTCCCGCCCTTCAAATTTACTGTCCCAGAACGCCCTCAAATACATGGCGTTCACCAGCACAAGCACCGTCCGGTCACTCATCCGCTGCGGATTCAGAAGATTCCTGATGCGGTTTCCCGTATTCGTTGCCGCCCAAGCGTTCACCTGCCGCACGGCTTCCGCCATGTTTTCCCGGAAGGGCGCCTGAGCCACGGCATCCGGCCCCACGGCCTTTTTATAGGCGTCTTTCAACTCCACGGACCGGTCTGCAAAAATGCGGTTGGCGGAATAACAGCGCAGCGAGCGCGAAAAATCACCAGACAGAAAAGTCCAGTCCCTCCTGATTTTTCCGTCTCCGGGCAATACGGCCGCCATCTGCTTCTCCGTTTCCCCCGCCGCTCCCGGAAGCATGTAACGGAGAACTTCATACAGGGAAAAAGGGGAAATCATGACACTGCCGCCGCTTTTCTCCATGCATGCCCGGAACAGGCGCAGCTCCGGAGGAGCGGAAACACCGGGAGACGGAGCAGGCGGAATATCCGCCCATGACACGGAGCCCAGAAGAAACACATATGCCAAAGTCCTGAATATCATGCTTCTACCTTATCAGATAGATACATCGTGGCAAGTTTTACGGACTGATGCCGCCAAAAAGCTCCATAAGCAGGAAGGAAACCTTGCCAGCCTCTGGTCCGTTTGTTATGAATGGAATGCTTTATGTTTCGTCCCTCCATCATGCTTCTGGCAACCATGCTGTGCGTTTCCTGCGTATCGCACCGGCCTATCCAGGACAGCAGTTCTCCGCCCATTGACGCGGCCAACCCGCTGGACGGCACCCCCGTGGCCCTGGCGTGGAGCTCCGGAACGCAATTGATGATGGGGGTGGACACAGGAGCGGTCCAGACGTCCCTGCTTTTCTCCCCCGCGGTGGAATCCATCGGCGCCCGCCTGCGCGGCAGGGGCGCCATGCGCACGGCCAATGTGCCCGTTTCCCTGAAGGATGACGGAGAACCCATTTCCCGGAAGCAGGACGTGGTGATGGTGGACCAGGCGCCGTATGACGGACTGCTGGGCTGGGAGTGCATCCGGAAGTACGTGTGGAACATCAACTATCCCAAACGCTCCCACCGCTTTTTCAACAAACTGCCCTCCAAAATACGGAGCTGGCACAAGCTTTCCCTGATACCCGGTTCCGACTACCCGCAGATTGCGGACAAGCACGGCCGGCGCATCATTCTGGATACGGGCGCGCCCCATGCCGTCTACATCTCCAAGAAACGCTGGAACGCCATCAAGCAGGCCTACCCGGACGCGTTCGTCAGCGTTTATTCCGGCTACAGCCCCGCCGCGGGCGGCTTTTACGCCCATGAATGCATGCACGTGAGCTCCTTCCAGCTCGGCCCCCTGGAATTGAAGAACATCCTGCTCTGCGAAAGCTTCGCCAATCCGGAAGTGATGGGCATTCCCGACGACATCGACATCATCCTGGGCTACGGCGCGCTGGCCGCGCGCCAGTTCTGGCTGGACGGCCCGGGGAACGCCCTTTATTTCAGCTCCACCAGCCACCGGATGCCCGCGCCCTCCTCCTTCAACCTGATGGGGGGCACCTTCATCCAGGACCGCAACGGGAACGGCCCCATGAAGGCTTACGTGGCCGAATGGTCGCCCGCGTGGGACGCCGGCCTCAGAACGGGGGACGTGCTCGTTTCCATCAATGGGAGAAAGAATCCGTATCCGGACCTCGTAGAATATGTCACCACCCAGCGGGGGGCACAGGCAAGCGTTGTGGTCCAGCGCAGGAACAGACTGGTGCGCATTCACTGGGAAGTTCCGGCCGCGCCCCCTGCCGGGGATTATTACCCCACGCCCCAGGCCATTACGGAGCAGGAGTTTGAAAACCACGTCAAGCAGCAGGAGGAAAAGGAACAGCCCCAGGATGCCGCGGGAGACCAGCAGCCTGCGCCCGCCGCGACGGAAACTCCAGAGGAGGCCGCCCTCGCGCCTGACGGGAAAACGGACAAGACCCCCGCGGCCTGAGCCAGCCCCTATCCAGCCATCTCTCTACCACCGGCATGAACGACGCACAGCAACAGGATTCACAGGAAGCCGCCGGCGACTGCCGCATTCCCTCACCCTTCCAGAAAAAGACCTGCTGGTACGCCCTGACGGGCGTCGCCATCCTGGTGATGCTGTGCATCGCGGCCTTCGTCATCTTTGAAGTGGTGAAACTCCTGGGCTTTCTGGAACCGGTGCTCCTGCCCATCCTGATTGCCGCCGTGGTGGCCTACCTGCTGGAACCCATCGTCTCCTGGCTGGTGCACTTCAGATTCTCCCGCCCCTGGGCCGTGGTCACGGTCATGTTCGCGGCTCTGGCCGTCCTGGTGGGCTTCGGCGCCACTATCCTCCCTCCCCTGATCCGGCAGACGGATGAGCTGATCGACAACCGGATGGAGCTCTGGGACAAGACCTCCGAGCTGATTGACTCCACCATTGAAATTCCCTTCATCTCCCGCACCATTGACAGCGTTTACAGCACCAGCCTGCGGGAACTGAATACCGGCCATTATACGGACGCGGAGGTCCACGACCTGAGAAACGCCCGGACCGCCCGGGAAAAACTGGGGGCGTACATGACCATCAATTCCTCCTTTTACCAGGACAAGCTGATGAGCTGGCTCACTTCCGGCGGAAGGGCCCTGTACAGCACCATAGGCATCATGGTGAGCATCCTGATCACGCCCATTTTCGCCTTTTATTTTCTGCTGGAAGCGGATAAGATCAGGGAGAAATGGCCCAGCATCCTGCCGCTGAAGGCCTCCAAATTCAGAAAGGACGTGGTGGACACCATGGAGGAAATCAACGGATACCTGATTTCCTTCTTCCGCGGCCAGATGCTGGTGAGCATCATTGAAGGCATCCTGATCGCCATCTGCCTGAAACTGCTCGGCCTGCCGTACGCCGTCACCATCGGCGCGGCGGTCTGCGTGCTGGGCATCGTGCCCTACCTGGGCATCATCACCGCCTTCATTCCCGCGGTCCTGCTGGCCTGGTTTACGTGGGGAGACTTCCAGCACGTGCTGATCGTTTCCGGCATCTTCCTGGCCGTCAACCAGTTTGACGGATGGGTCATCCAGCCGAAAATCGTGGGGGATTCCGTGGAGCTTCATCCGCTCACGGTCATGTTCTCCGTGCTGATCTGGACGCTTATCCTGGGCGGCCTGATCGGCGCGCTGCTGGCCGTCCCGCTGACGGCCGCCATCAAGGTTCTCTACAAGCGTTACATCTGGCAGAATGCCAGCATGCGCCCCATGACGGAGCCCCTGCCGCCGCCGGAGGAACCTCATTAAAAGCGCCAGCCAAGACCGCGCGGCCCTTCCCCCGGCAGAATCCCGGCATTTTTCCAACCATCTTTTGATCAACCGCAACAACACACACACCTGACAACATGAACAAACCCGCATTACACCTGATGCTTGCCCTGGCGGCGGCGGCGGCCTGCCCGGCCGCCACCACGCCCCAGGTCAAGCCGCCCAAAGCCATCGTCATGATTTACGCTGACGACCTCGGCTATGGAGACGTAGGCTGTTATGGAGCCAAGGGGATTCCCACCCCTTCCATTGACAAGCTTGCCAAGCAGGGCGTCCGCTTTACGGACGCCTATTCCACCACCTCCGTCTGCACTCCCTCCCGCTATGCCCTGTTCACCGGGGAATATCCCTGGCGCAAGGAAGGCACGGGCATTCTGCCGGGGGACGCCGCCCTGATTATTGACACCAAGAAGCCCACGCTGCCCAAGATGCTCCAATCCCACGGCTATAAAACCTACATGGTGGGCAAGTGGCACCTGGGCCTGGGGGAAAAGGGAAAGAAGATTGACTGGAACAAGCACATCGCCCCCAGCCCTAACGAAATCGGCTTTGATGAAAGCTTCATCTTCGCCGCCACGGGCGACCGCGTTCCCTGCGTGATTCTGGAAAACGGCAACGTCCGCAACCTGGACCCGAACGACCCCATTGAAGTGTCCTACCAGCACAACTTCCCCGGTCTTCCGAACGGGAAGGACAACAAGGACCAGCTCAAACTCATGTGGAGCCACGGGCACAACCAGGCCATCATCAACGGCATCGGCCGCATCGGCTTCATGAAGGGCGGCAAGAGCGCCCTGTGGAAGGATGAGGAAAACGCGGATGTGATCACGAACAAGGCCATTGAATACATCCAGAAGAGCGCCAAGGCCAAGGAACCGTTCTTCCTGATGTTCGCCACGCATGATATCCACGTGCCGCGCTGCCCGGAAAAACGCTTTGTGGGCAAGAGCCAGCATGGCGTGCGGGGGGACGTTACCGTGGAACTGGACGACTGCGTCCGCCGCATCACGGAAGCCCTACAAAAAGCCGGACTGGAAAAGGACACCCTGGTGATCTTCTCCAGCGACAACGGCCCCGTGCTGGACGACGGCTACAAGGATTTTGCCGTCCGGGACAACGCCACCCACTCCCCGGCAGGCCCCTTCCGCGCCGGCAAATACAGCATTCTGGAAGGTGGCTCCCGCATTCCGTTCATCGTCAAATGGCCCGGAGTAGTCAAACCCGGAGCGACGAGCAAGGCCCTGTTCAACCAAATGGACCTGGCCGCCTCCCTGGAACAGCTTCTGGAACCCGGCAAGGCCAATTCCTTCCGCGACTCTGAAAACGTGATCCCCGCCCTCCTGGGCAAATCCGCCAAGGGACGCGACTACCACGTCATCAACAGCACCGGCAAGGCTCTGGCTATCCGCCACGGCAAGTGGAAGTTCATTCCCGCCGGCGTAGCCATCCGCGACGGGATCAACGGACTGGGAGCGAAAATGACCAAGTCCCCGGAAGGCGGCAGCCTGTTCGACCTGGAAAAGGACCCGAAGGAACTCAACAACGTAGCAGCCCAGCATCCGGACATCTGCGAGCAGATGAAAGCCAAGCTCCAGGAAATCCGCCAAAGGCCGGAAACCAAGGCCGACAGGGCGGACCTCCTTCCGCTGGACGACTAACACCCATTCAGCCTGAATCATGAGAGAATCCGCCACATGCTCCCTGTGCGGGCACGGGTATACCTACCCGGCCGGGCTGGATGAAAAAGCCGGCATGCACTGCACGGCGTGCGGCGTACTGATTCACGTTAAAACGGGGCTTCCCTTTGGGGAAGCCCCCTCTTCCCCCTCCGGGCAGAAACCGGAAAACGCCGTAAAAACACCGGCATCCCTGCCCCCCGTCAAGAAAAAGCAGCCGGCTTCTTCCGGACGGGACGCGGATGGGCGCGACCTCAGGGAAACAAGCCGCTCCCGGCTCACTGCCGCTGGCTCCGGCACTGCCGTCCCCGCCGTGTCCTGGTTGGCATGGGGCCTGGCCCTGATTGCACTGGTCATGGCTTTCATCTTCCCCTCTTACGGGAACGACTCCACGGACCCGCTATATATGCTCCAGCGCCTGCCCTCCATGGTCTTCGGCTGCACGGCGGCCATTCTGTTCATTCAGGGGCTTGCGGCCATGCGCCGCTAGCAGAAGCCGGGCTTCCGCAGTTCCCTGGGAAACAATCCGGAACAGGCACCGGCTCAAAGCCGGCCAAACGGCCCGGCCGCCTTCCCGCAAATCCGGGATTTTAAGCTTGCCTGTCAAATTCGCAGGTTCTAAGTTACTCCCCGGTAATTTATGGAACGGGAGGCAGAGGCGCAGGACAACAGGTGGAGAACCAGGCTGGACGCCGTCCTGATGCACAGGATATGGGGTTCCCTTATCTTCCTGTGCATCGTTTACATCATTTTCTTCCTGAGCTTCGCCATCGGCGACCCTCTGGTCAGGCTCATCCAGACAGGCACGCAGATGTTCAGCATCTGGGCCTGCCGCATGCTGGAACCGTGGCCCCGCCTGCAATCCCTGCTGGGGGAAGGCGTGGTGGGCGGCGTAGGCGGCGTGCTGGCCTTTCTTCCCAACGTGGTGCTGCTCTTCGGAGCCATCACCCTGCTGGAAAACAGCGGATATATGATGCGGGTCTCCCGCCTCATGAGCCGCATCATGAAAATCATGGGCCTGAACGGCAGCAGCTTTGCCCCCCTCCTGCTGGGCTTCGGCTGCTCGGTTCCCGCCATCCTGTCCACCCGGAGGATTGAAGCGCGCAACGACCGCCTGGTCACCATCGCCGTCCTGCCCATGATGAGCTGCGCGGGTCGCCTGCCGATTTACATGATGTTCGTCTCCGCCCTGTTTCCCTCCCGCCTGCAGGCCACCGTATTGTTCGGGATTTACGCCAGCGGCGTCCTTCTGGCCCTGTGCTGCGCCCGGCTCCTGAAAAACACGCTCTTCAAGACCGCCCAGAGGGACTCTCTCCACCACATGAAGCGCCTGCGCCTCCCCTCCCTGCGGAAGGTGGGCGCCCTGATGTGGTCGCGGGCCTTCATGTACGTCCGGAAGGCGGGAACCTTCATTCTGGGGGCCTCCATCATCCTGTGGTTCCTGAACACCTACCCCAGGCCGGAGGAAGGAACCGCGCCGAATGCGGCAGCGGCCATGGAACATTCCTACGCCGGACAAATAGGCCACTGGATGGAACCCGTCACGCAAGTGGCCGGATTTGACTGGAAGATCAATTCCGCTCTTCTGGGCGCTTTTGCGGCCAAGGAAATCTTCGTCACCCAGATGGGCATTCTCTATGCGGTGCAGGACGGGGACTCCGGCCCGGCAGCCCAGCAGACCCTGAACGCCCGCCTTAAAGCCAGCTACACCCCCCTCCAGGGCATCAGCATCATGATGTTCTGCCTGATCGCCCTCCCCTGCATCGGCACCGTCACCGTCGCCAAAAGGGAAGCTGGCACCTGGTGGTTTGCTCTGGCGCAATTCGGTGGATTGACCCTGCTGGGGTTTCTGACAGCTACGCTGGTGTACCAAACAGGACTGTTCCTGTAAGAGCCGGATGCGGAAAAAACGGCGGCAGGAAATATTTCCGGCAGGCCGGAATGGCGGGGAAATGCCATACGCCCCTGGAAAGTCCGTCCCTTCCCGGCAACGCTACTGCCCCCCCTCCTGGGAGCGAAGGCCATCCGGCCTTCGGATTCGGTCTGGCTCCACAGTCAACGGAAGAGAGCTTTCCTTCTTCCGTTTTTTGCCACCGCTGGCAAGGAGCAGGAGCCACTTGTTCCCAGGGAGGAGCCCATCGTGTACCGGGAACAAGGAATCCTCGTTTCCGGCAGCGAAGGGAATTCCCTTACATACAAAAACCGGAGGGATGTCCTCCCTCCGGTTCCGGATACGTCTAATGAAGCCGTTTAAATCGTCTTGATGACGGAAGATTCGTCGTCCTCCCTGTCATCGGAGGAAGCGGCCTTCCTGGTGGGCACAGGCGTCTTCCTGACCTTTTCCAGGGCCTTGTCCACCGCCGTAATTACCTTGTCTTCCCCTGTTTTCTGGCTGGCCAGCTCATTATAGATTTTTTCCTTGGCTTCATAATCAGCCTTGGCGGCGGCATCGTTCGGGTTGGCCTTGAATTTGTCCTCCGCCTTGAACAGGGCTTCCTCTGCGGCCTGGAACTTGGGTTCCACCACATTCCTGTGGTCTTCCGCCGTCTGCTTGATGCGGCCCAGCAGGCGGATCACATAGGGGCGGTTGCTGAGCCTCTTGAAGGCGGAAACCAGGAACTGGCGGCGTTCGCTCGTCTTGGCGTCCGCTATCAGGGGCTCGAACAGCTTGAGCGTGGCGTTGTCATCCCGGTCACGGTCCACGGAGAGCACGCGGAGAATGGAATCATGGGCCTGGGAACGCACGCGTTCATGCAGGGATTCATCCTTCCACGCCTTGAACAGGTACGGAACGGCGTCATCCGTGTTCCAGTCCCCCCAGGCGGTGATGATGGCGAGCGCCTTCTTGGGGTCTTCCTTGTAGCTCTTTTCCATCATGTCCAGCACCTTGGGATCGCCGGTGCGGGCCAGCAGCTTGTAGAGGACCTTGACGTTTTCCTCCGGCATGTTCTTCTGGTACTGGAGCAGCTTGGAAGAGAGCGCCATGCGCTTGGCCGGGGGGGCTTCGTCAATCAGGTAGCGGGCCGTGCGGAAGGCGGAGGAAACCAGGTCCTGGGAAGCATCCTTCTGCTGGAGAATCTTCATGACGTCGTCCAGGTCGTCCAGCTTCATGGCAAAGCGCATGTACTTGAGCACCACGGCCTGCTTGTCCTGAATTTTCTTGTTCTTGCTATCACTGATGGAGGCGTACAGGTCTTTCAGCATGTCGCGCATGGCGGGGCTGGAAGATTTGGCCAGCAGCGTCACCATCATGGAGTATTTCTCCTTGCTGTACCTGCCGACGTTTTTCTTCATGTCTTCCACCACCTGGCGTGCGATGTTGTCATCCATCTGGGCCATGATGGAAACCAGGTGGGCGGCGCCGGGCCAGTTTTCCCGGTTTCCCTTGGCTCCCCTCACATTGGCTAGGAGCAGGGCGGCGTCCTCCGCATTGGGCACCACCTTCACGTCCGGAACGCGGCTGAGATTTTTGGAATCAAACAGACGGCTGCGGCCCAGTTTGCCGCCTTCCACCACCAGTGCATTCAGGCGCGCGTTTTCCCCTTCCACCTGGTCTTTCTTGCTGTTGGTATGCCAAGCATAAATTCCTACCCCGGCAGCGGCAAGCACCAGGGCGCATACCCCGTAAATGACGCCCCTCAGCAGGGATTTGGATTTATCCACGGAGGCGACCATTTCCCGGGTGGTTTCCGTGCCGGCAGGCGGCTGGATGCCGCCCGTGCCCGCGAGGGGAACGCTGGCGGTGGGAGAAACGGATGCGGC
Source organism: Akkermansia sp. NBRC 115031 (assembly GCF_030268505.1). NCBI lineage: Bacteria > Pseudomonadati > Verrucomicrobiota > Verrucomicrobiia > Verrucomicrobiales > Akkermansiaceae > Akkermansia > Akkermansia sp. NBRC 115031. The sequence continues at coordinate 192,792 of NZ_BSQU01000006.1, forward strand.
AGCCACGGGCTGGGAAGCCGCGGCAGACGCCACGGAAGGAACGGGCGCGGTCCCCGCAGGGGATTTCAGCACCTTCAACCGGGGCACGGCACTTTCCGCCGGGGCGGCGGCAGGAGCTTCCTCCGCCGGGGCAGGAGCCGGGGAAGTCTTTAAAACTTTCAATTTGGGAATGGAGCCTGTGGAAGCCGCGGCAGACGCCGGAGCAGCCGGTTCAGGCGCCTGAACGGCAGCGGGAGCCACGCCGGCGGCCTGCGCCAGGGCAGCGGCCTGCGCGTCCGCCAGGGCTTTCTGGGCCTCCGCCACCTTGGCAAGGGCATCCTGAATCTGGGCATCCACCGCCGGACCGGGCAATGGTTGGGAAGCGGCTTCCTTTTCCTCCTGTTCCGCCGCAAGACGGGCCCTTTCCTCTTCCGCCGCCACACGGGCCGCTTCCTTCTCCGCGGCAATGCGAGCGGCTTCCGCGGCCTCCTGCTCCGCCCTGATTCTGGCGGCTTCCTCCTCGGCGGCTATTCTGGCCGCCTCTTTTTCCGCAGCGATGCGGGCGGCCTCCTGCTCGGCTGCCGCCTTTTCCGCCGCAATCCTGTCCGCCTCCGCCTGTTCTGCGGCACGGCGCGCGGCTTCCTCCTGTTCCTGGGCCAGCTTGGCCTGCAATTCAGGAGTGAGGAAACGCGGTTTGGCAACTTCCACGCCTTCCGCGGCGGGGGAAGCAAACTTTACTTTGGGCGCTGCCGCAGGGGCTGCCGTTACCAGGCGGCGGCGTAATTTGGGAGCCTCTGGAGAAGACGGGGTTTCTGGCTGGTCGGTCATGATGATAAAATGGCTGGAAGATTGGGGTGATTTTACACGATCCCTCCGGCTCCTGCAATCTCAAAATCCGGACTGACGAAGGGACGCGAAATTCTCCGGAACTCCTGATTCAACAAGGAATTCAGGGAAAAAGACTTCATGCGGCGCAGAAAATGAAAAAGCGTTTAAACATCCCGCAAGCGCCCTTGCACGGAATGTTAAACAATTCAAATTTTAAATAATAAAAATCATGAATAAAATAAGCATATTACCTCTGAACGTCAACAATATGCCCCCTATATTTAAACAGTCTTTTAAATTATGTCAAAATACTTGCTCTTTTTGCTTGCTACCCTACGGACCTTTGATTAAACAAATAGCCACTCGTCAATATCATGAACTCCAACGACAGCACCAAAAACAAGAGGCGCTATACGCCTGAAGAAAAACAATCCGTTCTTGACTTCATCGCTGAACGGAAAACTCAGAACAAAAGAGGCGCCCAGAAGGAAGCCGCTGAACGCTTCGGCATCAGCACGGTAACCATTTCAAGCTGGATGAAGGCCACCAAGGCCAAGCGCGGCCGCAAGCCCGGCACCAAAAATACAGCCGCTCCCAAAGCTCAGCCTCTCGCTGCGGCCCAGCCCGCGGACCTGCGCCGCCTGGCAGCAGTCCTGGAAGAAATCGCCGACCTTGAAGCCCAGACAACCAAGCTCGACACCCTACGCGCCGAAGCGGAGGAACTCAAAAACAGACTTACGGCCAAACAGGCCTGATTGCGTTTAGCCATTCCTTTTTCCGGTAACCGGCTTTCCTTAACGGAAGGCCGGTTATTTTCTTTCCGGAGATCGCACTTGCCCCTCCGGAACAATTCCTTTAATATTTGCGCCCGTGACTCAACCCGCCCACATTGCTCCCGCGAGCCAGTCCGTGGAAGGCATGTATGCCGACTACTTTCTGGATTACGCCTCGTACGTCATCCTGGAACGGGCCGTACCCAAGATCAATGACGGGTTCAAGCCCGTGCAGCGCCGCATCCTGCACGCCATGGACCGGCTGGACGACGGGCGCTATAGTAAAGTGGCGAACATCGTGGGGGACACGATGAAATTCCACCCGCACGGCGACCGCTCCATTGCGGACGCGCTGGTGGGGCTGGGACAGAAAGGGCTGCTCATTGACACGCAGGGGAACTGGGGCAACATCCTGACCGGGGATCCCGCGGCGGCCTCCCGCTACATTGAAGCGCGCTTCACCTCCTTCGCCCGTGAGGTCGTCTTCAGCCCGAAGGTCACGGAATGGCAGCTTTCCTATGACGGCAGGAACAAGGAGCCGGTCAGCCTTCCCGTCAAATTCCCCCTGCTCCTCGCCCAGGGAGCGGAAGGCATTGCCGTAGGCCTTTCCAGCAAAATTCTTCCCCACAATTTCAACGAACTGATTGAAGCCTCCATCGCGCACTTGCGCGGCCAGCCCTTCCAGCTTCTGCCGGACTTCCCGACCGGAGGCGTGATGGACGCCACCAACTACCGGGACGGGGAACGCGGCACAGGGCGCGTCCGCATCCGGGCGCGCATCCTCACGGAATCGAAGAAGCTTCTCCGCATCACGGAAATTCCGTTCGGAGTCACCACGGAAATCCTGATTGATACCATCGTCTCCGCCGCGGAAAAGGGGAAGATCAAAATAGCCCGCATCGAGGACAATACGGCCCAGCACGTGGACATCCTGGTGCATCTCCCGGCCGGAGCGGACCCGGAGCAGACCAGGAAAGCCCTGTTCGCCTTCTCCGCCTGCGAGGTCAGCATCTCCCCGAACGCCTGCGTCATCGTGGAGGAAAAGCCCCGGTTCATGTGCGTGAGCGACATCCTGCGCTACAACACGGACTCCACCAGGGAAATCCTGCGCCAGGAACAGGAAATACGCCTCAAGGAACTGAACGAGGCATGGCACCAGGCAAGCCTGGAAAAGATTTTCATTGAAAACCGCATTTACCTCTCCATTGAAGATTCCGAGACGTGGGAGGAAGTGCTCGGCACCATTGACCGGGAATTGCAGCCGTTTGCCGCCCAGCTGCGCGCGCCCATCACCAGGGACGACCTGGTGCGGCTGACGGAAATTAAAATCAAGCGCATTTCCAAGTTTGACGCGTTCAAGGCGGACCAGCACATCCGGCAGCTTGAAGCGGACATTGAACAGACGCAGAAGAACCTCAGCCAGCTCACCAAATTCACCATCCGCTGGTTTGAAGCCCTGCGCAAGAAGTACGGCGCGGCCTATCCCAGGAAAACGGAAATCTCCTCCTTCGGCTCCGTGGACCGCGCCCAGGTGGCCGTGGCCAATGAAACGCTGTATATTGACGAAGAAGGCTTCGCCGGGTACGGCGTCAAGAAGGGAAACCCCGTCTGCAAATGCTCCACGCTGGACGACGTGCTGGTCATCGACAGCGCGGGCGTGCTCAAGATCGTGCGGATTCAGGACAAATTCTTCGCCGGTAAGAACCCCCTTTATATTTCCGTCATCAAGAAGGATGATGACCCCGTGTTCAACCTGATCTACCGGGACGGAAGGGACGGCCCCGTGTACGCCAAGCGCTTCCGCATAGGCGGCTTCACCAGGGACAAGGAATACCCGCTCACCCGCGGCGCGAAGGGAACGCGCATCTTCCACTTCTCCGTGCATGAAACGGAGGAAAACAGCTCCCAGATCAGCGTGAACGTCTATCTGAAGGCCGTGCTGAAACTCCGCAACCTGGTCAGGCCCTTCCACTTCGCGGACCTGAGGATTAAAAACCGCGGGGTCCAAGGCAACATCATTACCAAACATCCCGTGGAGCGCGTCTCCCGCATCATGCCCCCGGCGAAAACCGGAGACGAGGAAACGGAGGAAGAAACGCCCTCCCCTTCCGCTGCCACGGAACAGGCGGAAAACACGTCCGTTCCGGATACGGAGACGCCGCAGGCCGGAACATCTCCCGGACCGGAGGAACCTCCTGCCGGACCGGCACTGGAGCAGGGCTCCCTGTTTGACTCCTGAAGCGGTTAAAATGAGGCGCGCCATGCCTGCCACCCCATTTTCGGCTTGCCACCATGGGCCATCTTCTGTAGATATGGGCCACCTCATTCACCACGCCGCTTTAGCTCAGTGGTAGAGCACCCGCCTTGTAAGCGGACGGTCGTCAGTTCAAATCTGACAAGCGGCTCCATTATAAACCCCTCAAGTTCACCGCTTGAGGGGTTTTCTTTTTCTTGCCAGGGAGAACCCAGTCCCACGTCAGGCCGCACGTCAAAACGGAAAAGGCCGTTCCCTCCGGATTTGTCCTGAAACGGGAATGCGCGGCATGCCGTTTCCGATTACGCCCATCCTGAACCGGAAACGGAGGCAGGAGTTCATACCGCCCGCAGTATCCGGAACACGACGGGCCGCATTCATAAAAAAGCCCCCTGGCACGGAGGCCAAGGGGCGAAGTATCCTAACGTAAAGTCCTTTGACTGTGGCACCATTCCCAACGGGACGCAAGACTTAATCATCCTTTTTGCGCATAATAAATTCCGGGTGCACCGAAGCAGTCGCGGAAAACCCCTGTGCCATGCTTCGGAGAGGAGCGCCACTTTCCTGAATGGCTCCCAGAGTCCGGGGAATATCCGGAAACGATTCCACGGCGTCTTTAATGCCGCCAATCTCCGGAAATGGAAGGAATCACTATCCCTCACCGGGTTTTGTGAATTTCAGGCGTTATGCTTTTTATTTTCAATGGTTCATGAATAGCCTAGGAATAAAGGGCCCAGCGCCGCCGGGGAAAGAACGGCACCCCCATGCAGGGACGCATCAAACCGCTCCGGAGACGCCTCATTTATCCCCGGCAGCCGTGCATGCAGCTCAAGCGGCGGACCGTTCATTGATGGAAAACGGCAGGTCAAAAAGCCATTTTTCCCCTTGAAGACGCATTCATTGCAGGTCCGCCGAACCTCCACCATTATTGGAACCTATGAATACTACAGAAAAAAAGATGGCTGCGGCCATTCTCCGCTTTGAAGACGATCGCGTCACCGGGCCGGCCTCCCTGCGCGTTTCCCGCCTTCCTGCCGCTGACAAGGGCGGCAAGTGGGAAATCTGCGGCATCTGCGACGGCTTTGAACCCGCCGTATTCAACCTCCTCAAAGCCTTGCTTGACGCCGGAAAACAGGAAGAAGCCTGGGAAGGCTGTCTTCAATATATTCTGGACAATACCGCCGCCGTCCGTTCCTGGATTGGTTCTGACGCCCATCCGGGCATTGAGTTCTTCCTGCGGGACCATTATTTCAATTCCGGCAGCAAGAACACCGGGAAGATATTGCAGCGAGCCTTGAACGACCACGGCGCCGGAATTGCCGTGGACGGCATTCCCGGAAAACAAACCCGGCAAACGCTGCAAACCGTTCTTGCAGAATCCGGAGAACGCAAACTCCTTGACAGCCTTTACGAGCGACGCGAGTCGTTTTATTGTTCATGCAGGCAGTTCAGCACCTTCGGTAATGGCTGGCGGAACCGTTGTAAAAATGCCTACGAGTTCGCCGCCGCCCTGGCCTAGCAGGACTTTCACCAGAAATGCCGCGAACCGGGAAACGGCCGGCGCCTTTGAATGCCTAGAATGCTTTCATCAGGGCGTCCTCCAGCATGCAACAAAAGCATCCATGCGGTTTTCCGCATGGATGCTTCCGTTTCTTCAACAGGGTCAGGAGAGCGGTCCGGCAACCGCAGACGCCGCCAGCAGGCGGCAGAACCGGGAAGAAGACAACTTCATCAGCCGCCCGTCCCCGCGCTTGCCATGCTGGGTCAGAATCCATGGCAGGGAAAGAATTTCCCGTTCATAAGTCAACAGTTCCCGCACCTCTCCCGCCAGAAAATGGAGATGCCAGGCGTCGCACCGTTCCGGTTCAAACCGGCAGCGGACATCGATAATCCTGCCGAAAGGAGCGGAGGAATCCACCCGGCGCGCCATCAGGACAAGCTCCGGGGTACGGACATAGACATCCTGGCAGCGCCCATCCTCATCCAGCTCTTCTTCCCTCCTGCCCGCAGCCAGATAATAGGCGGCGGCGGCTGATAAAGCGTTCATGCCATCCCCCTTTCGCCACAGGCCATTCACTTCCGCAATTCCCGCCGGGACGGCTCATGCAGAACCGCTTGTCCCGGCAGGTTGCGGACCGGACGGCACGGAATCATTTGCCTTTCCGGATTCTCTGGATCACAGGCTGTACCTCCGTCTCCGGCTGGGCCTGGGAATAGGACAGGCGCCCCGGTTCCAGCACCAGGCACGCGCCGTCCCTGCATATCTCCGTCCGCTCCGCAGTCACGTCTATGGTATGCCCGCAGCCGGAAAGGAGGGAGGACGCCGCATAGGCCGCTCCCGCCAGAACCACCCACAGGAGGCGTTCCCACCACGTCAATCCGGGCCGGTACTTGCTTTTCTCATAGGCGTTTTTCATGCCCTGCTTTCCCGCTTCCAGAGCGGCTTTCTTTTGTTCTTCCGTCAGATTGAGCTTCATCGGCGGGCGGGGGCAAGGGGTTCAAGGAATTCAGGTGCGCGCTGCGCCGCAGCGGTTCCGCAGGGAAAGCCCGCGCCATGGCAGGATTGTTCATTGCTGTTCATCTCGTTCATTTGTTGGTTCATGGCCTTGAAACGCCCCCTGCCCTGCACGGGACAGGATATCCGCAGCCTGCCGGAAACCAGCGCGGCGGCAGCGGGCCGTTCAAGGCACCGCCATCTTTGACCTGCCCGCGGGGTGGGGCGCAACACGCCTGACACGTCCGGGAACATGGAGGATGAAACCGGCCGCACACGCGGGAATTTCCGCTGCGGATAACAAATACCCTGTTGAAAACGGAACCGGTTCATGCTAGTTTCTTCCCTGCTATGGCAAAACCGGCTCTGGGGAAAGGCTTTGACGCCCTTATCAATCAAAATCTGTCTCGTGAATCCTTGGCGGCTCCCCAGGCGGGAGACGTTGTGCATCAATTATCCCATGCCTCCATTATTCCCAGCTCCCTCCAGCCGCGCGCCATCTTTACCCCGGAACAACTGGCGGAGCTGGTGGACTCCATCAAGGAGCACGGCATCATCCAGCCGCTGATCGTCCGGAAAACGGAAAGCGGCAAGTATGAGCTCATTGCCGGGGAAAGGCGCTGGCGCGCTTCCGGCATCCTGGGCCTGTCCACCGTGCCCGCCATCATCCGGAAGGCTTCCGACAAGGACGTGCTGGAGCTGGCGCTGATTGAAAACCTCCAGCGTGAAAACCTCAGCCCGCTGGAAGAGGCCTCCGGCTACATGCGCCTGAAAACGGAATTCCGCATGAAGCAGGGGGACATCGCCAAGCGGGTAGGCAAATCCCGCGCCGCCGTAGCCAACAGCATGCGGCTTCTGGATCTTCCCCAGGCGGTCCAGGACATGCTGGGCAACGCCTTCATCAGCGTGGGGCATGCCAAGGTGCTCCTGTCCCTCAAGAACCAGGACCAGCAAATCCAGCTCGGGCGCGACATCGTCAACAAGGGCTACACCGTGCGCCAGACGGAGAAAGCCATCCAGAAGCTTCTCAATCCTCCGGAACCGGCGGCTCCCGCCAGAAAGCCCTCCTCCCCGCAGTACAAGAAGATTTCCAGCGTGCTCGCCAAACAATTCGGCACGCCGGTAAATATTTCCGGACAGGGAAGCCGGGGCTCCATTGAGATCACCTTTTCCAGCAAGGCCGAATTCGTCCGCATTCTTGAACTTCTGGGCCAGGATGAATGGTCCGCTTCCAAGTAAACCTTCCACTCCGTCTTTTTCCCATGACGCCCCGCATCGGACTCATCCTGCTCACGGCCCTGCTGATGCAGTGCGGAAATCCCGTGGAAACGCCCCTTCCGGGTGCGGAAACCATTCCCGCCCGGCTCCAGGAAACAACCCACTTCAACGGAGGAAACGCCATGTTCCACGCTGCCCGGATGACGGAGATGGGGGACCGGGGTTCCGGCACTCCAGGCTACCGCCAGCAACTGGACTACCTGAAGAAGGAACTGGCCAAACACGGCTGGACCTGCCAGGAGCAATCCTTTGAACAGGAAACGTCCAAGGGCCCCATCCAGTTCGTCAACCTGCGGGCCCGCTTTGGCAAGGCGCCGGATTTCCAGGCTCCGGTCCGGGGACTGCTGACCTGCCATATCGACACCAAGCAGGGCATTGCCGGCTTCACCGGGGCCAATGACGGGGCTTCCGGCGCAGCGGCCATTCTGGAAACGGCCCGCATCCTGGCCGGGGAACCCGCGCGCGCCGGGAAATTGGAGCTGGTGTTTTTTGACGGAGAAGAGAGCTTTGCGGAACACATGGACAGTGACGACGGCCTGTACGGCTCCAAGCACTATGCCGCCGCCATGCGGAAGCCGCTGCCCAAGTGGATGATCAACCTGGACATGGTCGGGCGGCAGGGAAAAAAGATACGCATTCCGGTCATGACGCCCCAGTCCATGTACCGGGTTTATTCCCGCGCCATTCGTGAACTGGGCTATTCACCGGAGGAATGGGGGGTCTCCGGCTACGCCATTCTGGACGACCACGTCCCCTTCATGGACCTCGGCATGGATACGCTGAACATCATCGACGATTTTCAGGACGGCAACTGGTGGCACACGTCCAAGGACAACATAGGCATTCTGGGTGAGAAATCCTTCAAGCAAACCGGAGAAATGACCCTGCATATCCTCCGCCAGCTGCTGCCCGACCCGCCCTCTACCTGACAACCAGGCCTGAATCCCCAACTACCCCTATCCTCCCATGTCCTTCACCTCTCCCTGGCTGCTATGGGCCCTCTTTGCAGCCTCCATTCCCATCATCATTCACCTGGTCAACAGGTGGCGGCACCGCTCCGTCCATTGGGCGGCCATGGAATTCCTGCTCCGCGCCGCCAGGGAAACCCGCGGGACGAAAAAACTGCTGCACTACCTGATTCTGGCGCTGCGCGTCCTGGCCGTGGCGGCGCTGGTGACGGCCTTTGCGCGGCCCCTGCTCAGCAGCTTCTTCGGCTGGGGGAGTTCCGGACTGAATGAAGTCCTGCTGGTTCTGGACCGTTCCGCCTCCATGGACGCACGGCCGGACAAAACCAACTCCCTGCGGGACGCCATCCCGCCGCTGGTGGAATCCACCTTTGCGCAGCTTGGCCACTGCCGCCTGTCCCTGCTTGATTCCGCCACCGGAACCGTCACCCAGATTCCCGCCCCGGAAGCCCTGGCGGACCTGACTGTCAGCAAAACCACGGACGGCGGCGCAGATATTCCGGCCCTGCTGCAAAAAGCCATCCCGTATCTGGAGGAGTCCGGTTCCGGAAAGACGGAAATCTGGATTGCCTCAGACATGCAGGCCTCCTCCTGGAGGCCGGATTCCCCCCTCTGGCCCGGCGTGCGCCAGCGGCTGGCCGCTCTGGCCATTCCCCCCTCCATCCGCATCATGGCCCTCCGCGACAGGCCGGAAAGCAACCGCGGCATCAGGGTCAGGCAGGCCCAGGTGAACAACGGCAGGCTGGTGCTGGACCTGGAGGTGCTGCGCCAGGGTTTCAACCCCAACCAGCCGGAGGACGTGCCGGTACACCTTTCCGTGGATAATGCCGCCGCCTCCGCCACGCTGCAACTGGCCGGGGAAAGCACCGCCATCAGGAAGGAAATTCCGCTGCCGCAGGGGAAGGAATCCGGCTTCGGCTTCGTTTCCCTGCCTCATGACGACTTCACCAGGGATGACATTTCTTTCTTCACCTTCGCCCCCCGGCCCCTCGCCAACATCCTGATCTGCGGCCCTTCCGGAGAAGTGGGGAAAACCCTCTCCCTGATGTCCGCCCCTCCCGGCCTGCCCAACAGGAAGGCCACGATGCCCGGCAACACGCGGGCGGCGCAGGCCGCTCTGGCCTCCCAGTCCATGGTCGCCTGGTACGGACCGCCGCCGCGCGCGGAAATGGAAGAAAAGCTACTGGCCTTTATTGAAGAAGGGGGAATCGTCCTCTTCCTGCCGGACGATACGGCCCACGGCACGCGGCATCCGTTCCTGGGCGTCTCCTGGGGAGCGATGGAAACGGCCCCGCCCGAGGAGTACTACCGCCTGGAAACATGGGACCGCCAGCGCGGATTCCTCCGGGACGGTTCCGACCAGGCGGCCATTCCCGCCAACCGGCTCCGCGCCGTGCGCCGGAAGCCCCTGCTGGGCAAATACCGCACCCTGGCCTCCTGGGATGACGGCACCTGCGCCCTGGCCCAGGTCAGGGCCGGAACGGGTTCCGCCCTGTTCCTGGGGACTCTGCCCAGATATTCCTGGTCCAACCTGGCGGACGGCCACCTGCTGCTCCCCCTGCTCCAGCGCATGGCGGACCGCGGGGCGGAACGCTTCTCCACTTCCATCTCCCTCCGGGTGAATGACCCGGCCCTGCCGCAATCCGCCACGGACATCCCCGTGCGCATGGACAACGCCCAGGGCAGCCACCCCTCCGGCTCTCCGGCGGACACGGCAGGCGTGTACCGCCTGGGAGCGCAGACCTATGCCGTGAACCGCCCCTGGTCGGAAGACAATCCGGACCAGATTACGGATGAAAAGCTCCGCCTCCTTCTGCCGGAGGCCTCCATCAGCTCCATGCAGAGCACGGCGGAAACGCCCTCCCTGGTGCAGGAGGCCTGGAAACTCTTTCTCATCATTTCCCTCGCCTGCCTGCTGCTGGAAGCTTTCCTGTGCCTGCCCAGGCACACGGCCAAACGTCCCTCCCCCACCATCCGCCCATGAGCCTGAGCCTTCAACCTACCGCTTTAAGCGTCCTCCTGGCCGTCCTGGTCATGGCGGCCGGCGTCTGGATGAGCCGCACCGCCTGCAAACGCAACCGCCGTCCGCTGACGTTCAAGCTGGAACTCCTGCGCCTGGTGATTCTGGGGGCCATCTGCTTCCTGCTCTTCCAGCCGGAATGGGTCGTCACCTCCGCCCCGCAGGAGAAGCCCAAGGTCTCCATCCTGGAGGACCGCTCCGGCTCCATGGAAACGCAGGACGTGGAAATCACCCCCCAGCACGTCGTTACCCGCACGGCCTACGCGCAGGAGCTGATCAAGGGCAACAGCACGGAATCCCTGAAAGACACGCACGTGGTGGAATCCGCCGCCTTCGGCTCCCCCCCTCCGCCGGATTCCCCGGATTACGCCATGGCCTGCACGGACCTGGCCAAGCCGCTGGAGGACGCCATGCAATCCTCGGACAACCTGCGGGCGGTCATCATGTTCACGGACGGCGGCCACAACGCCTCCTCCTCCGTGCTGACGCAGGCCCAGCGCATGCGCACCAGGGGCATTCCCCTCTTCATCATTCCCGCCGGCAGTCCGTACCCCCTGCCCGACCTGGCCCTCCAGGACGTGAAAGCCCCCACCTACGGCATCATCGGGGAGACGGTGCAGATCCCCTTCACCATTAAAAGCACGCTGGGCAAGGAAACGCGCACCACGCTCACCCTGGCCTCCAGGGACACCGGAAAAACCGTCACCCGCACGGTCACCATCCCGGCCCAGGGGGAAGTGTCCGACGCCGTCCTGTGGAAGATAGAAAAGGAAGGGGCGGAAACGCTGGAGCTCAAGCTCCCCGTCCAGCCCCAGGAACGGATGCACAACAACAACGCCTCCTCCTTCAGCATCGCCGGCAGGAGGGAATCCATCAAGGTGCTGGTGATCGACACGCTGCCGCGCTGGGAGTACCGCTTCATCCGGAACGCCCTGTACCGCGACCCGGGCGTGGACGTGCATACCCTGCTCTTTCACCCGGGGCTGGAGGAAATGGGGGAAGGCCCCGGCTACCTGGTCAAATTCCCGGACAGGATGGAAGACCTGGCCCAGTATGACGTCATCTTCATCGGAGACGTGGGGCTGGGCCCCAAGGGGCTGACGGAGGAACAGGCCGCCCTGCTCAAGGGCATGGTGAAAAACCAGGCCAGCGGCATCGTCTTCCTGCCCGGCTACCAGGGCAAGCAGATGGAACTCCTGAAATCCGAGCTGGGAGACCTGATGCCCGTCACGTTCCTCACCGCCAAGCCGGAGGGAACCACCCAGCCAGCCCCCTCCCCCCTCATCCTGACGCCGGAGGGGCGCGGCTCCCTCCTTACCATGCTGGCGGATACGGAGGGTGAAAACGAGGAAGTGTGGCGCAACCTGCCGGGCTTCAACTGGTACGCCCCGGTGGAACGGCCCAAGGCCGGAACCACCGTCCTGGCCGTGCATGCGGCAGACAAAAACGCCTACGGCCGCATTCCCCTCATCGTCACCCAGTCCTACGGCAACGGAAAAGTCCTCTTCATGGGGACGGACTCCGCCTGGCGCTGGCGGCGCGGCGTGGAGGACAAATACCACTACCGCTTCTGGAGCCAGGTGGCCCGCTGGATGAGTTACCAGCGCAACATGGCCGCCGGGGAAAGAATCCGCCTGATTCCCAACCCGGAACGCCCCCGCCTGGGGGATACGCTGACCGTCAACGCCATGGTCTCCGACAAACTGGGGGCGCCTCTCCAGAACGGGGAAGTCTTCCTGGACATCACCGCCCCGGAAGGCACCACCAGCCGCGTGCAGATGGACAACATGGACCACACCTGGGGTTCCTTCACCGCCTCCGTCAAAATCAACCGCCCCGGCACCTGGAAGCTGACCGCCTCATCCTCCGCGGAACCGGACAAATCCGTCACGCTTCCGGTCATCACCATGGGCGAGACGCTGGAAAAAACCGGCCAACCCGTCAATACCGCCCTGATGGAGGAAATGACCTCCATCACGCGCGGACGCATGGTGAAGGCGGAGGAAATACAGCAGCTCATCAAGGAAATCAAGGAGCTGCCCGTGCCGCCGCCCATGGAAACACGCATCCTGCTCTGGTGCAGCCCGTACACGCTCGCGGCCCTTCTCTTCCTGCTCACCCTGTTCTGGATAGGCAGAAAACTCAACGGCACCATCTGACCCGGTGCGCTCCGGATTTTCCGGAAACCGGAGGCTTTTCCACCCCTCCTTCCGTCATTTCTCCGCCGCCTTTTTCCCGTCCGCAGCGGAAGGGGCGGACGGTGAAAACTTCAGCTTCACGCCCAGTTTTTTCCAGGCTGCGGCCATTTCCCTCTCCACCTCTTCCGGAGCCTTCCCGTCCAGCAGAACGGCGTGCGCCCCGTTGACGTCCTCCGCATCCCAGGCTTCCAGGTAACGCCTGAGGCGTTCCGCCTTGCCGTCCCCTTCCAGATGGCACCAGTACACCGTCCATAACAGATCGGCCCAGTACCGGGACGCGTCCCCCTTTGAAGGGAGGCCATGGCCTGCGGCGGAATGAACGGAATCCCGCGCCAGCAGGTCCGCCAGGGCAGGCAGCGGCTCCCTGCCCGTGCGCACGGCGCGGGGAAGCATGGCAGCCAGCCTTCCCGGGAGCTTCCGGAATACCATCGCCTCCTTCTCCATGGGAAGAAAAGCCATGTACGCGGAAAAACCGTCCACCAGCCAGTGTTCCAAATCCATGGACTGCGCCACCCAGTGGGTGACGGCAAAGCGCGGATCCACCGCGTCCAGCTTCAGCGGCTTTCCCTTTTTATCCCGCAGCAGCAGGGCCGTAAAACTGGTGGGGGAAAACTTGAGCCTCCCGTTCCGCAGGCCCGGCGCCTTGTTGAAATCCTCTTCCTGAAAACATACCCTCACCAGATACTTGCGGGAGGGGCGGCGGGCCACCGCCAGATTCATGGGAACGGCCGCCAGGGCGGACAGAATGGTTTCAAAACGCCGCGCCAGGGCCATATGTTCCGTTTCCGGCAATTTTCCGGGGGACTCAATGACGAAATGGTCCGTTTCATACACGCTCAGCTCATCCGTCTCCTGCACGGCCTTCACCAGCAGATAGCCGGGCGCGGCCGCCCTCTCCGGCCACGGAGCGTCCCAATTCGGCTCCAGGGGAACGTAACGTCCGCCGGACGCACCCTGCGCGGGAGGGTTCTCCGCCCCCACATCCGTATCCGGAAGCGTGCCGCCGGACTTCACCCATTCCAGGATATACGCCTGGTCGGCGCCGGAAAAAACGTTCTTGGGAACGGCTACTATCCGGCCGTCCTGAAGCTTCAGGTCCACCTCCGCATCACGGACGGCCACCAGCACGGCTACGACGGTAGCGCCCCGGTCATTCGTCCAGATGCGCGCCTGAACGCTTCCGGCCAGGCTCAGTCCTGTCAATACGGACAGTATCTTTACGGGCACGGTCATAGGGCTCCCTTTGTCCGCACAAGCTACCACATTGTCCCGCGGACGCAATCCTTTTTCCGTCCACCCTTGCTCCGCCGGAACCCGTTCCGCCAAAAGAACATGGAGCGGCTCCGCGTCATGGCTTTCCTCCGGAGGGGTTGACACGTCCCAGTAAAACCCATAATCTTATGGAAGAAAGGAAAAGCAGGCATGCACATCAGTCCCCTCAGAAAAAACATTCCGCTGACCGTCGTCACCCTGGCGGCCCTGGGCATCATGCTCTTCCTGTTCTTCATGCACCCCTCCACCCCGGAGGAATCCCTGGAATTCTACACGCCGGACGGCAACGGCGTAGGCTCCTTCCGGGTGGAAATCACGGACATGCCGTCCAACCCCGCCTATACGGAAGTGAAGATCATCCCGGAGGACATGGAGCCCTTCCAGCGGTTCATGTCCAAATTCCGCAACAAGCCCGTCACGGCCAAAATCCCCTCCTACGGCAGCCATGTAGTCGTTCCTGGCCGGGACATGCAGTGCGACGGAGTCCTGCGCCTGGCCGGGCATTGACCGGCAAGCGGAGGCTGCCTTACAGCTTGTCTCCCTTTCCCACGTCCTTCGCCCACTTCCGGGCCAGGAAGGAACAGACCATCAGCTGGAGCTGGTGGAAAACCATGATGGGAATCACCAGCAGCCCGATGGGCGCTCCGGCAAAAATCACGTTCATCATCGGGATGCCGGTGGCCAGGCTCTTCTTGGAGCCGCAGAAAATAATCGCGATGCGGTCCTCCCGGGAGAAATGCAACTTGCGGGAAAGGAAGGCCGTCAGCCACAGGGCCGCGGCCAGCAGAATGCCGCAGAAGACAAGCACCTCCACCAGGGAGAGCCAGGGCAGGTTCTTCCACACGCCGTTAATCATCGCATGGCTGAACGCCGTGTAAATCACCAGCCAGATCGTGCTGTGGTCCGTCCAGGAAGTAATGTTCCGGTGCGTGACCACCCATTTGCCGATCCAGCGCTGGGCAACCTGCCCGGCCACAAAGGGCACCAGAATAATATAGCAGATGTTCAGGAAGGTGGAAAAATCCACGCCTCCCTCCCCTCCGCGGGACCACACCAGCCCCACCAGCAGAGGCGTGAGGAACACTCCCAGCAGACTGGAAACGGAGGCGGAGCAGATGGCCGCGGCCACATTCCCGCCCGCCATGGAGGTGAACGCTATGCTGGACTGCACCGTGGAAGGCAGCATGCACACGTACAGCATGCCCATGCACAAATCCGGCCCCAGCACGCTGTTCCACAGCGGCATGCTCAGAATGCCCAGCAGGGGGAAAATCACGAAGGTGCTTGCAGCCACCAGGCCCTGGAGGCGCCAGTGCATCAGCCCCTCCCATACGGAGCGGCGGGAAAGCTTGGCCCCGTACAGGAAAAAGAGCAGGATGATGGCCGCATCGCTCAAGCGGCTGAACACCGTATCCCACACGCCGGAACAGGGAATCAGAATCCCCGCGCTCACGCTGACGATGAGGCCGACGGTAAAGCGGTCCAATTTGGAAAGGAATCCCGGCATGGAGGAAGGAAGAAAGGTGAACGCCGTTTCCGGCTCCCTACTTGAAGCGCACGGCGTGCTTCTTGCTCAGGCGCAGAACGCTGCCGGGGGCCAGCTCCGGCACGGCGGCGGGGTCCGTCACCTTGGCGTCGTTCAACTGGATGGCGCCGGGCGTGAAATGCTCCTTGCGCAAAACGCCGTTGGACTTCTTCACCTGGAAAACGTTCTCAAAAAGGAAGGCCACCAGGGCCAGCGCATTCATGCCGGCAGGCAGGGAGGCGATCTCCACTTCCGGCAAATCCGCGGCGGCCAGGTCCCTCTTGGAGAAACGGGTTTCCCAGTCCGCGCGGGCGGCGTCCGCGGCGGCGGAGTCGTGATAGCGGGCCGTAATCTTCCAGGCCAGCAGCTTCTTGGCTTCCATCGGGTGCAGTCCCATGTCCCGCTTCTCGCCCAGCAGCACCTGGTAATAGCGGTCCATCAGCTCGTCGCTGGCGCTCATCATCTTGCCGAACATCATTTCCGGCGCTTCATCCACGCCCACGTAATTCCCGTAGGACTTGGACATCTTGCGCACGCCGTCCAGGCCTTCCAGCAGGGGCATCGTCATGGCGATCTGGGGCAGCATGCCCTCCTCCTTCTGGAGGTCGCGCCCTACCAGGATGTTGAAAAGCTGGTCCGTGCCGCCCAGTTCCACGTCCGACCGGATTTCCACGGAATCCCAGCCCTGCATGATCGGGTACTGCATTTCGTGCAGGCGCACCTCCTTGCCGCCCTCCACGCGGGCCTTGAAATCCTCCCGGGCCAGCATCTGCTGCATGGTCACGCGGGAATTGAGCTTAAGCACTTCCTCATACGTCATCTTGCGGAACCAGTCCCCGTTGTAGACGATCTCCGTCCTGTCCCGGTCCAGAATCTTGAACGCCTGCTTGGTGTATGTCTCCGCATTCTCCAGCACCTGTTCACGGGAAAGAGGGGGCCGCGTGACGGAACGGCCGGAGGGATCCCCGATGGTGGCCGTGAAATCCCCGATGAGCAAAATGGCCTGGTGGCCCAGTTCCTGGAACTGGCGCAGTTTTTCAATAGCCACGGTATGGCCCAGGTGAATATCCGGCGCGGTGGGGTCCACACCCAGCTTCACGCGCAGGGGACGGCCCAGCTTGAGGCGCTCCTTCAACTCTTCACGGCTGATCACGACGGCGGTACCGCCCATCAATATGTCTAATTGCTCATCTATAGTCATTGATCTGGCGCATAGAGTGCCGGGGGCACCGCGCCTTTTCAAGCTTATATCCTGTGCGCGAAGCATCAGGCCCGGCAAAGGGCCCTCCGGAGCCCGTGCCGGTACCGGGAAGCGGGCGGCCCGGAGGTGGTATCCGTGCCACGCAGGGAACGGCATGCCAAAACTGCGTCCCTTCACACGCCCTTCCCGCCAACGCCGCTCCATGGTTTACGCTGCCCTTTTCCGCAAGCGGCGGCGTTCCTGCGGAACCGCAAAAACTACATGAGCTGGTACAGGCGGGGATAGGAAGCCTGGTTGGCGGTCACGTAATGCGGGCGGGGCTTGGGACCCGGCCTGTTCTGCCCGTGATGCCAGCCGTTGTTATAATCATTATGGTTATAATGGTGCGACGGACCGGGGCGGTAATAATCATTATTATTATGGCGATGGTGGCAGCCTGCGGCCAGGACGGCTACGGCTGCTGCTGCAAGAATAGGTATTATTTTCATATTCATCTTTCTAAATGGTAAGACCACCCTGAAAGAGGAATGCGAACGAAAAAAGTCTGTCACCCGAGCAAACGCTCCCTATTGACAAAGAAAACGGCCCCCAGCACGCATAAAAAAGCCCACAGGTAGTCCCACTTCCATTTCTCCCCGATGTAGAACAGGGCGAAGGGGATGAACACGCACAGGGTGATCACCTCCTGCATGATCTTGAGCTGGGCCACGTTAAGGCCTCCCGCATTGCCCAGGCGGTTGGCGGGAATCATGAAGCAGTACTCGAAAAACGCCACGCCCCAGCTCATCAGGATAATCAGCAGCAGGGGCTTGTCGTCCGCCGCGGAACCCTTCTTCAAATGCCCGTACCACGCCCACGTCATAAAAACGTTGGAGACCACCAGCATGGAAATCGTTAAAGCAACCTTCATTGTCTTTTATTCAAAAGCGTCAATCCTTGGAAGACTTGGGGTCCAGGGCGTCACGCAGCCCGTCCCCCAGGAAATTCAGCGCCAGCAGGGTAGCGGAAAACAGCAGCGCCGGGAACAGGAGCAGTTCCGGGCTCACCTCCATGCGGTCCGCCCCCTCCTTGATCAGCGTGCCCCAGGAAGAATTGGGAGCCTTCACGCCCAGGCCCAGGAAGGACAGGACAGCCTCCAGCAGCATGATGCCGGGAACGGCCAGCGTCGTGTACACGATGACGGACCCGAACAAATTCGGCGCAATGTGGCGGAACAGAATCTTCATGTGCCCGATGCCCAGGGAGCGGGCCGCCTCCACGAACTCCTGCCCCTTCAGCTCCAGCGTCTGCGTGCGGACGATGCGCGCCAGCGTCAGCCAGCCCAGCGCGCCGATGGCGATGAAGAGGGGAATCAATCCGGTCATGGGACTCACCATCTCCACGGACCAGCCCGTGACGCCGGAAACCCACTGCGTCAGCTGCTGGGCGGGTTCCTCCACGGACAGGGAGAAAATAATCACCAGCACGATGAACGGCAGGGCGAAAAGCACGTCCACCAGGCGCATCATCAGGGCGTCCAGCCTGCCCCCGGCATAACCGGAAACCAGCCCGTACGTCACGCCGATGACCAGGGAAACGCCCGTGGCCACCACGCCCACCAGCAGGGAAATGCGGCCCCCGTACAGCACGCGCGCCAGCAGGTCCCGCCCGAGCTGGTCCGTGCCGAACCAGTGCTGCCAGGAAGGACTTTCCGCAATGCGGGACAGGTCCTGCACATTCGGGTGCGGCAGCCACGGCAGCAGCGGACCCAGAAAACAGGCCGCCACAATCAGCGCCAGCGCCAGCAGGGAAAACATGGCCGCGCGGTTGCGCGAAAGCCGCAGAAAGGCGTCTCTCCACAGGGAGGAGCCCTGCTCCTCCATGCTGTTCCATTCCCTGTTCTTCATGACTCCGCCCTCAATCTGGGGTTGACGGCCATCTGCACCAGGTCCACGGCCAGGTTGGCCGCTACGATCAGGATGCCGTAAAACAGGACAAGCCCCTGGATCAGGAAATAATCCCGGTCCGTGGTGGCGTTCACGAAATGCTGGCCCATGCCGGGAACCTGGAAGCAGGTCTCCACTACAAAGGAGCCGGTAATCATGGCGGCAAAGGCCGGCCCCAGATAGGAAAGGGCCGGAATCAGGCCGCCGCGCAGGGCGTGCTTCCAGACCGTGCGGAAGGGGCCCGCCCCCTTGGCGCGGGCCGTCCTGATGAAATCCTGTCCCAGCACCTCAAGCATGCCTCCGCGCGTCAGGCGCGCTAGGTACGCGGCATTCACCAATCCCAGCGTCAGCGCAGGCAGCACCACGCAGCCGGGAGAATCCCATCCGGCAACGCTCAGGCCGGGCACATGCATGCCCAGCGCCACACCCAGCAGCGGAGCCACCACGAAGGCGGGAATACAGATGCCGGCCATGGAAACCAGCATCACCCACCAGTCCATCCACCGGTTCTTGTACAGGGCCGCCACGATCCCGGCGGGAATGCCCACCAGAATGGAAATCACCATGCCTATGACGCCAAGCTGGAGGGATACCGGGAATGACTGGCCGATCATGTCCGCCACGCTGATGCCCTCCTTCACCAGGGACGGCCCCAGGTCGCCATGGACCAGCATGTTCCACCAGTAGCGCCCGTACTGGACCAGGGAGCTCTGGTCCAGCCCGTAGCTGGTCTGGAGCTGCTGGAGGACGTGCTCCGGCAGCTTCTTCTCCCCCATGAAGGGGTGGCCCGGCAGCAGGCGTATCAGGAAAAACGTCACGGTCTCCAGCACCAGCAGGACCAGAAGCCCCTGCCCCAGGCGTTTCAAAATCATCCTGGTCAAGGCGCGGCCTCCTTCCCCTGCTCCCTGGGCGCGCCCAGGCTGATGTCTTCAAACAAATGGTTGTCCAGCAGCAGGGGATGCCATCCCCGCACCTCCGGACTCTTCAAATAGGACCGCCTGGCCCAGTACAGGGGAATCACCGGAGACTCCGAAAGCATCAGCGCTTCCGCACGGGCCAGCAGGGCCATGCGCTTCTCCTGGTCTCCCGTGGCGCGGCTCTCCGCCAGCAGGCGCTCATACTCCGGGCGGGACCAGCCCGTGTTGTTGTTCCCGGAGGCGGAGCTCCACAAATCCAGAAAACTGGACGGGTCCAGATAATCCCCGGACCAGGAGGAGGAACTGAAATCATACTGCATGGAATTCTGCGCGAACTTGTAGGCCGTCCATTCACAGGAACGGATATCCACGTGAACGCCCAGGTGCCTCTTCCACATGCCCTGGATGGCTTCCGCCATCGTCTTCTGCACCTCCCTGGACGTGGTCATCAACTCCAGCCGCGGAAACCCCTTTCCGCCGGGGAAACCCGCCTGCGCCAGCAGGGCGCGCGCCTTCTCCGGATTGAACTCCACCCCGTGCGGCGTCTTGTAGCCTGCGCCGTCCGGCGTAAAGCCGAAGCACGGCTGGCCGCCCCCGCACACCACGTCACGCACCAGGGTCTCCCGGTCCACGGCCAGGGAAAGGGCACGCCTGACGCGGGCGTCATCCAGCGGCGCGCGCGACGTATTTAGCCGGTAAAAAATAGTCACGTAATAATCATCCTGGCAGAAATCACCGCCGCCGCGCTCCCGCGCGTACGCCGTCATTTCCGGGGGAACGTTATTGGTGACATGGAGCTTGCCGTTGAAAAACATGCGGGTTTCCGTAAAGCCGTTCACGGTGGGTAGAAAACGGACCCCGTTCAGCCGGACGGAGGAGGCGTTCCGGTAGCGGGGATTGCGCCGCACCTCCACATAATCATTGAAACGGTGCTCCGCCATCAGAAAAGGACCATTCCCCACAGCCTTGCCGGGCCGCGTCCAGCCCCCCGTCCTGTCCAGCATGCCGCCGTGGGCTTCCACCGTATGGCGGGGAACCGGAAACCAGGTGCAATGAAGCAGCAGCAGGGGAAGCTGGGGCATCGGAGAACGCATTTCCAGCTCCAGGGTATGATCGTCCGCGGCGCGCACGCCCACACGGGCCTCCTCCCACAAATCCGGTCTTCCGGCCCGGACATCCTCCAGCATCCGGGCCGCGATTCTCCGCGCGCCTTCCTCCGGCATTCCGTCCGGCCACTCCATCCGGGAAATATCCTTCCGCAGCGCCTCCAGCTCCCGGGCGCCCATGCCGTCCAGCCTCTCCCAATCCACCCGTGCCAGAGCCTCTCCATCCAGCCCCGCTTCCCCGGCCAGCCGGGAACCGGGGCCGCACAGCAGCAGGCTGCGCCTGTTCCGGTTGTAAGCCTCCGCATTCTTCAGCGGATAAAGCATGTCCGCATACCTTCCGCCAAACTCCGGATGAAGCAGGCGGTGGTAGGCATAAACGAAATCATGGGCCGTCACCGGAACGCCGTCGCTCCACACGGCGTCCTTCCGCAGGGAAAACCGCCACTTGTCCGCCTCCGGATTATGCGTCCAGGACTCCGCCACGGCTGGATGAAAAACGGCGTCATCCCTGGAATCCCCGCGCAGCAGCCCTTCCATCACGGCATTGATAATCTTGAAATCGGAAACGGAGGTGGCAATATGCGGATCAAAACTCTGCGGTTCCGCATTATTGCCCACGATCAGCACTCCTTCCTCCTGCGCCCGTTCCACGCTGGTACGCGTATCGCATCCGGCGAGCAGCAGCATCACACAGAACATCATGAACAGGCGCATGGCGGGATTCTGTCAGGTTTCCTTCCCCCGCGCAAGGCTTCACCTCAAGAAATACAACCGCCGCTCCGCGGCTCACGGAATCTTCCCGGAAATCCCTCCCTCCGCTACTGCCGGGCATCATGCCGCTCCGTTCACGGCCGGCCCGTACTTGTGGACATTCCTTTGCCGGCAGGGAGGCGGTTCCTCTCCTGAACCAAACCAACAACGGGCACGAAACACTTCCCGAGGGAAAAACCGGCCGCCGCAGGATATCTTCACAAAAACCGTCTAAAAGAGACGCTTGCGCGCCGGGAAGCCTGGGCAAATACGCCGCCTGTCCTCCCCCGCCTCAGATGCATGACGTGCCGCCTTCCCATCCCCCACAGGATTCTACCGGAAGGAAATCCCGGAAACCGCCTCCACTGGTCTTTTCTGAAACAGTCTTTTTTATCCTGTTTTCCCAACTGTTCCTCCCTTAATTTTTCCCCCATGTTTAAACTCAAAAACCATGCCTTCTGTCTTCTGACCGCATTTGGGGGGATGCTCCTCACTCCGGCCTGGGGAGAGCCCGTAGCTCCGTGGCTCAGAGCCTACATTAACGGGGAGGAAGTGGTCGGAACCACGCTGGAGAGCCGCTACAGCACTCCTGAGGACGAACCCGCCAGCCCTGTCATCCAATGGGAAAAAGCGGATTCCCGGACCGGAAAGCCCGTGCTGGTGCAGCAGGGCAAGGACGCGGAATCCTACACCCTGACGGACAAGGACGCCGGAAAATATTTCCGGATCATCGTGGGCGGCGGCACGAAGGATGCGATTGCCAGCCCGTGGATAGGCCCGGTCATTACGGAAAAGCAGGCGGAAAGCATCAACAATCGTTTTGACCCCGGAAAAAGCTATCAGGAAAACGTGGACGCACTCCAGAAGGAGCTGTCTGAAAAGCTCAAGGACGCCGTTTATTTCACCGTGGACACGGACAAACTCCACGGTGCCCCCTACGCGATGGCGGCCAACGAACGGATAGCCCTGCCGGAAGACATCAGGCCCTTCCGGGAAAACGGGAAAATCTATGTAAACCACCCCTTTGTGCAGGCCGTTTTCAAGAAGGAGCTGCCGGACGAAATCATGGAGGAAGCGGGCGGCCAGAAGGCCTACGAAATAGGGAACGTGGCCAGGGCGCTGAAACTCAACCTCTGGCTGGGAGACAAGGAAAAGGCTCCCCTCCCGAACTTCCGCATGCAGCCCATGGCGGAAGGACTGGTGGTTCTTTCCCCTGAAAAAAACGTCTTTTCCCCGGTCGCGGACCGCGACCTGATCAATGAAGCCGTCAACAGGCTCTTCGACTTCAAGGCCAGTGACGAACAGTTAAAATGGTTCCGGGACGCCAAATTCGGCCTCTTTGTCCACTGGAACCCCTCTTCCCTGCTGGAACGGGAAATCAGCTGGGAACGCAATGCGGCGCGCCCCAAAGACAGCGCAAGCGGCCATAAAAACATCATGGACTTTGAATATGACTCCGCCCACCGCCGCTTCAATCCCAAACAATACGATCCCCGGAAGTGGATGTCCGTCGCCAAAAAAAGCGGCATGAAATATGCCGTGCTGACCACCAAGCACCACGACAGCTTCTCCAACTTCCCCTCCGACTACGACACCTTCACCATCGCCAATACCCCCTACGGCAAGGATATCGTGGGGCAATTCGCGGCGGCGGTCCATGCGGCAGGGCTCAGGCTGGGCTTCTACTACTCCGGGCGGGACTGGTACAATCCCTACTACCTGACCGACCAGCACTACCGCTACCTGGAATACTACTTCGGCCAGATCAGTGAACTGCTCACCCGCTACGGACAGGTGGACGTGCTGTGGTTCGACAGCCTGGGCAACAGCTCCCTCAACCAGTGGGATCCCCGCACCATGATGCGCCGCATCAAGCAGTACCAGCCGGACATTCTGGTCAACAACCGCATGAACGGCACCCGCGGAGGCAACAAGGGTCCGCTGCCCGACGACCTGAAAGGAGATTTCCTGACGCCGGAATGCAAGCTGGGGCCGTTCAATGACAAAACGCCCTGGGAAAGCTGCATGACCGTGGCGGACATCCCCGGCACCCGCTGGACGGGCAACTGGTCCTACACCTCCAAGGCGAAGGCCAAGCCCGTGGAAACCTCCATCAAATTCCTGATCAACAACACCGTCAAGGACGGCAACCTGCTTTACAACATCGGACCCACGCCGCTGGGCACGTTCGACCCGAAACAGGCTGAAACCTTCCTGGCCATGGGCAAGTGGATCGCCCCCTACCGGGAAGCCATTTACAACACCCGCGGAGGTCCCTACAAGGACCAGCCCTGGGGCGGCAGCTGCTACAAGACGGACCGGCGCGGCAAAAAAACCGTCTACCTGCATGTCAGCCCGCTGATTGCTCAACAAGGAAAAGAGCTGAAAGGCTCCGAACCTCTCTTCATCAAGGACATCGGCGAGAAATTCACAAAAGCGACCGTCATCGTGAACGGCAGTGGAAACGGAAAAGCCGCCAAGCTTGAAAAGGAAGGCGCCCAATACAAAATCACGCTGCCCGCAGGCGTGGCCTGGGACAGCCTGGACACCGTCATCAAGCTTCAATAACGCCCTTTTTCTCCCACGGAGAGAGCATGCAGCCAGCCGGCCCGGCATCATGCCGGGGCCGGTTTTTTTATTCCGCAAAACAGGCATGCATGCTCCACAGGATTCCTTTCTCTTCCATAACCGGGCTTGGCGGAAAGAGCGGCGCGGCGCGATGCTCCCTTCTCCGCAGCCGCGTGTAAAAGAGGAACAGACGCCTTCAAGGCAGGCTGCACCCGGCGGGAACTGACGGGCACCCTCTCAACGGAAGCCGCTTAAGCGAGCAGCTCATGGCGAAAAAAAGAAAAGCCCCGCAGCGGCATGAACCGCTGCGGGGCCGTTTTCCAAAATCAGGGAATCAAGGAAAGGGAGCTTTTACTTACTTGCTCTGGGCCTTCTTGGCTGCTTCAATCTGAGCTTTGATCTGGTCCTTGTTGGCAAGAATGCCGGCCTTGATGCGGGGAGCACGCTGCCCGGCTTCCGTACCCGGCATCAATTCGGCCACCTTGTCCAGAATCAGCACGGCACCGTCTACGTCACCAGTGGAATTCAGGTAGGTCCCGAACTCCATCATCAGCAAATCCTGCTGGGTTTCCGGCAGAAGCTTGTCACGGTCGGGATAAGCCTTGACCACCTGGAGAGCTTCCGCAGGCGTGGTCTTGTCCGTCAGCTTGCCGGCAAGATAATCCTGGACGTCCTTCTGTTCCTTCTTAAGCTGGTCGGCGTGCGCGTCAGCGGCTTTCAAGCCGGACTTGTCATCCTTGTCCAGCTTCTTGATTTCCGCCTTCACGTCGCCGTAAAAATTGTCCACATACTCCTGGGGCGCCAGCTTGAGCACTTCCATCAGGGCGGCAACCTTCGCTTCATCCGTGGTGGCCTTGGCTACATTTGCCTCAGCGGCGTTCAGGGCTTCCTTGTTCTTCAAGGCGTCCTGCATGGCCTTCATCACGTCATCCTTGGAACGGCCGCCCACAAATCCCCCGAAGGGCTTGCCGGAAGCGTCCGCAAACACGATCGTCGGGAATCCCTGCACGCCGTACTGCTGGGCAAGCTTGTCATTGGCGGCTTTCATTTCCTTGGACTGTTCCTTGCCGCGCGGATAATCCAGCTCCACGAGCACGAAATTCTTCTGGGCGTCCTTCTGGAAATCAGGCTTGCTGAACACGTTGGCGCGGAGCTGCATGCAGGGCGGGCACCAGTCGGAACCGGTGAACTCGATCATGAGGTCCTTCTTCTGTTCGGCGGCCTGCTTCTTGGCGGCATCCATATCGGTAATCCATCCTTCCGCGGCAAAACAGGGAGCGACGCAGGCGGCAACAACTATTGGCAGAATTTGTCTAATCATATCTACAGTTCAATATTGAAGAGTCCGACATCCAGCGTCAATCTCTTGTTCAATCATTTTTGGAAAATTTCCAAAAGGCCGCGCCTTCCGCAAGGAAAACGCCGTCCGGCAGCCGACAGGAACGGCCATTTGGACCGTGGGAAGGCAGTGTCATTATTGCACCAAATCCGGGGTTGCCTTTCAAACTGTTTTCACTTATGTACTGGGCATATCATGAACACGGTTTTAATCATTGGAGCAGGCGGCGTCGGACATGTGGTAGCCAACAAATGCGCCCAACTGCCGGACATCTTTCAAAACATTCATCTGGCCTCCCGCACGAAAAGCAAATGTGACGCCATTGCGGACGATGTACGCGCCAGAACGGGCGTCAATATCACCACCCACGCCGTGAACGCGGACGACGTGCCCGCCACCGTGGCCCTCATCCGGGAAGTCAAGCCGCAGCTGCTGATCAACGTGGCCCTTCCCTACCAGGATTTGAACCTGATGGACGCCTGCCTGGAAACCGGCGTTAACTACCTGGACACCGCCAACTATGAACCCCGGGACGTAGCCAAATTCGAATACTCCTGGCAATGGGCGTACCAGGACAAATTCCGCAAGGCCGGACTCTTTGCCCTGCTGGGCTCCGGCTTTGACCCCGGCGTCACCAACGTCTTCACGGCATGGGCGCTCAAGCACCACTTTGACGAAATCCATACGCTGGACATCATTGACGTCAACGGCGGCAATCACGGCAAGGCCTTCGCTACCAACTTCAACCCGGAAATCAACATCCGGGAAGTGACTGCCCCCTGCCGCCACTGGGAAGACGGCGCCTTCCGGGAAACCGCCCCCATGAGCATGCACCGGAGCTTCACCTGCCCGCAGGAAGTGGGCACCTATGAAATCTACCGCATGTACCATGAAGAAATGGAAAGCCTGGTCAAGCACATCCCCACCATCCGCCGGGCCCAATTCTGGATGTCCTTCTCCCCGAACTACCTCAAGCACCTGGAAGTGCTCCAGAACGTGGGCATGACCCGGATTGACCCGGTCATGTACAATGGAGTGGAAATCATTCCGCTTCAATTCCTCAAGGCTGTGCTGCCGGACCCGGGGGACCTGGGCAAGACCACGAAAGGAAAAACCTGCATCGGCAACGTCATCACCGGAACCAAGGACGGCCAATTCAAGGCCGTGTACATCTACAACATCTGCGACCATGAAAAATGCTTTGAAGAAGTTGGATCCCAGGCCATCTCCTACACCACGGGGGTTCCGGCCATGATCGGCGCGGAAATGATCCTTACGGGCAAATGGTCCGGCGCTGGCGTCTTCAACATGGAGCAGAACGATCCGGACCCCTTCATGGACGAACTCAACAAGCGCGGCCTTCCCTGGCACTGCGTGGAACTCACGGAAGAACAGGCCAAAGCCCTGCAAGTCCATTGACAGCAGCCTCCGGCCGAAGCCGTCCGCTCCATCAAAAGCCGGGCATTGACTTCTCAAATGCCTGGCTTTTACTCTCTCAAATCTTCACGATGCCCATAATCATTGGCGGTTCCCGGGCGATGCCTTAGCAGGAACGAATCCATGAAAGCATATCTTATCCTGTTGCTGGCGATTGTTCTGGAAACAATCGCCACCTCTTTCCTGAAGCAGAGCGAACAATTTACCAGGCTCCTGCCCACCATCATAACCGTAGCCGGATATGCAGGCTCCTTCTACTGCCTCAGCCTGGTGCTGAAAAACATCCCTGTGGGCATTGCGTATGCCATCTGGTCGGGAATGGGCATTGTGCTGATCTCCGCCATCGGGTGGGTGGCATTCAAGCAGCACCTGGACTTGGCGGCGATTTCAGGTCTGGCGCTCATCATTGCCGGAGTATTGGTAATCAATATCTTTTCCAACTCCGTTTCCCACTGATGGGAAAAAACGGAAAAGCATTCCCTGCAAGGGGATGACGGCCCTCCCCTCCGGGCAGCGGCAACCGGAATAGAAAAACGCCTCTTCACTGAAAAGAGGGTAAAACCTTCCGGAAGCCCGGCAAGCCGATCTTCACAATGGCTCATTCCTCCGCCAATAAAATCCGTCAAAGGACCTGTTTCTCCGGTGAAAAAGAGTATCCCTCTCATGATTCTAACTGCTGTGGAGCTTTTCTGGCCAGCCCCGAACTGCCACCTTTAAAAGGAAAAAGAGAAGCACCCGTCCGGCCTTCTTCCGGCGCATGCATAATTTTCTGGCCTGGAAAGCAGGCGGGCGGTAAAAACGAGGTGCCATGAAATATCTTGCGCTATTTCTCATCTTTCTGTTTCAAGCGGCGCACGCGGAGGAACCCGCTCCGTGGAGAATCGCCATCATCGGCGACACGCATGACTCCCCTAAACGCATGGAAGGAAGCGAAGGGGTAGCCGTCAACTTCATCAAAACCCTCTATGGGGAAATCCTGAAGCACCAGGTGGACATGGTCGTCCAGGTGGGGGACATGGCGGACATTGAAGGAAGCGCCCCCGTCAACGGACTCGCCAAGCGCAAGGAACTCAACAAGATGCTGGAGGAAAAAGGCATCCCCTTCTACGCCGTGCGCGGCAACCATGAATCGCTGCCCTTCCGCGCGGAACAATTCAGGGAACTCTTCCTGCCTACCCGGAAACAGGGCGCCAAAGGGCTGGCCACCAGAAAACTGAACTACGGCATCCGCCATAAAAACGCCTCCCTGTACTTCATGGACATTGACCTGACCCCGGACCAGCTCGTAGACTTCAGCGCGTGGGTTAAACGTAACAGGAGCAAGGCCAACACCGTTCCGCTCCATTGCCTAATTTTCACCCACCGCACCCTGCAAACTCCCATGCAATTCCGGGAATGCCTGTGGGGCCGCTACAACGACAGCGCGGCGGAACAGCAGAACATCTTTTACCGCAACCTCCGGGACGCCGGCGTTCGGTTCGTCGTCACCGGGCACCTGCATGCCCACGACCTGTACATGATTACATCCCCGGACGGGAAAAACACCCTCACCTCCCTCATCTGCGCCCCCGCGGGCAACAAGGTGCTGCCCATCCCCTTCCTTCTGCCCGCAAAATCCCGCGTAAAAACCCTGCAATACCGCTCCGGCATCACGGCCTACTACATCCTGAACATCTACCCGGACTCCATGACTCTGGACACCTATGCCGCCCCCAACAACGGCATCACGGACCAAGGCCCGCAAGGAAGCGAATTCAAAAAACTGCACTCTTACGCGATTCCGATGAATTAAAACATAGAGAGGGATAATTCCTCTCACAATGAAATAACACCCTCCGACGTGGAAGAAATGGAGCCCTTATGAAAACCTCTCCCAAAAAAATGATCCGAGCTAACAGTATAATGATCTTCTTTTCCTAAAAGAAGGCGTAATGCAAATTTATCAGCCTCAAGTGTGCTTCCCTTTAACTTTTTTTCGGCTTGGGCCAGTGAATAAAATCCAAGGAATTTATCTTTGACAGGTCTAAAACCAGGATAATGAAGTTCAAATGGACGTCTGGGAAACAAGGAATTCGGTTTCAATACCGCATAATGAATATAAAAGGCGTAATGCCTCCCCTCTTTTTTACGGAAAGCCAATGCGTTGAATCTTACCGGAAAGGGAAATTCACGGTAGGAAACGAACGGCAACCAAAAACAGTTCACATAAGCTCCTATCTTTTGTGTAAAAGGGTGATACGCATTTAAAACAATCTTCTTCCCACTGTAAATGGCTCCATAAAATTGTTCCAGTCCCGAAGAAAGCAATAAAGAGTGCTTGGCTTTTTCAAAATGATGGTTGACGTCTTCTCTAGAGAATAATCCTACTTTCCCGGCAGCAACGTCATAAAGAACATAGGAAAATTTAATGACAACATAATTTTTCTTGTTGGAGTCTGACAACCGGACGAGCTGAGCCTTTTCCAACAACTTTTTAGGATCGATTTCTTCCAGTTTAATCTCCCGGCTTTTGTCTAAATCATCAGCTCCTGCGTACAGGATATTCTTCCTGCGCGAAAGGGGAACCGCCAGCTTTTCCTTTTCCTGACTTTCAGAGAGACCAGGAGACTTTTCTTCCATCATGAGCCGCTTGCTTTTCAAGTTCTATGATTTCCTTAGCTTTAACGGCTTTCCCCAAATTAAGAGGAATCCCCACTCTAACACACATCTCGCTTCTTGCGTCGTGTCCCCCGGCTACAGGAACGGGGGGAGGATCAGGAAGAATATAAACATTCCCACGGTACTCACTAACATCTGGAATCCACTGCGAAAGAACACCCACAAGTTTGACTGTCCCCTGGGTATTGATACTCATTCTGGTGGCATCTACGCGCAAAGGAGGAACAATGATGAACACAGGTGATCCGCTGGACCCCGGAAAACATGCTGCATCAATAAGAAATGAGGGCACTCCGCAATAATCCACATGGATTGATGTTGCGGTAATTCCCCTTCGGACTATCGGAAGATTATTTTCCACGTCAATGAGGCCTCTGGGATATCCCAACATTAGTACATCCTCAATGCATCCTACGAATTCCTTCTCCGACTCTTGGAGAATAAAATCTTTACTGGTAGATGATATATAAAATTTCAACCCCAGAGGTTCATTGATTCTTACAGCGGCCAAATCAACAGAACGCCCCTTGTCCTTTTTCCAGTCAGGATGAAAGAAGATATTCTCCGCCGAGCAATCTACAACTACCTCCTCCTTATATCCAAAATCAGGAAACCCCATTTCATTTTTAGGCGTCAGGGTGATGTTCATTTTCTCAACACCTTCCAAGACGTGTGCGTTTGTAACCAGTAATAACCCTTTGGTTGCACTGGTATAAAAAAATCCTGTTGCCGTGAATTCCGCACCTTCACAAGACTTTGCAGAGATCAGGGCGGTGCAATGAAGCACGTTGGACAAAAAATCATTGGAAATTCCGATCATGGCATCAGATACTGTTGGTTGTGAACGGTGTAGAATGCCACCTTTTTTATCATAGGGTATTGATAAAAATTTCACATTGCCTTCTCCTTATAGCATAATGAAATATTTCTCCAAAATCAACAATAAATCACCTGTCAGACGTCAGTACATTCCATAGGCAGAAAAATATCTTCCCTTCATCGTATTTCTGCCACCAACGGCAAAAAAATACGTGGTATGAAAGTGAGGAACCTATAGAAGATGAATGCTGTGAACCCCGTAATACACAGCCGCGCCCCGGTTGACGTAGTCTTCCGGGTTTTGCGACAGGTCCACCCAGAAGATGAAGGAGCACCACGGGGAGGGTGGAACGAGGGGAGGAACCACAATTTCCCGAAAGCCGGCCTTTTTCTGTTCCAGAATCAGGCGGACGCGCTTTTCATGCTGCCGGAACAGAAGCAGGTGATCGTGAAGGGTGGAAAGAACGCATATTCCGGACAGCGCCAGAAAAACAGCCACAGTCATCCGCGGACGGGGCTCCGCGGCGGGAATGCCGTACCACACACGGAGAAGAGCCAAAACGCCAATGCCGAACAGCAGGGTGGCGGAGAACATGGCATGGTCCGCCGGAACGACGGCGGCGGCAAAGGAAAGAGCCATGGCATACGCCGTCAGAATGTATGCTGCCGCTGTTCCGATGAAAATTTTCCATGGCCGGAAGGCATTCCGGTTCCTGCGGAAGCTTCTCCACAGCATCCAGGCAGCCACCGCACCCAACAGCAGGGGAAGGACCAGGTATTCATGCATCCGGAGCAGGAGCGCGGGGACCGCTTCCCATCTGTCCCAAACGCCGGAGAGGGGTTCCGCGCAGCCGGGAGTGGCGGAGTGCATCCGCGCAGAGAGGCCGGGCGCAAGCAACATGCACAGAGAACCTGCTACCTGCGCCGCAACGCCCGCATAAAACCACAAGGGAAGTTTTTCCTTCCGGACCAGGCGGACGAAGACAAACAAGGCTCCCAGCAGAAGCCAGGTTCCCGGAATGTTGTTTTCATTAGTCATACCTGCCAACAATCCCAGTACCACTACGCCAGCCCACTGCCCGAAACCCTTTTTAGCAGGCTTTCCTTTTTCCCCGTTTTCCCGATTTTCCAGCAATCCCCGGTACAGGCACAGGAAACCGAGCCAGAGGGCGGCTCCCCAGGAATAGTTGGTAGCGCCGGAGAGCCAGTAAATCGTGACGCCGGGCCGGGCCGTACAGGTGAAGAGCAGGAGAAGCGCCAATCCGAAGAGTCGCACGTCCGGCCAGGAACGGGGGTCCACCCTGCGCCCGGAGGCCAGATAGAACATCATCAGCGCGAGGCAGACCTGTACAAAGGGGTTGAGCAGAATGAAGAGCCATTTGCCCGCCGTCGCCACGGCAAAGGCCAGGTATTCCCCGATTCTGGGGTTCCAGCTCATGTAGGAGGCCACGCAGCGTTCCCAGACCAGGCTGAGGGAGAAACGGTGTTCCATGCCCGTCAGAGCGTGATGGTACGTGTCTGAGGTGAAGGGGCTCCACCAGCTAAGCAACGCCACATACAGCAGAGCGGCTGCAACCAGCGCCCAAAACCATACCCTGGACGTACGGGGAGACGGCATCAGCTCGGGTCCGGTTTCTTCTTCCGCAGCGCCGGGGGCAGGTCCAGGTCTTCCCCGTCCAGAATGAGGGGGCGTACATGGGCAAAGAGTCCGTGTCCCGCGCGCTCTTCCTCTCCTTCTTCCGGGGGAGTTCCTTCTTCCAGTTCCTTGATGTCGGGAACCGGGTCCAATTCCTGTTCCGCATCCGCTCCGGGTTCCTGCGCCGCAGGCGCGGGTTCCGGGAACGTTTCCTCCACGTCCGGCACGAAGGGAACAGGCCTTACAGGCACCAGTTCCTCTTCCAGTTCATGGTCATCCCTTCTGACGGAGGGAATGGAAACGGGAGGTTCCGGCTCCGGACGCCGTTCCGGTTCGGGAACCACGGCGGGAGCCACAGGCTGAATGATGGTTTTCCCATCCCCGATGAAGGGTTCTTCCTCCGGCACAAGAACTGTCTGGAGCTCCGGTTCCCTACGGAAAACGGGAGCAGGAGAAATTTCCGGTTCATTCACGGGCACAACGCCCAGCACGGTCAGGGACAGGCGGTCTTCCGGCTGTTCCACCACGGAAGCGCCGATATGGAGGCGCACGCCGCTCCCCAGGATTTCCGCCACTCCGCCAGCCAGCGCTTCCAGGCGTTTCAGGGTCAGGGAATTGCCGCCGCGCACCAGCACCAGAACGTCGTCCACTTCCCCCAGCCGTTTTTCCAGGAAAAGGGGAGAGTGCCGGACCTGGTCCAGCATGTCCGCCGTGGAAACGTCCGCGGACGCTTCCCCTACGCCGAAGGAGCAAATTCCCTTCCCCGTTCCGGCCACGCGGAGCAGGTCATCCAGCCCTACGCGGAGCAGGCTTCCGGAAGAGTTGAGAAGGGAGGGCACGATGAGCACGGCGCGGGCAATGAGGGCATTGACCACGGAAAAGGCTTCCAACACTCCCTTGTCGGGATCAATCAGGCTTTCCATGGCGTCATTGTCAAACCGCAGCACCATGTCGGAATACAGGGCCAGCCGGGACAGCGCCTCGTCCGCCTGGGCGGCGCGGCGGTCCCCTTCAAACCGGAAGGGGCGGATGACGACGCTGACGACGTAGGAGCCCTGCTCCTTGGCCAGCCGCGCCACCTCCGGCGCCACGCCGGAGCCTGTTCCGCCTCCCAGCCCGGCGGCGAGGACGGTCAGCGCACTGCCTTCCAGGGCCCGGAGGATGGAGGATTCACTTTCACAGGCGGCCTGTGCCCCCACGGAGGCATCCCCTCCGGAGCCGAGCCCCCGGGTAAGCCTGGCCCCCAGATGGACCTTGCACGGAACAGCGGAGGCGTTCAGCAAACGGGCATCCAGATTCATGGCGCACACGGAAGCCGCCTGCGGAGCCAGCAGCAGAACCTCCTCCATCACCTTGGCGCCTGCGGCTCCAATGCCGCACAGGCAGATTTTTCCGGATAGCCCGGACGGGTCCTGGGGAGAAAATTCCAGCATGGTTTTTAATTGGGGTAGAGATTGATCAGGAGTTCTTCCTGCCGAAGAGGCCCAGCACGCGCCCCAGCCAGCTCCGCTGCTGCGGCAGTTCGGCATCCAGAATCTGGGCATACCGTATCAGCCCGATGGCCGTACAGTAACGCGGGTCATCCAGATAGGAAGGCGCTCCGTTTTTGACCAGCGTGGGACGGCTGATCGCCACGCCGAACACGTGGGAGGCCAGTTCCCCCACGCCGCGCATCAGGCTGGCGCCCCCGCACAGGTAGACGCCGTGGCAGCGGTTGCCCTTGAAGGTGTCCTTGGGCAGGGAGGATTTGACCAGATTGAAGATTTCCAGCAGGCGGGAACGGATGATTTCATTCAGAACATTGCGTTCGATGGCGGCATCCTTCATGTTTCCTTCCCCGCGCACGCGCACCATTTCATTGGTCTTTCCGGAAAAGCTGTTGGCATCCCCCTCCGTTTTCTTGAGCAGTTCCGCCTGTGCCAGCGGAATGCCGGTCATCAGCGTGATGTCATTGGAAATGTGGTCGCCGCCCAGGGGCACGCATCCGGAGGCCACGAGCTGGCCGTCCAGGTAGAGAACGTAATCCGTAGTGCCCGCCCCCATGTCTATGAGGAGGGCTCCCGCCTGCTTGACCTGCCTGTTGAGCACGAACTGGGCCGTGGCAATCGGGGCGAAGACCACGTCCGCGATGTCCAGGGGAACTTCCCGCACACAGCGGAAGGAGTTGGTGATGCGGGATTTGATGCCGTGGATGATATGGCAGTCGATGTCGAGGGTCCTGCCGGTCAGCCCGGCGGGATTGGTCAGGTTTTCCTGCCCGTCCACGGAGAAAAGGCCGGGCACGCGGTGCAGGACGAATTGTTCCGGCCCCAGGGCGATGTCACGGGCGATTTCCGTCACCTCGTCCATGTGCTCCTGGGAAATGATGCTTTCATCCGGAGGCAGGCGGAAGGTTCCGCGGTTGTTCTGCCCCACGATGTGGGCTCCGGTCACGGACAAATAGACGGTCATGATGTCCACGTCCGCATGGTCCTGGGCCATGTTCCAGGCATCGTAAATGCACTGGATGACCTTGGAGGTGTCTTCAATCTCGCCGCGGACCACGCCCTCGCTAGGAACCTCACCCACGCCGATGATCGTCACGGTTGCGTCGGGCTTCACTTCGCCCACAACCATGCAAGTCTTGCTTGTCCCTATCTCAAGCCCTACGTGAATTTTTGTCTTAGCCATGAAAGTCAAGGAACTATCAACGTCCTCGCACCTGATAGCACATTACTTTCCATTGTTCAAGAAAGCCTGCGCGAACATACGCAAAAAACGCGGTTTTCCGTCGCGCAGGCCCGGATCAGAGACCCGTGGGGTGGCGCACCAGGAAGTTCCGGGCATTGCGGCCGTCCACCCTCCAGCGGGGGCCTTCGCCGCGGCGGCCGCTTCCGGTGGTGTCAAACCGGAGGCCGCAGATGACCATGAATACGTGCCCGTTCTTGGCATAGACGGAAATCCAGTCCCCGGCGCCTTTCTGCCCGTAGTTCAGGAACAGCTTGGAATGGCGGGTGGAAGTGAGCAGGCCGGCTTCCTTCAGTACAAAGGAGGTGCTGCCGGAGCAGTCATAGTGGGAGTCATAGTGTTTCCTGTGGCCGCCGCCCAGGCGGTAGGGCTTGTTGACCAGGGAATTGGCGGCCGCAATGGCGCGCTTGACCTGCGGGGGGGCATTCCTGGGGGGAATGGCTTTCCCGTTGTGCAGCACGGCTGTCTTGCCGGGAACAAAGTGGTAGGCCGGGAGCCGTGCCGGGGCTTCCACTTGTTGGGAGGTGGAGGAGCAGGAGGAGAGAAGAAGACCGGCCAAAAGGGCACCGGCCACGGAGAGAGTTTTGTGGACCGCAAATGTCATAAGAATTATAAACTGCGGAATTCCGGCCTCCTTGGCAAGAAAATAAATTTCCCCCGTCCACATTACATGGTAGACGGGGGAAAGAAATCAACAACATTTAGCCGTTGGAACGGGCGAGGGCGTCCTTCTCCACGGCAGCCCACAGGGAGTCCAGGGAGGCCTGGACCGCCGGCAGGGCTTCCTTCACCGGAGCGCCCGGTTTCCCGTGGCCGAAGAGGTAGTACTTGATCTTGGGTTCCGTTCCGGAGGGGCGCACCGCAAAGCTGCGGCCGTCCGCCATATCCACAAAGATCATTTTTTCCGCCGGAATGGGGTCGCCCTCCGCATCCACCATGTCACCCTTGGAAAAGTCCCGGATGCCGCTGACGGCCACGCCGTCCAGTTCCGTAGGAGGATTGGCGGAATAGGAGGCGGAGAGGGCGGCGATTTTTGCCGCGCCGTCCGCGCCTTCCATGACCAGGGATTTGCCCATTTCCAGGTACACGCCGAATTGTTCAAAGAGTTCATGAAGCAGTTCCAGCAGGCTCTTGCCGACACTTTCCGCATAGGCGGCCAGCTCCGCAAAGATGATGGCGGCGGAGTTGGCGTCCTTGTCGCGCACGAAGTCCTGGGCCAGGTAGCCGTAGCTTTCCTCCCCGCCGAAGACAAAGTAGCGGCTGTATTCCAGGCGCAGGGCGCGCGTCTGTTCCTCGCTCATCTTCCGGTAGCCTTCCCGCTTTTCCGCAGGAATGGCTTCTTCATATTTGCCGAGCTTCTGGGCGATGTACTTGAAGCCCGTGAGCACGTTGACCACTTCATAGCCGAAGTGGTGGCCGATGGCGTCCTGAAGGCCCGTCGTCACAAAGGTTTTCACCATCACGGCGCGGGAACGGTTGGAGTCATTGATGATGCCCAGCCCGGACATGCTCATGCAGCGGTACCACGCCAGCAGGGAGCCGATCTGGTTGCCGGTCAGCAGGTGCATTTTCCCATCTTCCCCGCGAACGGCCACACCCATGCGGTCCGCGTCCGGGTCCGTGGCGATGACGATGTCCGCGCCGGAAGCGTCCGCCTGCTCAATGGCCAGGGCCAGGGCCGGAGGGTTTTCCGGGTTGGGGGAGGCCACCGTCGGGAAGCGGCCATCCTGCACGTCCTGCGCCGCCACGGTCTGCACGTTGCAGCCCAGTTCCTTCAGCAGGGGAACGATGATATGGCCGCCCGTGCCGTGGAGGTTGGAGTAAACGATTTTGGCGCCGCCCTTGCTGAAGAGCTCCGGACGGAGCAGCACGGTTTTCAGGCGGTCCATGTAGACACGGTCAAAGGAGGCGTCCAGCACGTGAAGGGTGCCGCGCCGGTCTTCCGGCAGCGGTTCATATTCCTCAGAGGTCAGGGAGTTCACTTCCTCAATCACGGCCTTGTCATGCGGAGGCACCAGTTGGGCTCCGTCGTTGAAATAGGCCTTGAAGCCGTTGTCGTGGGAGGGGTTGTGGCTGGCGGTCAGCACCACGCCGGAATCCGCATTGAGTTCACGGATGGCGAAGGAAACTTCAGGGGTGGCCCGGGGGCTGTCGAACAGGTAAATGTCACAGCCCAGGTCCGTGCCGATTTTCGCGCAGAATTCGGCGAAGTCACGGGAGAAGTGGCGCGTGTCATGGCCAATGACCAGCCGGGGCTTCCTGCCCGGGTCCGTGGCCTCCACATGCTTTTTCACGTAAATGATCAGGCCGCGCATCGCTCGCCCCACATTGAAGTAGTTCATGCAGGCGGTTCCCACGCAGGGATATTCCGGGCGGCCGTTCACGCCGCCGTTCCCCTGCTCCGCCCGGGTCACGATGCTGCCGATGGTGCGGCCGCGCAGCCCCCCCGTACCGAAGGCCAGGGTCTTGTAAAAACGGTCATTCAATTCCTGCCACTCCCCGGCGGCGGCCAGTTCCTCTACGGCCTCACGCGCTATGGGGGATTTGGTTCCGGCCAGCAAAAGGCGGATATTGGTCAGGGAAGACTCCAAAAGCTCCCCCTCTTTAACGGCATTCGTCAGGGATTCATCCAGTGTATTCATGCTGGCGGAATAGTACATCATGGCCCTTGTTTGACAATAGCTCTTTCCACCATGGCCTGAGAAAAACCGCCATGTGCGCCCCGGCACGGGCGCGGGAAAAGCCTTCCGTCCCCGTCCCCTTTTCACCTAGAGGGACTGGCGGTCATACAATTCCCGGTACAGCGGGCAGGAGGCATAAAGTTCCGCATGAGTGCCGTCCCCGATGATGCGGCCGCCCTCAAACACCAGAATGCGCGTCGCCACGCGGATGGAGCTGAAGCGGTGGGCTACGATGAGAGCCGTCCTTCCCTCCACCAGGCGGTCCAGCTCCTGCTGGATCTGGGCCTCGCTTTCCGCGTCCAGGGAGGCGGTGGCTTCATCCAGAATCAGGACGGGGGCGTCTTTCAGGAAGGCGCGGGCAATCGCCACGCGCTGGCGCTGGCCGCCGGACAGGCCGCTGCCGCCGTCGCCAAGCATGGTCTGGTAGCCGTCCGGCATCCCCATGATGAAGCCGTCCGCGGCGGCGGCGCGCGCCGCCGCCATCACTTCCTCATCCGTGGCGTCCTGCCGCCCCAGCCGGATGTTTTCCATGATGGTGCCGTGGAAGAGCACGGGATGCTGGGAAACGAAGGCAATGTTCTTGCGCACATCGTGCAGGGAGGCGTCTCTCACATCCACGCCGTCCATGCGCAGGGTGCCGGAACTGACGTCGTAAAATCTGGGCAGAAGGCTGGCAAACGTGGTTTTCCCGGCGCCGCTGGGGCCTACCAGGCCCACCACTTCCCCGGGGCTGATATGAACGTCAATGCCGTCCAGCACCTTGCGTGCGCCGTCGTAGGAGAAGGAAACGCCGTCATAGTCCAGACGCCCGGAGGCTCGCCCCAGGGGAACGGGATTGGCGGCTTCCGGCATGGTGTCCGGCTCCTTCAGCAGGTAGTTGATGCGTTCCAGGGAGGCATGCGCGCTTTTCAGGTTGGTCAGCGTCACGCCCAGGCGCTTGAGGGGGTCGTAACACATGAACAGGGCAGCGGCCAGGGCCGTGAAGTCAGCCTTGGTGATTCCCATTTCATGACCCCTCACCAGCAGAATGCCCAGGCCCAGCGCCGTCACCATTTCCAGCACCGGCACCAGGAAGTGCCTGTACTTCACCGTTCTCAGATTGATCTTGAAGAAGCGTTGGATCAGCCCCAGGAAAAGCCCCACCTGCTGTTCCTGCATGCCGTAGGAACGGATTTCACGCTGGGCCGCCAGGTTTTCCTGGGCGGCGGCCGTGATATTGCCCAGCTCGTCCTGAGCCTGCTTGGCCTTCTTCATCACGCGGCGGCCAAAGAAGCGGATGGGCCATATCGCCAGCACAACCAGCCCCAGATTCATCAGCACCACCGCCGTGTTCGGGTCAACAAAGACCTTGTACACCAGGAAGGCGAGTGCGGTCAGCAGGGTAAGGGGCTGTTTGATGATGTCATTGGCCGCTATTACCAGGCCTCCCTGCACGTTGGCCGCGTCATTAATGAGGCGGCTGATCAGGTCCCCCCGTTTCTGGCGGTCAATGAAGGAGAGGGGCAGCGTTTGCAGTTTGGAAAAGGCGTCCAGCCTGATTTCCTCCAGCACCTTCATGCTGACGATGCTGATCCAGTACACATTGAAGAACGTGCCTATGCCCCGGATGGCAAAAACCAGCGGCAGCAGGGAACATACGGCCACGAGCACAGCGGTGTGCATGTGCTCCGGGGCCACCAGATGGGCGATGATGTTCTGAAGCTCCGGGGGAATCTGCGTATTGTCAAACACCACCGGAAACACCTTGGCAATCATCAGCGGGAAGCCGAAACCGCTGGCGGCGGCGGCCAGCGCCCCGGCGGCCAGCGCGGCGATGAACAGCTTCATCACCGGCTTCAAATACCGCGCGTACTCAAAAAACTGTCTTAACATGAAGCGCCTCCTTCCTCTTCCGCAACCATCTGCTGCTTGTTGTAAAGTTCCCTGTACAGGGGGGAGGAGGCCATCAGCTCCTCATGCGTGCCATCCGCAATGACGCTCCCTTTTTCCAGAACCAGAATTCGGTCCGCCATCCGGATGGTGCTGAACCGGTGGGCAATGATGAAGGCCGTGCGTCCGGAAGCAAGCTTTTCAATCTCCTTCTGGATGAGTTCCTCGCTCTTCATGTCCAGGGAAGCCGTGGCTTCATCCAGCACCAGGATAGGCGCGTTTTTCAGAAAGGCCCTCGCCAGGGAAACGCGCTGCCGCTGGCCGCCGGAAAGCCCTTCCCCCATTTCTCCGATCATGCGGGAATAGCCTTCCCCCGTCTCATTGATGAAGCTGTCCACGGCGGACATGCGCCCGGCTTCCTCCACCTCCGCGTCGGAAGCGTCCGGACGGCCGATGCGGATATTGTCCGCCACGGATCCGCGGAACAGCACGGGATACTGGGAAACCAGCGCGATATGGGAAAGCAGGTCCTTCTTGGCCATCTCCCGCACGTCGATGCCGTCCACCTTCACGCTGCCGGAAAGTACGTCGTAAAAACGGCACAGCAGATTGATGAAGGTCGTTTTCCCGGCGCCGCTGGGGCCTACCAGGGCCACCACCTGGCCAGCCGGGATGCGGATGTCAATGTTCTTCATGACGGGAGCATCCTGCTGGTAGCCGAAGCACACATTGCTGAACTCCACTTCCCCCTTCCAGGATTCCGGACTCTTCGGGTTTTCCGGTTCCGGAACGTCGTCCGGAGCGTCCAGCACATGGTTGATGCGCTCCAGCCCGGCATTCAGGGTTTCCGCCTTGTTGTGGACCGCCCCCAGCTTCTTGACCGGTTCATAGCAAAGGTACATGGCCGTAGCCAGCGCGGCGAAGTCCCCCATGTTCATGCCGTTCATGTTGCCGACAAAGAGAGTGGCCGCCATGGCGATGGCGCTGACGAATTCAATCAAAGGCGTCAGCAGGCTCTGCCACCTGACCGCACTGATGGAAGCCTGGATGTAACGGTGAATCCTGTTCCTGAACAGACTTGTCTGCTGCTCTTCCAGTTCAAAGGCCCGGATGTCCCGCTGGGAGGAAAAGTTTTCCTGAAGCGTGGAGGAAAGATCCCCCTGGCTGGACTGCACCACGCGGGCGCGGGCGAGCATTTTCTTGCCGATATAGCGGATGGGAATCACGCAAACGCCCACCAGAAGCATGTTCGCCAGCAAAATAAGGAACTGCTGGCTGACGGACGCCCTGTAAATCAGGAATCCCAGCGCGGCCAGGAGGGTCAGGGGCTGGATAATCAGGTCATTGGCAATCTGCACCAGGCCGCCCTGCAGGAACTGCGTGTCCTGCATCAGGCGGCTCAGCAGGTCTCCCTTCTGCTGGCGGTCATGAAAGGCCAGGGACAAATCCTGGTATTTTCTGTACACCTTGAGCCGCAGCGTTTCCAGCACGCCCAGCCCTATTTTGGAAAGCAGGTAGACATTGACGAAGGAGGAGAGGCCGCGCACCACCACTACCATCGGGAGCATGGCCGCCGTGGCCCACACCGTCACCCAGGGCAGGTTTTCCGGACTCACGTACCAGAGGAGCACGCGCTCCGCCCACGGGGGCAGCGGCTTCCCGTCAAAGATCACGGGGAACATTTCCTGTAAAATCACCGGTATGCCGAAGCCGCTGGAAACAGCGGCCACCATGCCGCCGATCACAGCCCACACCAGCGTGCCCTTATAGGGGAGAAGATATTCGCGCCATAATGCTACGGCACGCTGGATGGAGGATTCCTGCCCCTCTGTTGACTGTTTCCTCATAAGTAATTCCGGATTGATGCGCCCGGGAACGGACGGCGCGCAATCGGTGCAGATCATACCATGAAGACCGCGGATGACAAGCTCCTTGCGATAAAAACTCCTCAGGAAACGCCCGGAGGGAAAGCCGCCGGGCATCCCGGCTTGCCCGCCTCCCCGGAATGGTCTACCCTGCCGGCGCATGCTGAAGACAGGATTAATCCAGCCGGAGACCATCCCCGGCCATTTCCCCAGGAACCTCAGAACCATCGTGGAACTGTACCGTTCCTGCGTGGACGGCGGGGCGGAGCTCGTTCTTTGTCCGCCGCTGGCCCTCAGTGGCGCGCACACCGGGGAACTGGCCCTGCGCAGCGGTTTCCGGTCCCAGCACAAGGCGGCCCTGGCCTACCTGGCCCGGGAAATAGCGGACGTCCCCTTGCTGCTGGCAGCGGCGGACGCGGACGGCAGCCGCTTCCACATGCTCCGGAACGGCCTTTCCTTTCCACGGCAAGCCGTTATTTCCCCAGCCGCACACGGAACGGAGGCCGTTCCCGTTTTCGGCATCTGCCGGACGGCGGATGAAGCGGGTTTTTCCATCATTTCATGGCCGGAATCTTCCCCGGCCTCCTCTTCCGTACCCTGCCTCTTGCTCCGCACCCATTCCGGCGCGTGGCATGAAGGACTGCTGGAGCAGGATGAGGAGGAAGCCTGCCGGCTGGCGCGGGAAACAAGGCTGCCGGTCCTCACTGCCCGCCTGGCCGGGGGAGAAGGCCCGTTTCTGTTACCCGGCGCGTCTTCCGCATGGTCCGCCC
This sequence comes from Akkermansia sp. NBRC 115031, assembly GCF_030268505.1. Lineage (NCBI taxonomy): Bacteria > Pseudomonadati > Verrucomicrobiota > Verrucomicrobiia > Verrucomicrobiales > Akkermansiaceae > Akkermansia > Akkermansia sp. NBRC 115031. Next base: position 234,646 of record NZ_BSQU01000006.1, read on the forward strand.
ACGGGATTCTCCTCAAACGGCTGCGTCTTTTTGAACGGGATTCCGCCGTCATTTCTCCGGAAAATTCCATGGAGGCGTCTTCTCCGCTTCCCGCTCCGGAAGAACAGCTCCGGCACGCCCTCCGGAAAGGCACGGCGGACTTCATCCTGAAAAGCGGGCATGGCGCCGCCTGCCTCAACCTGCTGGAAAGCTCCGCATCCCTCCTGCTGGCTCAACTGTTAAAAGAGGAACTGCCTTCCCTGCCCTTGACGGGCTTTATCCCCCGCCTCCCCGGCATTCCGGAACAAGACACTGCCCGGGCGCAAGCCTGTGCGGACAAGCTGGGCATTCAGGCCCGGATGCTGCCTCTCCCCGCAGATGCGGCGGCCGGAGGACCGGATGACCTGTTCACGGCCGCATGGCTCATGCGCCAATGGACCCAGGAGGAAGGTGCCCTGCTGCTGTCCGCCCTGACCGGAACGGACATCATGACCGCTCCCCGCCTCCTTCCGCCGGCCCTGGCCGCTGACTTCATGCCGCTGGGGGATTTATATGAAACGGAACTGGCGGACCTGTTCCCCGGCTTCCTTTCTCCCGCGCCGGATGCGGCCATGCGCGACAGCCTCCTCATCCGTCTGCACCGCGCGCATGAATCCGCCACGCCGCTGGCAGGCCTCTTCCCGGAATCGGAGCTTGAAATCCGCCGCTGGCAACGCCGGGCCCGCGCCTCCGAATGGATGCGCCGGAAACTGCCGCCGCGCCTCACGCTGCGCTCCATTCCCGGTGCACCGGAAACGCCTTATGTCCACCGGCTGACGGATTGACGCGGCGCGTTGCTTTTCTTCCCGTGGCGTACATTGCGCTTGCTCTTGAAGTGGAAGAAGTGATTAGTAGAAGCCATGCAATTCTATGTAGCCACCATGATCGGCCGCGCCGCTCTAAGGCTGGTTGACCGCCTGGGGTCAATCGGATTGCTGCTTTACCAAGTGACCTCATGCATGTGGTCCGGCAAATTCCGGATGCGCGTTCTTGTGGAGCAAATTGCAAAAATCGGGGTGCAGTCCCAGCCGGTGGTCATCATCACCGGCGCGTTCACCGGAGCCGTGCTGGAAGCCCAGACCCTGTTCCAGCTCCAGACGGTGAGGATGGAAACCATGGGGGGCGCCGTCGTCGCCGTGGGCATGTTCCGGGAACTGGGGCCCGTCATTACCGGGCTGATGCTTGCGGGCCGCGTCGGGTCCGCCATGGCAGCGGAAATCGGGACCATGAAAGTCACGGAACAGGTAGACGCCCTTAACTCCATGAACGTGGACCCGGTGGACTACCTGGTGAAGCCCCGCATCCAGGCCATGCTCATTTCCATGCCTATCCTGATGATGGAAGCCGTGCTGGTGGGCATCGCCTCCGCCTACATCGTCAGTATCACCTCCTTTAACGTGGACCAGGCTTACTGGATGCACTTCATGAGCAAATTCGTCACCATGGGGGACATCACCGTGGCCCTGGTCAAAGCCCTGGTCTTCGGCCTCATCATCTCCACCATCTCCTGCCGGGAAGGCCTGAACACCACGAACGGAGCCGTTGGCGTCGGCAAATCCACCATGCAGGCCATGGTGTATGCCTCCGTGGCCCTGCTCATCGCCAACTTCATTCTGACCATGATTCTCAATTCCATCTTCCCCATGGGATTCATGAGATAACCCTTCCGCGCCGCCATGCAGCCATTCATCCGCGTCCACCAGCTCAAGCAAAGCTTCGGCACCCAGGAAGTGCTGAAAGGCGTGAGCTTTGACGTGGGAAAGGGAGAGCTGATGGCTCTGATCGGCGGGTCAGGGGCTGGAAAAAGCGTCATCCTGAAACATCTGGACGGCCTGATGGACCCGCTGGACGGCTATGTGGAAATAGACGGCAGGCGCATCAGCGGAGCGCCGGAAAAAATCAAGAAGCAAATCCGCGGTAAAATAGGCTTCATGTTCCAGCAGGGGGCACTCTTCGACTCCCTCAGCGTAGGGGAAAACGTCGCCTTCCCGCTGCGCGAGGAAGGAATCCGGAATGAAAAGGAGCTGGACGCGCGCATCTCCGCCGCCCTGGACTCCGTGGACCTGCTGGGGCAGCAGGAAAAAATGCCGGCCAGCCTCTCCGGAGGCATGATCAAGCGCGTAGCCGTAGCCAGGGCCATCGTCACCACGCCGGAATGCCTGCTGTATGACGAGCCCACCGCAGGCCTGGACCCCATTGTCACGGACAGCATCAGCTTCCTCATCCGGCAAATCTGCAAGGACAAGGGAATCACGACCGTCATCGTCTCCCATGACATGCCCAGCGTGATCCGCATTGCGGACAAAATCGTCTATCTCAGGAACGGGGAAGTTTACTGGACGGGAACCCCGGAGGAGCTGCTGCATTCCAGGGATGAAAACCTGCAAAGGTTCCTGTACGGGGATTCCGGGGAAGACTGGGCCTCCCTGACCGGCAGGCATGAAAACTCTCAACGGGTTCTGCTGGAACGGGCGGAACGTGAACGGAAACAATAACCATCTTACCACAGAGCCATGAAGCAGAAACTTAAGCCGGAAACCTGGGTGGGCATCTTCCTGATTGCCGGAATCCTGATGATCATCGGCGTCATCCTGGGGTTCGGCAACATCAAGACCTCCAAGGAGCAAACCTACCCCATCAACATCATTTTCAAGGACGCGGCGGGCCTCATCAAGGACTCCCAGCTCCGCCTGGGCGGCGTTACGGTGGGAAAGGTCACCAAGGCGCCCGAACTCCTGCCCTCCGGCAATGAAGTCATGCTGGAAGCCAGCATCCTGAGCGACGTGAAAATCCAGGAAGGCTCCGTCTTCCGCGTGGACATGCAGAACATCCTGGGAGACAAGTACATCGACATCGTTCCCCCGGCACGCCCCACGCACGAATACATCCCGCCCCATGCCACCATCATCGGGCAGCCTGAAAGCGACTTCAGCAAGATCAAGAATAACGCCGTGGGCGCCACGGAGGAAATACTGAAAATCCTCAAGCAGATTGAAAAAAATTCGGACAACATTGACGAGGCCATTCTCAACATCGGGGAAGCGGCCAAAGGGCTGGCCCAGACCACCAAGCTGATCAATGAAGGCATCCTGAGCCGGGAAAACATCCGGCACCTCAACAGCGTGCTGGCTCAAATGAACAAAGCGGGCGAACAGCTCCCCGCGACGATGGCGGCCATGAAAGACACCGTCAGTGACGCCCGCAGAATCATCGCCGGAGCGGAAGAAAAGCTCAACAGCCTGGACCCCGCCATCAAGGAAATCCCCCCCACGCTGACCGCCCTGCGCAAGGCTTCCGAGCAAATCGCCTCCGTCACGGCGGACGCCCGGAAAAACCAGGGCTTCCTGGGGCTGCTCATGTACGATGCGCGCTTCCGCGCCAATGCCCAGGAATTCATCCGTAACCTGAGGGACTACGGAATCCTGCGGTACCGGAACCCGAACGAGCCCCAGGCCAAACCAGACCCCCGCGGCGGTTTTTCAGGAAGCCGCCGCTGAAGAACGCGCACAATTCCGGGTGAAGCCGCTTTACACACTTGCCAATAGAGGGAAGCGTGCTAAATAATTCCCAATGTGAGAGGCGAAAACATGTAAGCCGACATGTTTTTCAACAGGAACCAACCCTTAACACTCTAATCAACCATGCAAGACAACCAAACCGAACTTGAACCGACCGCAGCAGCAAACGACACCGCCTGCTCCTGCCCTTCCGCCCGCGAGCTTGCCGTAACCAGATTTCAACAGGCCAGGGCCTTCGCCGCGGCCAAAGTAAACCAAATCCGCAAGGCGGCTACGGAACAGGCCAGCACCATCCGTGACTACGCCCAGGAAAAAGGAGAAGTCATCCGTGACAAGGCCAAGAAGTTCCATGAAGCGGGCGAAGAATACGTGAAGGAAAAACCCACCCAGTCCGTGCTGATCGCCATGGGCGTGGGCCTTCTGATCGGCATGCTCATCCGCCGCCGTTAACCCTCATTCCGCGCCATGCGCATCAAGCGCATGGCGCCCTCACCCCTTCAAACCGAGCCATGGGACTGATTGACAAACTCAAACGCACCTTCGTCGCCCCCATTGTGGAGGAAAAGGAAGAAGGAGCGGCCATGGTCCGGTCCCTCCGGGAAACCGGAGCGGCGGCGCTTGACCATGTGGAAGCCCTGGCCGCGCTGCTCAAGCTGGAACTGGAGGAAGCGTCCAAAAGGCTGGGCAGGAAAATGGCCCTGCTCCTGCTGGCCGCCTTTATGGCCATCTTCGGCTATCTGTTCCTGTGGTGCTTCCTGACCATGGTCATGGCCCACTTCTGGGGAATCATTGCCGGACTTGCCGTAACCACCGGCATCCATCTGGTGGCGGCTGCCGTGGCCCTCATCCTTTTCAGCCGAACCCATGTAACGCCCATCGCCCCGGCGACGGCGGAAGAACTTAAAACGGATTTATCATGTCTGCAAATGGCTCTCAAGAAAAGCTCGCACTCCTGATGCGGGTGGCTTCCTCCCGGCTGGATATCGTCAATGAGACGGATACCCTGGTCCAGAAGACGCAGCAGCAGGCCGACCACTTCCGGAAGCTGAAAAAAAAGGCCATGTCCCTGCCTGTGATCGGCTCCATTGTCGGCACGGTGGGAGGCATTCTGCTCATCCGTATGTTTACGGGAAAAAAAAGCCATCCGGTGCTCCCGCGTCCGCATGTTTCCGGAAGCTGGATCAATTCCCCTATCTTCCGTTTCATCATTGAAATCCTGGTAACCCTCGCCTTCCCGTCCCTGAAAAAAATGGGCTTCGACCTGGCAGGCAAGAAATTCTTCAACCTGTTCAAGTAATAGGATTTTCCGGTCGATGCGGCGCAGCCTTTTCAAGCCGCTGCTTTAAAAAAGAACTCAGGAATTCCGCTGTTGCGGGAGAAATGTCTTCATATCCCTGCGGCGTCAGATGCGCGCCGTTCCGGGAATATCGTCCCCCCCTGCAGGACAACTCTTCATGCAGACGGCCGCGATACCTCATAAAATAACGACCTGCCGCCAAAGAAAACAACGCCCCTTTGTTCATACGTACCTCGCCAGGCTGGACAGGCATTTCGGCATGGTCCATGCGGCGATATTGGAATGAAACAGGAGACCAGGGCATGCCTGACCCCAAAAAGGCATCGGCAGCTCAATTCCCCTTTCCAGCGCTTTCCGCCATGAACAATTCCTGCCAAAAATAACAGGGCACAATCAGGAAAAAAGCTACCTGGCCATGAAAGGGAGGCCCCAATATAGGAAGACGACCATCATGGCGGAAACATGGCCTTCCCAGTCATCGCGGCGGCGGGGAATTTGGAAATGTTCCTTCCGTGTCCCCGTTCGGAGGAACAGGAAAAATTGATGAAGAAAGTCATTTAAAACAATATCCCGACCTTTCCCCCGGAGGCAAAAATGCAACCGCGCCATAGACTTGTCCTCAATGCCGCCATTTCACATTTAACCATGAAAACAGCAGCGGGATTGCTGTCGGCTCTTTCCGCCATGCCAAACGTATGCCTCTGCCGGGAAAGTCCGTGAAAAACCGCGATCCCTCAGGATCCGATTCCCGAAACGGCAGAAAAACATAAATGCTCTTTCCCGCTCCCGGAAATAAACTTTTGCGAGCCTTCCTCAAGGCTTCTCTCCAAAAATCCTCCCCCGCCACGGGACGGCACAGGGCCGCCTGCACAGAAATCATTTCCCAAACATTTTTTGCTGGTCAAAAAAGCCCCGTTTTCGTTAGTATGTAGCTTTATCAGTTTGCTGCATTCACAACATGAGCGAATACATTTTGCCCCACGTCGACGGATATCTTAAGCTTGGACAGGACTTTGACTGTTCCGATATCCACCTTGCCGTCAACAGCCGCCCCACCTGGCGCCGGTTCGGCCAGCTTCTCCCCATCTGGGAGGAAGCGCCCAATCTCACGCCCCAGGACACGGAAGTTCTGGCGAGGGGCTTTCTGGAAGACCCGGAATGGAACCGCCTTCAATTAAAGGGGGACGTGGACTTTGCCTATGCCAACGACTTCGGACGCTACCGCGCTTCCGTGGTCAAGCAGCGCCTGGGCTATGACATCTGCTTCCGCATCATCAACACGCGGGTGCGCACCATGGAGGAAATCGGCCTGCCGACGGAATACGTGGTGCCCCTCACCCGCTACACCAACGGCCTCATTCTGGTGACGGGCTCCGTGGGTTCCGGTAAATCCACCACCCTGGCCTCCATCGTGGACTTCATCAACCAGGACCGCCACGACCACATCATCACGCTTGAAGACCCCATCGAATACCTGATTCCCTCCAAAAACTGCCACGTCAACCAGCGTGAAGTGCACAAGCACACGGAATCCTTCGCGCGCGCCCTCCGCGGGGCCCTCCGTGAAGACCCGGACGTCATCATGGTAGGTGAAATGCGCGACCTGGAAACCATCTCCCTGGCGCTCACGGCGGCTGAAACCGGCCACCTGGTGCTCGGCACCCTGCACACGGGGTCCGCAGCCCGCACGGTGGACCGCGTGCTGGACGTCTTCCCGGTGGAGCAGCGCGACCAGATCCGTATCATGGTCAGTGAATCCCTGCGCGGCATCATCTCCCAGCAGCTCGTTCCCAGGGCGGACGGCAACGGCCGCGCCCTGGCCATTGAAATGCTGGTCAATACACCCGCCATCGCCAACTGCATCCGCGAAGGAAAGACATTCATGATTCCCGGCTGCATCCAGACCGGGAAGGCCCAGGGCATGATCCTGATGGACGACTCCCTCCGGGCGCTGCACCAGGCAGGTCTCATCACCACGGAAGACTGCATCTTCCGCGCGGAAGACAAAACCATCATGAAATCCTTCCTGGGAATCAAGTAACCTTTAACTTTGACACACTCCTGTTATGGCTGTTATCGACCAATACTTCAAATACCTCGTAGAAGCGGGCGGCTCCGACCTTCACCTCAGCGAAGGCCAGCCTCCGAAAATCCGCGTCAACGGGACTATCTCCGCCATCTCCGACGAAAACCTGGAAGGCCAGTCGTTCAAAAACCTTCTCGCGGAAATATGCGACTCCCAGGCCTTCCAGAAATACCTGGAAGAAGGGGATCTGGACTTCGCCTATGAAATGGATGAAACCTCCCGTTTCCGCTGCAACTACTTCAGGCAGCAGCACGGCCTGGGAGCCGTCTTCCGTCTCATTCCCACAAAAATCGCCACGCTGGAAGAACTGGGCGTGCCCACGGTCGTCAAGGAATTCGCCCACATGAGATCAGGGCTGGTGCTGGTCACGGGGCCCACGGGCTCCGGTAAATCCACCACCCTGGCCGCCATCATTGACTACATCAACAGCAACCAGGCGCGGCACATCATCACAGTGGAGGAACCTATCGAATTCGTTCACCCCAATAAAAAATCCATCGTCACCCAGAGGGAAGTGCCCCTCCAGACACCCTCCTTCGCAGACGGCCTGCGGGCCTCCCTCCGTGAAGACTCCGACATCGTGCTGGTGGGTGAAATGCGCGACCTGGAAACCATCTCCCTGGCGCTCACGGCGGCTGAAACCGGCCTTCTGGTATTCGGCACCCTGCACACGAACAACGCCAGCAAAACCATTGATCGTATCATTGACGTATTCCCGTCCGACCAGCAGTCCCAGGTACGCACCATGCTTGCGGGCTCCCTCCGCGGCGTCGTGGCGCAGCTCCTGATGAAGCGCAGCGACAAGCCGGGACGCGTAGCCGTCAATGAAATCCTCTTTGCCACGCCCGCCGTGGCGGCCATCATCCGTGAAGGCGCCACGCAGAAAATCCCTGACGTCATCGTCGGCGGAAAGGCCATGGGCATGCAATTCATGGATGACGCCATCTGGCAAAAACTCCAGCAGGGCGTCGTCTCTCCGGAGGAAGCCTACATGAAGTGCATTGAAAAGAAGAGGTTCCGCAACTTCCTTCCCCCGGAATCCGTCCGTCTGGCAGACTCCGGCGGTGGAAACTAGGCCCTTTGCTCCTTCCCTGTCCCTCCCATGTCCCCCACTGGAAAATTCACGTTCAAGCTCGTGATCTATGGAGCATTCCTGCTCTATCTGGTGGGGGATTTGTTTCTCTGGCACGGCTTCCTGGCCGGCAGGATGGACGCCTACCTGAAACCGATGCCGGGACCGCCCGGAGACAACTCCGCCCGGATTGCGGAAGTTTACGGCGAACCCGTCACCGCCAACCAGCTCTCCCGGAGGGTTGCGGAACTCCGGCTCCTGCGCCAGCCTCCCGTTCTGGACATGGACGGAGGCATCAGGCTCACCCATGAACTGGACGTAGCCGGAGACCTGGCTCCGCGGGCCAGGTACGATCTGATCGGCTCCTCCCTCCTGCGCCTGAAAACCAGCGTCAACGACCTTCAGCTTCCCAACCGCAATGCGGAAGCCGCGCGCGCCGCGGAACAAATCCGTTCCCGCTTTGACGGGAACACGGAACAATACCTGAAAACCCTGCATGACCAGAAATTCACGCAGCAGCAATTCCAGGAAAAAATAGCGGCGCGGCTCAAGCAGACGGAACAGCTCTACCGGGCGACCGCCCAGGCGGCAGAGCCGTCCGACGAAGACCTGAAAACCTATTATGATTTGATCCGGGACCAGCTTAAAACCCCTGACCTCCGGAAAACCAGGCACATCTTCCTGGCTACCCTTCACAAGGATGAAACCCAGGTCAAACAGGCGGCGGAAACGCTGCTGGCGCGCCTGCAAGGCGGGGAAACCTTCTCCCGGCTTGCCAGGGAATTCAGTGAGGACGAGCGCTCCGCGCCCGCAGGCGGGGAACTTGGCTGGGTCAGCCACGCCCGCGCACGGGAAACCCTGGGCCTGGAGCTGGCAAACGTTCCCGACAACAAGCCGGTGCTTCTTAAAAGCCGGTGGGGATGGCACCTTGTGGAAGCCTCCCCCCTCAAAAAAGGAAGTATCCCTTCCTACGAAGAAGCGCTTCCGGCCCTGAGGAATGCAGCCCAAAGCCTCAGAAAAGCGCAGGCCGTGGGGCTGTACATGGAGGGTCTTTTTGAAGAAGCCCACCTCAGGAGCCGCATTAAAAACAAGCGGGACCGCTGATGCCCCAGTTCCAATGAGCGCCCCTTCCTCCTTCATTACAGGCATCTCATTAATCCGCACCATCCTCTGCCTGATGATCTGCGCCTTCCACTGGGCGCGCTGGTCGCCCGTTGCGGGCTCCGTGGGCGTGGACTGGTTCATCGTCCTCTCCGGATTCCTGATGACGTTCACCCTGAAAGAAAATTCGTTCAGTCCGCCCTCCTTCTACATCTCCAAATTTGCGCGGCTGTGGCCGCTCCTGTTCACGGCCATCCTCCTGTCCAGCCTGGTCTCCTACAAGGAGCAATTCCAGCTGGACAACCTGCTCGGCGTCCTGCTGGTTTCCTTCGGCGGCAATCAATTCATGAACCTGCACACGGGAGACAATTATGCCTTATGGTACATGAAGCTGGAAATCCTCTTCGTCCTTATCTTCCCTCTCGTGGCCTATGGAAGGAAACGCCTTCCCCTGCTGCTGGCACTGGGCCTTGTAACCGCTGTCGCCTGCACGTTCCTGGAACCCGTCGCACGCCTTTACTTCTTCCCGCCCTACCGTTTATGGCAATTTCTCGCCGGCTGCTGCGCGGCACGGCTCTATAAAAAACACGAACGCTTCTTCCGGTGGAGCCCGGCTGTGTTCTCCTTCGGGGTGCTCTACCTTCTCTACCAGACTTTCATCGGCGCCTTGTGGGGCTCCGGCGGGAAAGTTGCCTCCCTGGCCTTCCTCCTTCCCGACACGCTGATTGCCGTGCTGACCATCGCCAGCGCGTGCTCACTTGCAAAATCCCCTCAGCCGCCGGCTGTTAAAATTCCAGCGGTGCTCATCCATTTGACCAACCGGGCCAGCCTCCTGACCTATGCCGTCTTCCTGCTGCATGTTCCCCTCCTGCAATTCATGCAGTACATCTGGCCGCAGGACCGGTACGGAACCCGTCCCATCCTCTTCTGGATATGCGCCGCGCTCCTGTTGATTGCCGTGGGAGCCGCCATGCATTACGGCATTGAACAACCATGCGGAAAATGGCTTTCCTCCCGCTTGAAACGTGCCTTTGCCAGAGTCCGGAACATCAAATTCACCGCTCTTTGAACTGCCGTCCGCTTTCTACGGGAATACAGGCATTCCTTTTCCCGGTTCCCGTATTGCGCCGTCTCCCGGCCCTTTCCGGAAAAATGAATCTCCCCCCCTGCGGCAGACTTCCGCCGGACAGGAAACGGCGGCATGCGGAGAAGGAACACGAAATCTTCCATCTTATTTGCGTTGCCTGACGAATTCCTCTTGCTTTCAGGCGGCGGATGGAATAGATTCCCCCCGGTATTTTCCACGGGGTATTAGCTCAGTTGGTAGAGCGTCTCGTTCGCAATGAGAAGGTCAGGGGTTCGAATCCCCTATACTCCACCATCCATCTCTCTTTCCCGCCATTGTCTTTTATGCGGGAATCACGGGCAGCCCTATGAATGGTAATTTATTTAAAATTGTACTGATTTCAGTAGTTGCCATTCTCCTAGCCATCATAGGCGGTGTCATGTCGGCGGATGGAGACCCCTTTTCCATCGCCCTGGCTGTTTCCCCCTTCCTCCTGGCCGTCCTTTTCCTGATGAAGGAAAAGGTATGGTACCTGTGGATATGGCTTCCCCTGCTCTTCCTGCCCATACCGGAACTAAAGGACTACGCACCCCTCTTCGCCTACGGCATTACCATTCCCTTCTACTTGTGGAATGCCATGCTCAAGCGTTCAACCCTGACATGGAATGCCGCCCCTCTCCTGGACGCTGTCATTCTCGTGCTGTTCATGCATGTGGGCTACGTCTTCCTGAGCCACCCCTTCGGCCTGGGCCTGAATGTGCTGGAAGACTACTACGGGGGCAAGGGATACGTCCTCTTCCTTCAGGCGCTCCTTGCCTATCTTTGCCTCTCCTCCCTGAAAACCACCAGCAATGAACTGGGAAAGGTGCTTCAATGGGCCGTTTTTCTGACCATTATCTTCACGCTGATCTCAACCGCCCAGGGCATCCTTTCACCGAATTCTGCCGGAGCGAACCCGGCGGCGGCCGCAGTCTCGGCAAGCGCCGCCTCCGAAGACACGCGGCAATCGACCTTCCTCCAAATTTCCCTATTGGCGGTTCAACTACTCATCATCAACTACTCCGTATGGCAGATGATCAAACGTCCCTGGTGGGGCGCCCTTCTTGTCCTTGGAACCATCGGAGTCCTGTTTAGCGGATTCCGCTCCTTTATTGCGCAGCTTCTGCTCCTGTTTTTCACAATATCTCTGATCTACAAAAGATGGTTCTTCTGCATCCTGGTTCCCATCTTCGGAATGCTTTTGCTTCTGCTCCTCTCCTCCTCAGGAATGCTCCATTCCTTTCCTTACGGTATCCAGCGCACACTTTCAGCCCTTCCTTTCCTGGATGTCAGCATGCAAGCCAGAGTAAACGCGGAAGCGTCCATGAACTGGCGCTTTGAAATGTGGGAATGGGCTCTGGACGACCGCGAACACTTCATTCAGGACAAGGTATTCGGAGACGGCTTTTCACGGGATATCAGCATCGTGAAAGCCAACATCTATGAGGAAGCCTACAACCTCAGCCAGGACCAGTCATCCTTTGCCTGGAACGGGCTATGGCACAGCGGCCCCATTTCCACCATTCAAACGCTTGGCTACGTGGGGCTTTCCCTGTACCTCATTCTGTCCGTCATCGGCATGACCTATGCATGGATCGTCAGCAGAATCTACCGCAACCACAAATACAAGCTGGGCATTCTTTACGTTTCAACCGTCTACTTCATCAAGCCGCTCACCTTTCTGCTGATCTTCGGGGATAGTACCACCATCTCCATGGACATCATCTCCCTGGCCATCATCAAGGTGCTCTTCTCCTGCGCCAAAAAGGAAGGCCTGTACGTATCCCTCCACATCCGCAAGGAATACATGCCGCTCATTATCCGGAAGACGGAGGCAAAACCGCAGCCTGCCGCCGCGCCCGCCATTTCCGCCTGACCGTTCCGCCCCTACTCCGGAAAAACGGGCGCATCTGATGCTTGAGGCTGGACTAATTCAAGGGGAGTTGCTACCTTTCGATGCGTTTCCTCTTCTCATGGCAGCAGACTCTCCTCATCATATCATCGGCCTCATCCCGTCACGCTGGGGGTCCTCCAGATTTCCGGGCAAGCCGCTTCACCTCATTGCAGGAAAACCGCTTGTCCAGCACGTATGGGAACGCGTTTCCCGCTGCTCCCGCCTTGACGACATCGCCATCGCCACGGACGACCAGCGCATCTTCGACACCGCCGTGGCCTTCGGCGCCAAGGCGATCATGACCTCTCCGGACCATCCCAGCGGCAGCGACCGCCTGGCGGAAGCGGTGCAAGCCTTCCCCTCCGCCACTCATGTGGTCAATATCCAGGGAGACGAACCCCTCATTGACCCGGCCCTGATTGACAGGCTGGCGGACGCGCTGGTTTCTGACGGGGCCCTGTCCATGGCTACCGTGGCCTGCCCCATCAGCGCGCAGGAAGACCTGGACAACCCGAACATCGTCAAAGTGGTCCTGGCCGGCAACGGCGACGCCCTGTACTTCTCCCGTTCCGTCATTCCCTATGCCCGCCATCCCCGCGTCACCCCCCCGCTGCGCCATCTGGGCATTTACGCCTACCGCCGGGACTTCCTTGAAAACTACGTGCGCTGGGAACCCACCCCCCTGGAACAAACGGAATCCCTGGAACAACTGCGCGCGCTGGAAAACGGCGCCAGAATCAGAGTCATTCTGACGGACCATGTCAGCGTGGGCGTAGACACGCCGGAACAGGCGGCCCAGGTGGAACAAATCTTATTAAACATACATTAAGAACCATAATCATGAAATACATCTTCGTCACAGGTGGTGTTGTCTCCTCTCTCGGCAAAGGACTGGCGGCGGCATCCATCGGTACTCTGCTGGAACGCTGCGGTCTCAAGGTCACCCTTCAAAAATTCGACCCCTACTTGAATGTAGACCCCGGCACGATGAGCCCGTTCCAGCACGGGGAAGTGTACGTCTTGAACGACGGGGCGGAAACGGATCTGGACCTGGGCCATTATGAACGCTTCGTCCATTGCAACCTCTCCCGTCTTAACAACCTTACTTCCGGCCAGGTCTTTGAAAGCGTGCTGCATAAGGAACGCCGGGGAGACTATCTGGGTAAAACGGTTCAATACATTCCGCACGTCACGGATGAAATCAAAAACCGCCTTTATGAAGTCACGGAACAATCGGACGTGGACATCATCATCACGGAAATCGGCGGCACGGTAGGGGACATGGAAGGCCACATCTTCCTGGAAGCCCTGCGCCAGTTCGCGCTGGAAGTGGGCCGCGACAATGTCTGCTTCATCCACGTCACCCTGCTCCCCTACATCAAGGCCGCCGGGGAAATGAAAACGAAGCCCACCCAGCAATCCGTCGCCAAGCTCCGGGAAATTGGTATTCAGCCGGACGTGATCATCTGCCGGACGGAATACGATATGAGCGAAGACGAAAGGAGGAAAATCGCCATGTTCTGCAACGTGGAAGCCAAAAATGTCATCGCCTTCCGCGACGTTAAAAACACCATTTACGAATGTCCTCTGGACCTCAGCCAGGACAAAATAGACCGCATCGTCACCAAGCGCCTGGGGCTGGACGTTCCCGCTCCCAACCTGGCGGACTGGCAGCGTTACGTGGGGCGCGTCATCAGCCCAAGCCACTCCGTAAGGATTGCCGTAGTCGGCAAATACATCGCCCTTCAGGACGCTTACAAATCCATCTATGAATCCTTCACTCATGCCGGTGCTGAAAATGACACTCGCGTGGAAATCCTCCGGATAGACGCGGAAGAAATTGAAGAAAAAGGAGCGGATGCCCTGATCGGTTCCGTGGACGGCATTCTGGTGCCGGGCGGCTTTGGAGACCGCGGCATTGAAGGAAAAATACAAACAGTGGAATATGCGCGCACCAAGGGCATCCCGTTCCTGGGCATCTGCCTGGGCATGCAGGTAGCCGTCATTGAATACGCACGCCACATCTGCGGCATGGACGATGCCAACTCCACGGAATTCGACCAGAAATCCACCCACCCCGTCATCAGCCTTCAGGAAGAGCAGAAAGGAATCAAAGCCATGGGGGCCACCATGCGCCTGGGCTCCTATAAAGCCCTGATCCAGCCCGGAACTCTGGCGCACAAGCTGTACGGCAAGGACAGCGTCACGGAACGCCACCGCCACCGTTACGAATTCAACCCGGCCTACCGTGAAGAACTGGAAAACGCAGGCATGGTCATCAGCGCCGTTAATGATGAACACGGCCTGGTGGAAGTCGTGGAACTTCCCTCCCATCCCTTCTTCATTGCCTGCCAGTACCATCCGGAATTCCAGTCCGCACCCAACCGGGCTCATCCGCTCTTCTCCGGTCTGGTTTCAGCCGCGCTGGAACACAAGAGCCGCTCCTGACCCTTCACCCAGCCCGGGGCCTTTTCCGGAAACCCTGTTCCGGAAAAGGCCTTCTCTTTCCAGGCATGTTCACGGACCTCCTTGTCATCGTCGTCTACTTTCTGGCTATCTTCTGCATTGGCATCTATGCGGGACGCAGGCAGAACTCCCTGACGGACTATGCCCTGGGCAACCGCTCCCTGCCTTGGTGGGCCATTCTGGCCTCCATCCTGGCGGCGGAAATCAGCGCGGCCACCTTTCTGGGGGCTCCGGGGGAAGGCTACCATACCCGCAACTTCACGTACGCCCAGCTCTGCATCGGCACTATCCTGGGCCGCATCATCGTCGGCAAGCTCTTCCTCAAACCCTACTATGACTACAAGGTGGTCTCCATCTATGAATACCTGGAAAAAAGATTCGGGCTCCTGACGCGCCGCACGGCCTCCATGGTCTTCCTGGTCAGCCGGGTGCTCGCCAGTGGAACAAGACTTTACTTTGCAGGCATTCTGCTGGTCATTGCCTACCAATTCATGACGGACACCACGGCGGACGCCAACCAAATTGTCCTGCTTTACATTGCCGCGCTGGTCGTCATCTCCATCGCCACCACCATTTACACAGCCATCGGCGGCTTGAAAGCCGTCGTCTGGACGGATGTCCTCCAGGCCGTCGTGCTGGGCGTCTCCATGCTCTCCGCCCTGTGGGTTCTCTTCTCCCACATTCCCGGAGGGTGGAACTCCATCTCAGCCGCCATGAACGGAGGGGACGACTGGAAATTCTTCTCGTGGGGCACCAAGGAAGGCCTGGACTTCCTCCAGCAATGCGCCCATGTCCTGGGTCAGGAATACACGGTATGGGCAGCCTTCCTGGGAGCGACCTTCATCACCATGGCTACACACGGCACGGACCAGGACATGGTGCAGCGGATGCTGGCCGCAAAAAGCAGCAAGGCGGGAACGCGGGCAGTCATCGTATCCGGGCTGCTGGACTTCCCCATCGTCATCGTCTTCCTCTTCACGGGCATTCTTCTCTACGTCTTCTACCAGTACAATCCGGCGTCCCTCCCCGCAGACACGCCGCAGCTCCATGTCTTCCCCTACTTCATCATCCATGAACTGCCCAACGGCATCCGGGGGCTGCTGATCGCCGGGCTCCTGGCAACCGCCATGGGTTCCCTGTCCACCGCTCTCAACTCCCTGGCAACCACCGCCACCAAGGACTGGTACCAGGGAGTATTCAAACCGGAAGCCACGGAACGTCAGCTCCTCCGGTGCGTGCGCTGGGGAACGGCCGGCTTCTCCCTGCTGCTCATCCTCGTTGGTTCCATCACGGCGTGGTACGTGGTGCACCACCCGGAAGTCCGCATCATTCAAATCGCCCTGGGCATCTTCGGCTACACCTACGGCTCGCTGCTTGGCATCTTCCTGCTCGGGATGCTGACGCGCACCAGAGGAAACGATTCAGGAAACATCATTGCCATGGCGGCAGGCTTCCTGGTCATTGCCTTGCTGACCGAACTCATCCCCCTGCCCGCCGACTGGAGGCAATATATTCCGGAAATAGCCTTTCCATGGCGCGTAACCATCGGCACCCTGGTCACCTTTGCCGTCGGCTTCGGTTTCAGGAGCCGCCACATCTCCGCACGCTGAACGGCATCCGCCGTTACCCGGCTTGCGTTCCGGCTTTCCCCTATTAAGGAAACTTGAAACCTTATTGCAGTTTCAGGACATCCCGTTATCCATTCGACGCCTCATTCTTCTGAAAGGCATGTTGACCACCACTCCTTTGCCCATAAAAAATGCATTCTCCAGCAGCGCTCTTCCCGTTTACCGGAACAGAAAAGCAAAAATGAAGGTATTCTTTGCAAGTCTCCAACATATGAAACTGGCTGTGGAATAAACTACCGCTTTTATCTTTCCAGGAAGGCCCCCTCCTTCTATCCAACGGCACCTATCCTCTCCCAAGGAGAGGAAGAGAAACCTGGTTAAGAAATCGTCACAATCAGCAACGCATTGGCAGAATTACAGTTGTGCAACACCCCCACTTCCCGTCTCCCATCCCGTCCCTATTGTCCAAATAGTCCATCTTGTCTACCGGCAGAACCCCGCCGTAAAAACAATCTTCCCCTCCCCTTAAGCACAAAAAGAGCCGCTCCCCGTGGATGGGAAGCGGCGCTGGCCGGGAAGAAGAAAAAAACTCTCTCTCTCTTTTATTACACCTCCTCGGGAGACAGCCAGCGGAAGGAGACGAT